>JBDSNZ010000260.1:0-7837 GCA_039915055.1 Ornithinibacter sp.
ACCTGGAGGCACTCGACGACGGGGTGGCCACGTGGGGGCCGGAGACCAGCGAGGTCATGAGCTATCAGGTGCAACGACTCTCGCGGCTCGCTGCTGACATCGACGATGTCAGCAGCGCCGAGGAGGGGCGCCTCTCGCTCCAGGTGGGCGACGTCGAACTGGGCCGGTTCTTCCTGACTGTCGCCGAGAACTCACGGGCCCGCTTCGAGGACAAGGGCGTCGATCTGTCGGTGAGCGCCCCAACACAAGCACGCGCCTCGGTGAGGGGGGACGAGCAGCGACTCGCGCAGGTCTTCGCGAACCTCCTGGACAACGCCCTCCGACACACGGGCACCGGTGGCAGGGTCGAACTGGTTGCAACGCTCCAGGGGCCCGAGGCCGTCGTTCAGGTGAGCGACGACGGCGACGGCATCCCTCCTGAGCAACTGCCTCACATCTTCGAGCGGTTCTACCGGGGCGACACCGCCCGAGACCGCAAGGGCCGAGGGTCCGGTGTCGGCCTGACCATCAGCCGGGCCATCGTCGAGATCCACGGGGGGTCGTTGTCTGCGAGCAGCCCGGGGCCCGGTCTGGGATCCACCTTCGAGGTGCGACTCCCACTACAGGGCAGGAATCCGCGATGACGGGTCTCGTGGTGACGGCCGGGCTCGGACTCCTCGCGGTGGCAATGCTTTACGGCGCGCACTGGCTGCTCGTGCCGTGGCGCTCGCCACTGCGCACGGTGCCGTACCAGTCGGGGTGGATGCCGGAAGCACATGCACTGTCCAGATATCACGTGCGCTGGTACCTCGCGACGCTATTGTTCCTCGCCTTCGACGTCGAAATGCTCTTCATGTATCCGTGGGCCGTGGTCGTCGCCGACCTCGGGGCAGGTGCTGTGACCGAGATGTTCCTCTTCCTCAGCGCGCTCATGGTGGCGGTCGCGTGGGCTTGGCGTGAAGGAGTGTTCCGGTGGGTATGAGGGAGTGGTTGGCAACGCGGGCAGTGCGCGCCACCCAGGTGCTCCTCGTCGAGTGCCCCGGTGCCTGGGCGGTGAGGGTGTCGACAGAACGCGCAGTTGCGCAACGAGGTTGGCGTATCACTGCATCACCCGCGACGGCCGACGTGCTCATCGTCGCGGGCCGACCAGCCGGAGAGCTCGCTGAGGTCCTCGACCGGCTGTGGGGGGCGATGCCCGGCCCGAGGGCACGGCTCGACATCGGCGCCCAGACCGACATCGGGACCTCGCTCGATGAGGTGGCCAAGCTCTTGACCGACTTATGGGCTCAAGCCGAGGATGCCGCGCACCGCCCCAATCGTGGCTCGTCCACCGGGGACCAGCACGGTGAGATCGCCCACGCTGGTCACAAGGGGATGGACCACAGTGTCGACGCAGGCATGCAAAACGACGACGACGCGGACACGGACCACGGAGGGATGGACCACGGGGGGATGGACCACGGGGGGATGGAGATGGCGCCGGACGGTATCCCGCTCGCCGAGGGTTCGGATGAGGACCGTGACGGCCTTGAGATGGACGCCGTGCCTGTGCGGCTCGGGCCTGTGCTGCCGCACTGGCCGGCCGGGCTCGTGCTTGACGTGACGTTGCACGGCGATCTGGTGGTCGACGCAACGGCCCACCTTGTCGACGACAACGACGTCAACACTGCGGGAAGCGAGGAGGCTGCCGTTGCCCGGGCCTGTGACGACGTGGCTGCCCTGCTCGACCTGGCTGGCTGGCCGGACGGGGCAACCCGCGCCAGAGCAGCGCGCGACGGGTTCCTTGACCGACGCGAGGACTCATCCGCAGCAATTCTCACCGACCTCAGGCGACGTGTCGCAGCATCCCGACTGCTCCGGTGGTCGCTGCGGGGTGTCGGGGTCCTTCACCCTGACTTGGTACGCGAACTCGGGCTGCCTGAACATCTCGCCGGTGACTGCCTTGAGCGCCTCAACGGACTCCTGGACCGAGCACGAGACGCAACCGGCGCCCCCGTCCCGGTCGCAGACCTGGGGCAGTTGGTGATCGGGTGCGATCTCGCGGTGGCCCGGCTCGTCGTGGCGAGCCTCGGTGGGGCATTGGTGAGGGCGGGGGTGGGCTCGGGTGCCTGATGCGCCGACGGTGGTGAGTGGCGCCTGGGTGGTGCTGGTCCTGCCGCTTCTTGCAGCGTTCGTGGCGGCTGCCGTGGTCCTTGACGCGGTGATCAGCGCGCGCGCCGAGGGCATGCCACGCGGCCACGCACTGACGCGTCCTCTGGACGAAAGTGCGCGCCTGCTGCGCCAGCGCCGCCGTGCCCCGCTGTCCGCCGACACAGTGCTCTGGCGCATCGGTGGGGGTGGCTTGCTGATCGCCGCCTTGCTCATGGTGGCGGTCGTACCCCTGGGGACCTGGGTGATCTCGGACCTCGACGTCGGCGTTGTCTGGTTCAACGCTATGGATGTCGCGGTGTGGGCGTTGGTGTGGCTCATCGGGTGGGGTGCCAACTCGGTGCACTCCCTCGTCGGCGGATACCGCTTCCTCGCCCTCGCGTTGGCCTACGAGCTTCCGTTGATGTTTGCGCTCGTGGCCCCAGCGCTGGGCGCGGCGAGCCTGAACGTGGGAGAGGTTGCGGCGGCTCAGCGCTCGTTGTGGTTCGTGGTGTGGATGCCGGTCGCGTTCGCCGTCTACTGCCTGGGCGTGGTCGCGTTCTCGGTGTGGGGACCGTTCACCCCGCCGGCCGGGGCCGACATCGCCGGCGGTGTGCTGTCCGAGCTGAGCGGTGTTGACCGGTTGCTCGTGCAGGGCGGCCGGTACGCGCTGCTCGCCGCGGGGGCGGCCTTCGCGGTGCCGATGTTCCTCGGCGGTGGCGCCGGCCCACTCTTGCCCGCCTGGGCGTGGGTGCTGGTGAAGACCGCTGCCTTGCTTGCCGGTTTCATCTGGCTCCGCCGCCGCGTTCCCGCAGCCCGGCCCGACCTGCTCATGGAGTTCGGTTGGGTCGTGCTCCTGCCCGCGGTGCTGGTCCAGGACCTCGTGGTCGCCGTCGTCGTGGCGTGGAAGGGCTGAACGAGTTGCTCGTCGATGTGGTGTTCGGGATGCTAGGGATGGTGGCCGTGGCCTCGGCCGTGCTGGTGTTCCTCGTGGACTCGATGGCCCGCGCGACGTACGCCCTCGCCCTGTCGTTCATCGCCGTCGGGTTCACTCTGGTTCTCATGCAGCAGAACTATCTGGGCATCGTCACGGTGCTGATGATGCTCATGGAGATGGCCATCATGGCCGTTTACATGGTGATGTTCATGGGGATGAACCCGGCGCTGATGCCCATGTCGATGGTCCACGACAAGCGGGCCGCGCTCGCGGTGGCGTTCGGGGCGTTCGTCGTGCTCGGCGCAGGGGCGGTGCTCGTCGACTGGCCGGTGCGCCGCGGGGTGCCCGCACCGGACGTCACCGCCGCCCTGGGACGCGCCCTCATGGGCGAGCAGATGCTCGTCATGGTCGTCGTCAGCCCCGTGATGGTGGCGACCATCGTCGGCGGAGTGGTCCTCGCCGCTCACCGCACCAGGTACGACCGGTTCGGCGACGACCTCGACCAGCGCCCACCTCGGGACCCCCAGCGCGGCGGGGTGGGCCGATGACCCTCCAGCTCGTACTCCTCGTGGCCGCAGCCCTCTTCGCAGTGGGCCTCTACGGTGCGATCTCCCAGCAGGTCGTCGTCATGGTGATGATGGGCCTGGAGGTCATGATCAACGCCGTGATCCTCGCCGCCGGAGCGATGTGGTGGTTCCTCGCCCCCGAACCCACCGGGCAGGTGCTGCTGCTCGTGGTCCTCGCCGCGATGACCGTCGAGATGGCCACCGGTTTCGCGGTCGCGACCCTGCTACACCGGCACCGGGGCAGCGACATGACCGACTCCGCGACGGACCTCGCGCGATGACGCGGCGGGTGCAGCGGTGACCGGCGCCGTGGCGCAAGCGTGCCTGTGGGCCCTCGTCGGGCTGCCCACGCTCGCTGGAGCCGCGCTGTTGCTCAGCCCCCGCGTTCGCGCGGACCGTTACGCGTCGGCAACCGGCGTGGGGATCGCGACGGTCACCGCGATGCTCACCGTCGTCGTTGCGGTGACCAGGCCCACGGTGGCCGTCCCGTTCGTGGCGGGCGCCGACTTCGGGCTCGGTGTCGACGGGCTCGCCGCGGTCGTCGCCCCGACGGTGGCCGTCGTCGCTGTCCTCGTGCTCCTCGCGGGGGCGGTGGACGTGCGCGAGTCACGGGCGCGGTTCCACGGCCTGATGCTCGTTTTCGTGGCTGCCGCGCTGCTCACGGTCACGGCGACCACGATGCCATCCCTCCTCCTCGCGTGGGAGGTGATGGGGGGGACCTCCTACGCCCTCATCGGTTTCACCTGGCGCGAAGAACACAAGGTGGCCTCCGGGCTCACGGCCTTCATCACGACCCGCGCCGCAGACCTCGGGCTCTACGTCGCGGCTGCGGCCGCCCTCGCGGGGGGAGCGGGGCTGGACCTCGACATGCTCGCGGGTGCCTCACCGCGGTGGCGCGACGTCCTCGCACTCGGGGTGCTCGTCGCGGCCCTGGGTAAGGCCGCCCAGCTGGTGCTGGCGTTCTGGCTCTCCAGGGCGATGGACGGCCCGAGCCCGGTCAGCGCACTACTGCACTCGGCCGCCATGGTCGCCATGGGCGGCTATCTCCTGCTTCGCCTGTCACCGCTGCTTCAGGCGACGTCGTGGGCCGGGCCCACCGCTGCGTGGGCCGGGGCCCTGAGCACCGTCGCGCTTGGGGTCCTCGCCATCGGCCAGCGGGACCTCAAACAGCTCCTCGCCGCCTCCACCTCCGCCCAGCTCGGCTACGTCGTCATGGCCGGTGGGCTGGGCGCCGTCACCGCCGGCACCGCGCACCTGGTCGCGCACGCCGTCACCAAGGCGGCCCTGTTCCTGGGGGCCGGTGCGTGGCTCTCCGCGCTAGGCACCAAGCAGCTTGACGGGCTGCGCGGTGCGGTGGCCAGCTGGCCCGTCGTGCGGGTCGCCGCGAGTGTTGCACTGCTTTCCTTGGCGGGGGCGCCGCCGTTGTCGCTGTGGGCCAGCAAGGACCTCGTCCTGGCCGCCGCCCTCGAGCAGTCACCGGCCTTGTATGCCGTGGGGCTGCTCGGAGCCGCCGCCTCCGCGGCCTACGCCGGTGGCGCGCTCCGGGTGCTCTGGGCACCAGTGACCAGTGAGGAGCGGGCCCGGGCGGGCGCCCACCGGGGTGAGGAGGAACACCCGCGGGGTGCGGTGCCCGCCGCGCTCACCGCATCCGTTGTCGTCTTGGCCACCGGTGCTGCCGGGTTTGGCGCTGTCGGGATTCCGGCGGTCGCGGACTGGCTGGCCCGAATCGTCGGGTCCGCGGTGGTGCAACCGGGAGCCCTGGAACTGGTCGCCTCCTCGGTGCTCTCGCTCTGCGTCCTCGCCCTGGTCTGGTTCCGGCCACTTCCGCAACCTCGCTGGGCGCGCTCATGGTTCGGTCTCGAGCACGTCGCGCACGTCGCCGTCGTGCGACCGACGCTCGCTCTTGCGCGAACCCTGGACCGAGCCGACGAGCTCCTCGATCGCGGCGTCCATGCGGTGGCCACCGGCGCGGTCACGGTGGCTGTTGCCGCGGGGGCGTTCGACGTCCGGGTCGTCCACGGTGCCGTGCTCGCCGCCGCCGGGTGGGTACGACAAGCCGGAGCCTTGGCCCGGCGCCCGCAGACCGGGCAGCTTCACCAGTACTACGTCCAAGCCGTCGTGCTTGTCGCGACCGGCGCCGTGCTCCTGCTCGTGGTGAGGTGACCCGTGCTCTCGCTGACCATCTTCTTCCCACTCGCAGCCGCAGCCCTCCTTCTCCTCCCCGGAGTCGGCGCCATCGCGCGCTGGATGTGGGTCGCGGCGTCCGCCGTTGAGGTCGTGCTCGTCGCCGGCCTGTGGTGGCGCTATGAGACCCCGACCGCTGGCTCGCTCGCCTTCGACGAGAAGGTGCCGTGGATCCCAGGCGTGGACAGCAGCTACCACGTCGGGCTCGACGGACTCTCCCTCCCGCTGGTGGCGATGACCGCCGCCGTGTTCTTGGCCTGCGCGCTTTACTCGCTGCGCGATGATGACCGGCCCGCTTCGCGGGCTGCCTTGTTCCTGGGGCTGCAGAGCGTCTGCATCGGGCTGTTCGCGGCGGCCGACCTCATCCTCTTCTTCGTCTTCTTCGACCTCTCGATCGTCGGGATGTACATCGTCATCGCCGGTTGGGGTCACGGAGACCGCGCCCGGTCCGCCCTCACCTTCTTCCTGTACACCTTCCTCGGCTCCCTCGCCCTCCTCGCCGGGTTCATCGGGCTCTACCTCGCCGCCGTCCCGCACACCTTCGACATGGTCGAGCTCGCCCGGCAGGACCCCTTCGCCGGGCGAGGGGCGCAGGGCGTCGTCGTCCTAGGCGTGATCCTCCTCGGGCTCGCCGTGAAGACACCGACCGTCCCCTTCCATACCTGGTTGCCGCCGGCGCACACCGATGCCCCCGCGGTCGGGTCGGCCGTGCTCGCCGCGGTGCTGCTCAAACTGGGCGCCTACGGCTTCGTGCGGCTCGGGATGCAGCTCCTTCCCGACGCCTGGCAGTCCTGGGCGTGGGTCATCTTGGTCGTCGGCATCCTCTCGGTGCTCTGGGGGGCACTCGTTGCTCTGGCCCAGAAGGACCTGAAGAGGATGATCGCCTACACCTCTGTGAACCACATGGGCTATGTCGTGCTCGCCGTCGGTGCGGCTGGGGTCCTCGCGGGCGACACGGCGCAGGCCCGGGGGGTGGCCGTCACCGGTGCCGTCACGCAGATGGTCAGCCACGGTCTCGTCACGGCTGCACTGTTCCTGCTGGCCGGGTTGTTCCTCGACCGTGCCGGGTCATACGAGATCGCCGACTTCGGCGGCCTCGCGGGCAGGGCCCCACACACGACGACGCTGTTCGCAGTCGCGGTGTTCGCCTCGCTCGGGCTGCCCGGGCTTTCAGGGTTCATCGCTGAGTTCCAGATCTTCACCGGGAGCATCGCGGCGGTGCCGGTGAGTGCGGTGGCCTTGCTCGGCATCCTCATCATCGCCGGAGTGCTGCTATGGACCTTCCAGCGGATCTTCACCGGCCAGACCCGAGGGCGCACACGCGACTTCACCGACATCAGGGCTCATGAAGCCTGGGCCATCGCGCCGCTGCTGCTCCTCTCCCTACTCATCGGGCTCGTTCCGCGGCCACTGCTGGACGTCATCGAACCAGCAGCCACCGCCGTCATCGACCATCTCGCGCGGTAGGAGTGGGTTCCTCGATGGCCATGCGCCCGCTCGCGATGCTGCCCGAGATCCTCCTCTTCGCCGGGGGCCTGATCTGCCTGCTCGGGGGCTCGTTCACTCCCCGCCGGCGCCAGTGGGTGCTTCGAGGCGTCGCGGCGGCAGCGCTGCTCGGGTCGGTGGCCGCTGCGGTCTTCGGCGCGGATGCCGGCGGCACGGCATTCGAGGGAGCGTTCGCCGTGGACGTCGCAACGACAACCGCGCGGGTCGTCGCCTCCCTCGCGACCTTCCTCGTCCTCTTCCTCGCTGCCGACGAGATCTCCGGTGACGACCGCGAGAGCGAGACCTACTCCCTCCTGCTCTTCGCGACCGCAGGTACCTTGGTGCTGGCCGGTGCCCGCGACCTCCTGGTGCTGGCCGTCGGCTTCCTCCTCGCGAGCATCCCCCTCTACGCCCTCGTTGGCCTTGGACGAAACGCGCGGGCGGCCGAGGCCGCGCTGAAGACCTACCTCATAGGTGCACTGTTCGGGATCTTCATGCTGCTCGGGGTGACGCTGCTCTACGGGGTCGGCGGCACCACCTCATATCCCGAGCTCGACGC
>JBDSNZ010000287.1:0-5742 GCA_039915055.1 Ornithinibacter sp.
GGGGGCCTGCGGGCATGTCGCGCCGGGGCGGGTTATGGTGGCCGCCGCCCATGAGTACATCCGCCGCCGGTCACCTGCCCCCCGCCTTCCCCGAGCGGGCTGCCTGGGGAACCGCCGACAAGCTGCGGGCGTGGCAGGAACAGGCGCTCACGGCATACCTGGACAGTGACCGCACGGACTTCCTCGCCGTCGCCACGCCGGGCGCAGGGAAGACCACCTACGCGCTGCGCATCGCCACCGAGCTGCTCGACCGCGGGGTGATCCGGGCGGTGAGCGTGGTGGCTCCGACCGAGCACCTGAAGACCCAGTGGGCCGACGCCGCGGCCCGGGTCGGCATCCACCTGAACCCGGCGTTCTCCAACTCCACCGGCGTGCAGTCCCACGAGTACGACGGCGTCGCCCTCACCTATGCCCAGGTCGCGGCCAACCCCGGGCTGCACCGCCGGCGCACCGAGGGTGCCCCCACCCTCGTGGTCCTGGACGAGATCCACCACGGCGGTGACGCGCGCTCGTGGGGTGACGGCATCCGCGAGGCCTTCGAGCCCGCTGCCCGCAGGCTCTCGCTCACCGGCACCCCGTTCCGCTCCGACACCAACCCGATCCCGTTCGTGCGCTACGAGATGGGCGAGGACGGCATCCTGCGCTCGGCCTCCGACTACACCTACGGGTATGCCGAAGCGTTGCGTGACGGGGTCGTGCGGCCGGTGCTCTTCCTCGCCTACGGCGGCGCCATGCGCTGGCGCACCAAGGCCGGCGACGAGGTTGCCGCGCGCCTGGGGGAGCCGCTCACCAAGGACCTCACCGCGCAGGCGTGGCGCACGGCGCTGGACCCCAAGGGGGAGTGGGTGCCCTCAGTGCTCGCCGCCGCGGACAAGCGACTGTCCGAGGTGCGTCGCCACGTGCCGGATGCCGGGGGCCTGGTGATCGCCTCCAACCAGAGCGCGGCCCGCGCCTACGCGGCCCTGTTGCGCACCATCACGGGGGTCGCGCCGACGGTAGTTCTCTCCGACGACACCGGGTCGAGCGGGCGGATCGAGGAGTTCGCCACGAGTACCTCGCGCTGGATGGTCGCGGTGCGGATGGTCTCCGAGGGAGTCGACGTCCCCCGGCTGTGCGTCGGGGTCTACGCGACCTCGACGTCGACGCCGCTCTACTTCGCGCAGGCCGTCGGGCGCTTCGTGCGCGCCCGTCGCCGCGGGGAGACGGCGTCGGTCTTCCTGCCGTCGGTGCCGGTGATCCTCACCCACGCCGCCACGATGGAGGTGGAACGAGACCACGCGCTGAACCGCAGCGGGAGCGGGGAGGAGGAGGCGTCGCTCTGGGCACAGGAGGAGGGCCTGCTCGCTGCTGCCAACCGCACCGAGAGCGGGGCCGACCTGGACGAGACGTCCTTCGAGGCGCTGGAGTCCGATGCGCACTTCGACCACGTGCTCTTCGACTCCCAGCAGTTCGGGCTGCACGCCGACGTGGGCTCTGCCGAGGAGCAGGACTACCTCGGGCTCCCCGGGCTCCTCGAGCCCGACCAGGTCGCCACGCTGCTGCACGAACGCCAGGCCAAGCAGGTGAAGTCAGGGCGCAGCCGCGGAGCCGGCGGCGGGACGAGCGGGCACGGGGGTGCGGGCGGGCCCTCACCCGTCTCGGCGCACCGGGCGCTCGCCTCCCAGCGCAAGGAGCTCAACACCCTCGTCGCGGCCTACTCCTCCAAGACGGGCACCCCGCACTCCACGATCCACGTGGACCTCCGTCGAGCCTGTGGTGGCCCGGAGCTCGCGTCGGCCACCAGCGAGCAGGTCACGGCGCGGACCGACCAGATCCGGCGCTGGTTCGTCGGGCGCCGCTGACCGGGAACGGCCACCCCGGCATACCGGCTGTTCACCCATTGCTCGGTCGCTCGACGCGCTCAGGACGACCGAGAGGGCTAGTGTCGCGAAGCGTGACCGACACCAAGCAGACCTCGGCATCGCGCCGCCAGCTCCTCTCGATGGCCGTCGTCGGAGGCGCCGGCCTCTTCGCTGCGACGGACGCCCAGGCCGCGGTCCCGTCCGGCGCGGCCGCCCGCCGCAAGGCCACCACCATCACCGTGCTCGGCACCACCGACCTGCACGGCAACGTCTACAACTGGAACTACTTCAGCAACACCGCCTACAGCGACAGGAACGGCAACCAGATCGGCATCGCGAAGGCGGCGACGCTCATCAAGAACCTGCGGGCCGAGCGCGGTGCCGACACCTGCCTGACCCTGGATGCCGGGGACACCATCCAGGGCACGCCGCTCGCCTACTACTTCGCCAAGGTCGATCCGATCACCGGCGGCAGCACGCACCCGATGGCGACCGCGATGAATGCCGTGGGCTACGACGCCGCGGCCTTGGGCAACCACGAGTACAACTACGGCCTCGACACGTTGCGTACCTTCGAGAAGCAGTGCGACTTCCCGCTCATCTCGGCGAACTCGGTCGACTGGGACTCCGGCGAGCCGGTGTTCACTCCCTACGTGCTCAAGCGGATCAAGCTCAAGGGCCAGAAGCCCATCACGGTGGGCATCCTCGGCCTCGTGACACCTGGCGTCGCGATCTGGGACAAGGCCAACGTCGAGGGCAAGGTGCGCTTCCCCGGCCTGGTCGAGCAGGCGAAGGTCATGGTCCCGCGGATGAAGGCGGCGGGCGCTGACGTCGTGATCGTGTCGGCGCACTCTGGCGCGACCACCTCCTCCTCCTACGGCGATGCGCTGCCCTACCCGGAGAACGCGAGCACTCTGGTCGCCGAGCAGGTGCCTGACATCGACGCCATCCTCGTCGGCCACGCGCACGTCGAGGTGCCCGAGCTCAAGGTCACCAACAAGGTCACGGGTCGCACTGTGCTGCTCAGCGAGCCGCTCTACTGGGGCATGCGGGTGAGCGAGATGAGCCTGGACCTCGAGCAGGTGAAGGGCAAGTGGCAGGTCGTCGGCTCCAGGTCCAGGCTCTACAACGCCAACACGGTGCCCGAGGACGTGCAGATCGCAGCGCTCATCCGTCCGGCGCACGAGAAGGTCCTCACCTACGTCAACTCCGTGATCGGCACCTGCACCGAGGCGATGTCGGCGTCGACCTCGCGCTACGAGGACACGGCCGCGATGGACTTCATCAACCTCGTGCAGGGCGAGGCTGTCAAGAAGGCGTTGGTGGGCACACCGCAGGAGGCGCTCCCGGTGCTGAGCATCGCGGCGCCCTTCAACAAGCTGGCGGCCATCCCGGCAGGCGAGGTCACGGTGCGCGACGTGGCAGGGCTCTACATCTACGACAACACGCTGCTCGGCATCACACTCACCGGCGCCCAGGTCAAGGACTACCTCGAGCAGTCGGCGACCTACTTCAAGCAGGTGCCGAATGCCGGCCCCTTCGCAGCGGACGACGTGACGAACGCCGTGACGGTGCTGGCCCCGAAGGGCACGCCCGACTACAACTACGACATCATGGGCGGCATCGACGCTGCGCTGACCTACGACATCGACATCGCGGCCGCGCCGGGCTCGCGGATCGTGAACCTCTCGTATGCCGGGACCTCCGTCGGCCCCGCCGCCGAGTTCGTCATCGCGATCAACAACTACCGCCAGTCCGGCGGTGGAAACTTCCCGAACGTGACGACGGCACCGGTCGTCTACAACCAGCAGGTGGAGGTGCGCCAGCTGCTCATCGACTGGGTGAGCGCCAACGAGGTCATCGACCCGCCGACCTTCGCGAGCACCGACTGGCGCCTCGTCGCCGGCGGCTCCCCTGTGGTGATCACCGGCTGAGCACAGGGGTTCAGAACTCCGCACGCCCCTGGGCCGCGGCCTGGACCAGCGGGCCGGTGCGGTGGTCGAGATGGGTCACCAGGCAGATCGCGGTGTTGGCCCGCACCACGTGTGTGTCGTCGATGATCTCGTCGATGACGCGCCCGAGGTCGACGTTGTCGCGGGCGACGATCCTCACGACGAGGTCACCGACCCCGGTGATGGAGTGGATCTCCAGCACCTCCGGGATGGCGGACAGGTGCGCGACGACGGGGCCGTGGCCCTGACGCTGACGGATCTCCAGGGTACAGAACGCCGTCACCGGGTAGCCCAGAGGTGCCGGGTCGACCTGCGGGGCGAAGGACTTGATCACCCCGCGGTGCTGGAGCCGGTCCAGGCGCGCCTGGACGGTGCCCCGAGCCACCCCCAGCGCCCGTGAGGCGCCCAGGACGCCGACGTGCGGGTCCTCGGTGAGGAGGGCGATGAGCCGGGCATCGAGGGTGTCCACCCCGTCCTGTCGTGACATGGTCACATTGTCCGGGAGGGATGCCGTGTGAGGCAACAGTGTGCGCAGGCTGACCATCGGTTACCGCTCGTCTTGCACATCGCGGCGCGCGCCACCACAGTGGCTGGATGACTGACACGAGGACCGACCCGACCACGACGTCCGCCAGCCACATCGACCTGACCGAGCAGGAGCGCCAGGCCGGACTTGACCTCCAGCAGCTCAAGCAGCTCGTCGGCCTCGTCGACTACGACGAGGCGCAGGACCCCTTCCCCGTCACCGGGTGGGACGCGCTCGTCTTCGTCGTGGGCAACGCGACCCAGGCCGCGCACTACTACCAGAGCGCGTGGGGCATGGAGCTGGTGGCGTACTCCGGGCCCGAGCACGGGGTGCGCGACCGCAAGGCGTACGTCCTGAAGTCCGGCTCGATCCGCTTCGTCCTCACCGGCGCAGTCACCCCCGACAGCCCGCTCATCGCGCACCACGCGGCCCACGGCGACGGCGTCGTCGACATCTCGCTCGAGGTGCCCGACGTCGACCGCTGCATCGCGCAGGCGCGCAGCGCGGGAGCGACCATCCTCAGCGAGCCCGAGACGCTCACCGACGAGCACGGGTCGGTCCGCATCGCGGCCATCGCGACCTACGGCGAGACCCGGCACACGCTGGTGCAGCGCGAGGTCGACGGCGTGCGGTATGCCGGCCCGTACCTTCCCGGCTACGTCACCAGGGGGTCCACGTTCGTCAAGCGCGACGGCGCCCCCAAGCGCCTCTTCCAGGCGCTGGACCACGTCGTCGGCAACGTCGAGCTCGGCAAGATGGACCAGTGGGTGGGCTTCTACAACAAGGTCATGGGCTTCGTGAACATGGCCGAGTTCATCGGCGACGACATCGCCACCGACTACTCCGCGCTGATGTCCAAGGTCGTCGCCAACGGAAACCACCGGGTGAAGTTCCCCCTCAACGAGCCGGCGATCGCGGCCCGCAAGAGCCAGATCGATGAGTACCTCGAGTTCTACAACGGCCCCGGTGCGCAGCACCTGGCTCTGGCGACGAACGACATCCTGCGCACCGTCGACGAGCTGCGCAAGGAAGGGGTGGAGTTCCTCGAAACCCCTGACACGTACTACGACGACCCCGAGCTGCGGGCTCGCATCGGTGAGGTGCGGGTGCCCATCGAGGAGCTGAAGTCCCGCAAGATCCTCGTCGACCGTGACGAGGACGGCTACCTCCTCCAGATCTTCACCAAGCCGCTGGGTGACCGGCCGACGGTGTTCTTCGAGATCATCGAGCGGCACGGCTCGCTCGGCTTCGGCAAGGGCAACTTCAAGGCCCTCTTCGAGTCCATCGAGCGCGAGCAGGACCTCCGCGGCAACCTCTGACCGCACGCGCAGGGTCCGGCGGCGACCTCGCTCGACGGGTGAACGGCTGGGTCGGCCACGCAGAACACCGGTGCCCACGCACCTATAGGTGCGTGGGCACCGGT
>JBDSNZ010000047.1:0-3219 GCA_039915055.1 Ornithinibacter sp.
CCACGGTTGCCGCCTGCTGGTCACCGAGCACACCGGTGATGGGAACCTTCGCCCCGCGCCGCTCACCGGTGGTCGTGCCGTATGCCGTGGCGTCGCTGCTCGCGTGGATGCTCGGCAGCATGGAGCGGGGGATGCCGAAGAAGCCGAGGAGCTCGTCGTCCCAGTCGAGGGTCATCAGGTCCATGAGCATGGTGCGGCTCGCGTTCGTGACGTCGGTGGCGTGGATGCCGCCGTCCGGACCCCCTGTGAGGTTCCAGATCACCCACGTGTCGGGGGTGCCGAAGAGTGCGTCGCCGCGCTCCGCGGCCTCGCGCAGACCGTCGACGTTCTCGAGCATCCACTGCACCTTGCCGGCTGCGAAGTACGTCGCCGGAGGGAGGCCGGCCTTCTGCCGGATGACGTCGCCACGTCCATCGCGATCGAGTGCCTTGGCGATCGAGTCCGTGCGGGTGTCCTGCCAGACGATGGCGTTGTGGAAGGGGCGGCCAGTGCGTTTGTCCCAGACGATGGCGGTCTCGCGCTGGTTGGTCACGCCGATGGAGTCGAGGTCACCGCTGGCGATGCCCGCCTTGGCGAGGGCGGTGCCGATCACGCTCTGGGTGCGGTCCCAGATCTCCAGCGGGTTGTGCTCCACCCACCCCGCGCGGGGCAACAGCTGCTCGTGCTCGAGCTGGTGCTTGGCGACCTCGCGGCCGTCGTGGTCGAAGATCATGAACCGGGTGCTCGTGGTGCCCTGGTCGACTGCTCCGATGAAGTCCGCCATGACCCGAGCCTAGAGCGTGAGGAAGCGCACGCGGCATACCGATTCCATGTGCCGGGCACTCACGCAAGGATGGGCCCTCACGTCGACGAAGGAGGCACCGGTGCAGTTCGGGCGCAGCTACGAGGAGTTCGAGGTCGGGGCCATCTACAAGCACTGGCCGGGCAAGACCGTCACCGAATACGACGACCACCTGTTCTGCCTCCTGACGATGAACCACCACCCCCTGCACCTCGATGCGAACTACGCGGGGGAGAGCACGCAGTTCGGCAGGAACGTCGTCGTCGGCAACTACGTCTACTCGATCCTGCTCGGCATGTCGGTGCCCGACGTCTCTGGCAAGGCGATCGCCAACCTCGAGATCGAGAGCCTCCGGCACGTCGCGCCGACGTTCCACGGCGACACGCTCTATGGCGAGACCACGGTTCTCGACAAGTGGGAGAGCACGAGCAAGGACGACCGTGGTGTGGTGCACGTCGAGACGATCGGCTACAACCAGGACGGCAAGGTCGTGTGCATCTTCCGCCGCAAGGTGATGGTGCCCAAGGAGAACTACCTCCAGGCGCGCGGTGGCGAGCAGCCGGGCCGGCCCGTTCCGCAGGCGGACAAGAACTGGAGCGGCCCGGCATCCCCCACGGCCTGAGCACCCGGCCGTGGGCCCACCCCCGGGTGACGACGCATGTCGGGGCGATGGATCAGCTGTCCACGGCGCCAGTCTCGGTGGACCCGTCCGAGTTGGTCCAGATGACCCGGTCTGCCCCGTTTCCGCCCACTGACGAGGGAACCGAGAGGTGCGCGAGGACCATCGTGTCGCCGGTCGAGCCGCCGGGGACGGTCTGAGTCGATGTGAGCGTGGCTCCGGGCGTCGGGGTGATGACGGCGTCGTGCGCACCGGCGGGCAGCACGAGGAGGAGGGTCGAAGCCATGGTGTCGGAGCCCTCAGGCTGATCGCCAGACATGAGCGACTGCACCCGGACCGCCGGGCTCGGGTTCAACTGCTTGCTGCTGGTTGAGCCGTCACCGAAGATGCCGAAGGTTCCTTGGGCGCGGGAGACGAATGCGAGGTCGGCGCCCACCTTGGCGCTGGGCACGAGCGCTCCGGCGGTGTCACGCACGTGCTCACCGTCGCTCCAGAGGAGCCCGCTGAAGATCCGATCGGTCTCGGTGGCTGGGTAGCGCACGGCGAACACCTGTCGAGGCGTGCCCGGAAGGGGTTCAAAGCCCACGTTGGACTGCGTGGGAGGGGTGTCGGCCCATGTGGTGATGACTCCGTCGGCGGTTGCCGGGAGCAGCCCCACGACCAGCCCTTCGGAGCGACCAGCGCTCCACCACGAGGTGACATCGGGGTTGGCGGGTAGGGATGTGGGGGCGTTCTGTGTGCCCTGCCCCTGCGCGTCCACCGTCGTCACCTGCCAGGTGCGGGCGCGCTGGTCGACCAGGACGACCACGTGTGACGGGTCGTTCGGCGCGATGGGAACGAAACCGGTGCCATTGTTGACGATCGCACTCTCGTAGAGAGGAATGGAGGCGAGGTCGACCTCTGCCGTGCTCGTCGTCCCGCTCCGCTGACCCGCGGGCAGCGTGTCGGCCTGATCTCCTCCGGTGTCGATGGCGATCGCGCCGAGCCCGGCGACGGCAAGCGCGGCTGCCACTGCGCCGAGCCCCCATGCAGTCCGGCGTCGTCGCACGGCGCGCCGTCCCCGCACGAGCACCTCGGAGGGGTCCAGATCCAGAAAGGACATCCCCTCGGCATCCGTGCTCTCGTGCAGCAGCCCGCTCAGCGTCTGTTCGAACGTGTCCGTGCTCATCGCACGCCTCCTTCGGTGTGGGCCAGCTGGGCGCGAAGTGCCGACAGGCCACGGGAAGCTGAGGACTTCACCGACCCGACCGAGATGTGCAGCAGCTCGGCGGTGGCCTGCTCGGACAAGTCGGTGTAGTAGCGCAGCACCACCACCCTCCGCTGCTGCTCGGGGAGCCCGGCCAGCAGCCGCACCACGAGGTCACGGTCTGCTGTCGTCTCGTCGTCGGCCCGCGATCCCTTCTCGGGCACCTCTGCGACCACGACCTCACCCCGCCTGCGCCGCCAGCTGTCCGTTCGCTCGTTGACCAGGATCCGCCGCGCGTACGAGAGGGCCCCCGCCTGCCGCACCCTCGGCCAGGCGACGTAGGTCTTGACGAGCGCCGCCTGCACCAGCTCGTGGGCGGCGTGGTGATCCCCGGTGAGCAGCCAGGCCGTGCGCAGCAGTGACGGCGACGCCTGTTCGGCGAACGTCGTGAACGCGGCATCGCGCTCGGTCCGGCCGATCGTCATCGGGTTCCTCCTGTGTCGCTCACACCCTCTCTACGCCATGACGCCCGAAAAGGTTGTCGGGGAGGGGCGGATAGTCTGCTGCGATGGTCATCGACCTGCACACCCACTCGACGGCAAGCGACGGCACCGAGGCGCCGGCAACCGTCGT
>JBDSNZ010000051.1:0-14322 GCA_039915055.1 Ornithinibacter sp.
CCGAAGTCGGGGAGGAGGGAGCAAACCAGGGCGGACCCCACGGGGCCCGCCCTGTTGTGCGACGTCGCGCGGACATCGCTTCGGTGGAGCTGCGGGGAATCGAACCCCGGACCTTCTCATTGCGAACGAGACGCGCTACCAACTGCGCTACAGCCCCAAAAGCGTTGCAACGATAACACCGGGTCGGGCTGCTCCCGAAACCGGCCGCGAGATGCTGCGGGCGCGCGGGCCGCCCTGCACGACATACCATCGCGCCATGCGACTCAGTTGGCGTGGGAGCCCCCGCCGCACATCGGACCCGGCCGCTCCACCCCGGGTGATCCTGGGTGCTCCGGGACTCGTGGCGAGCTCCTCGGAAGAGGCGTGGTCCGTGCCGCTCGGGGTGCGCACTGCCAGCGAGTGGGCCTGGCGCGGGCTGGTGATCGGCGTCGCTGCCTTCGTGGTGCTGTGGGGCTCCACCTTCATCTCCGAGCTGGTCATCCCGATCATCGTCGCCCTGTTGCTCACGGCACTCCTCCAGCCGGTCTTCCACGGCCTCGGTCGGGTGATGCCGCCGGGCCTGGCCGCCTTCATCACTGTCATCGGCACGCTGGGCGTCATCAGCGGGCTGCTCTCCTTCGTCGGCAGCCAGCTGGTCAGCCAGCTGGACGACATCACGACCAAGGCCACCGAAGGCCTGGACCAGGTCCGCACCTGGCTGCGCACCAGCTTCGGTGTCACCGACACCCAGATCCAGGACTACCTGGACCGGGCCCGCGCGGGCATGAGCTCGAGCAACCTGACCGACACGGCCACCGCCGCCGGGCTGACCGCCACGCACGTGGTGACCGGCTTCTTCCTGGCCCTGTTCAGCCTCTTCTTCTTCCTCAAGGACGGCCCCGTCATCTGGGGGTGGCTGGTCCGGCTCTTCCCCCGGGCCGCCCGCGAGCGCGCGCACTCCTCCGGCCTGATCGCCTGGGGCCAGCTGTCGGCCTTCACCCGGGCCACCCTCCTCGTGGCAGCGGTCGATGCCATCGGCATCGGCACCGGCGCCGCCATCCTCGGTGTGCCGTTCGCCTCGGGCATCGCCCTGCTCGTCTTCTTCGGCGCCTTCATCCCCGTCGTCGGTGCGGCGATCTCGGGCAGTGTGGCGATCCTCTTGGCGCTCGTCGCCCTCGGACCGGTGCAGGCCCTGATCATGCTCGGGGTCGTCGTCGCCGTGCAGCAGCTCGAGAGCCACATCCTCCAGCCCCTCCTCATCGGACGCGCGATGAAGATCCACCCGCTGGCGGTCATCTTCGCCATCGCGGCGGGCCTCATCCTGGCGGGGATCATCGGTGGCCTCATCGCCGTGCCGACCGTCGCCGTGCTCAACGCGGTGGGCCACCACCTGCTCGACTCACCTGACGAGCCGGAGCCGGCCCCCACCGAACCCACGACGGCCGAGGACCTGCTGGACCCCGAGGAGGAAGCACAGGCGCGCGATGAGGCCGATGCCGTGGAGGAGCAGGCAGAGGCTGCTTCTCGCGAGCGGCTCGAACCCGGCCACTCCTGACCTCTGGTCCGACCCGCGGAGGCCGTCAGGCCCCGGCCACCGCGCGGCGCTCGTCGTATGCCGTGTCCTCGGCCAGCTCGGCCAGCTCGGCCGGCTCTGCCGGCTCGGTGGGTGCAGCCCTGGGCGTCGTGGCGGCGGGGGCCGGAGCAACACGCTCGGCCTTCGCCTTCATCGTGTAGGTGGGGCGAGGCACCGGCACCGGGTTCCAGGTGAGCGGGATGTCGTCCTCGTCCACGAGGGGCACGGGCACCTCGGGCGCTACCGGGGAGGTGGTGCCCGACCCCTGGGAAGGCGCCACGACGACCGGGGCCTCGGGGAGAGCCGCGGCGTGCGCCACCACGCTCTCCGAGGGCTGGTCCGCGACCGCAGCGGGCGCTGCGGCATCGGCATCGAACACGTCCGTCGTGGCCTCGCTCACGGTCGGCGTGGCGAGAGTGGACGTGGCGGCAGTCGACATGGCGGGAGTCGACGTGGCGAGGGTCGACGTGGCGCGCACCTCCGACGAGCGCTGAGTCCGGCCGCCAGCGACCCGGGTGGGGGCGGGAGCGGCGGCGCGCTCGTGGGTGCGCTCGGCACCGCGACGGCGACGGGCTCGCACCGCGGCCTGCTCGGTCCGCACCCCGGAGCGCAGCCAGGCCACGGCCCAGACCGGCGCGAGCAGCGAGGGCAGCAACACCCACGCAGAGACCATCGAGACTGCCACCAACGGCACGATGACGAGGAGCTCCAGGAGCGCGGCGAGAAGGAACACGCCGCGCACGCGCCGGCTCGGTCGGATGCCGTGCTCGATGCGCGCCCTCGACTCTCGAGAGCTCCCCTGACCGGAGGCCGAGGGTGCTGCGGCTCGGGTCGCGGCACCCTCACGCCCGACCGGTGAGACGTGCACGGGAACTGCCGTCTCGGTCCCACGGCGAGCCTCGGCGGGCACGGCACGCTTGACGAGCACCTGCGGCCTGGCCGAGCGCTCCGGGTGCACGGAGTACGACGGACGGGCCGGCGCGGACAGGTCGGCATACGGGGTGACGTCGCGGCGTTCCAGGACGCGCATCGCCTCGGTGAACTGGTCGACGGACCGGGCCGTGGACAGGTGGTCCCTGCGGCGGATCCAGTACTGGACGAAATAGGCAGCCCAGACACCGATGAGGACGATGAAGATCAGGCTCGACGGGGACCGCACGCGTCCGACCGTAGGCGGCTTCAGCGCGTCGGTGCCGGACCCCCGCCGGTGTGTCGCGGAAGTGACTGTTGTGACGACTGGGTCAGGCGTTCCATCAGGGTCTGACCGGCGAGGTCCTCGGCCGTCAGCGCGAACGACTGGTGGTCGCGCCACGCGCCGTCGATGTGCAGGTAGTGCGGTCGTAGCCCCTCGCTGCGGAACCCCAGCTTGCGCACGACCGCGAGGCTCGCCATGTTCTCCGGTCGGATGTTCACCTCGAGCCGGTGCAGGTCGACCGTCCTGATCAGGTGGTCACCGCCGAGCGCCAGCGCGGTCGGCACGACCGACTGGCCGGCGACCGCCCGACTCACCCAGTAGCCGACGAAGCACGAGCGGAACGAACCGAGCACGATCGACCCGAAGGAGACCTGGCCGACCAGCCGTCCGTCGACCTCGATGCCCAACGGCATGGCACGGGCGGCGCGACCATCAGCGTCATAGTGTCCGATCAGCTCCGCGAAGCTCCGGGCCGGGGCGTCGGGCTCCGGCGAGGTGGCGTCCCACGGCTCGAGCCAGGCCGCGTTCGCGCGGCGCACGGCGTGGAACACCGGTGCGTCCTCGACGACGAGGGGGCGGAGCACGAGCGCCAACCCCCGTGGCGTCTCACCCTCGAGTCGCACCGGCCAGGACCACAGCGGCCCCGCCGGGGCTCCGGCTCCTCCGTCACGGCGCAGCCGCCACCACCGCGCCGGCATCAGTGGTCGCTCCCTCGCACCTGCGCCAACGCGTGCGGGAGCACGTCGACGAGCACCGCGAGACCGTCCCGCACCCCACCGCTCGATCCGGGCAGGTTGACCACCAGGGTGCGACCCGCGAGCCCGGACACCCCCCGGGAGAGCATGGCGGTCGGGATGCCGGCCGCGACCCCCTGTGCCCGCAACGCCTCGGCGATGCCCGGAACGACGCGGTCCAGGAGGGGCGCGGTGGCCTCCGGGGTGCCGTCGCTGGGCGTCAGCCCGGTGCCACCAGTGGTGAGCAGGAGGTCGGGGGCCGCCTGGAGAGCCGCCCGGATCGCCGCGAGGACGTCGGGGCCGTCAGCGACGACGGCCGCGTCGGGGACCTCACACCCCCACTCCCGCAGCGCCTCCACCAGGAGCGTGCCGCCGCGATCGGGATAGACCCCCGTGGCGGCTCGGGTCGAGCAGGTCACCACCCGGGCCGTTCGGCCCTCGAGCGGCCCCGTCACGACGACTCCTCCCGCCAGTCGCCCGAGCGGCCCCCGGACTTCGCCGTGACCCGCACGTCCATGATCCGTGCATGGCGGTCGACGGCCTTGACCATGTCGATGAGCGCGAGGGCGGCCACCGCCACGGCCGTCAGGGCCTCCATCTCGATGCCGGTGCGGTCGGCGGTGCGCACGGTGGCCGAGATCTCGACCCCGACGTCGAGCACCACCAGGTCGACCTCGACGGCGTGCACGGCCACGGGATGGGCGAGCGGGATCAGCTCGGGGGTGCGCTTGACTGCCTGGATGCCGGCGACCCGGGCCACCGCGAGCGCATCACCCTTGGGCACCACACCGCCGCGCAGTGCGGCGACCGCCCTCTCGGAGAGCAGCACTCGTCCGGCGGCGCTGGCCTCCCGCGCGGTGACGTCCTTGCCTGAGACGTCGACCATGTGGGCGCTGCCGTCGGCGCGCACGTGCGTCAGGCCGCCCGACCCTCCCGTCTCACCCATGGGGTCGATCCTGTCCCAGGATGGGGATGCAGCGCACCGGGTCACCCTCTCGCACTCCGTCGGCGTCGGCTGGCACGACGGCCAGGGCCGTGGCCCCGGCGAGCGCACCCAGGACGTGGGAGCCCTGTCCCCCCGAGGGGCGGACCGCTCCGCCCTGCTCGACCACCCGGGTCAGCTCCACCTTGCCGGGCGCGGTCGACCACGACGTCGCAGCGACCGACTCGAAGGACCCGTCTGCGCTCGGGTCGAGGCCGGCGAGCGCGCGCAGGGCGGGGAGGACGAAGACGTGGAAGGAGACGAAGGAGCTCACCGGGTTGCCCGGCAGGGTGACCACCGGCGTGCGGCGAGGCCCGAGGACCCCGCAGCCCTGCGGCATCCCGGGTCTCATCGCGACCTTGACGAACTCCACCCCCCCGTCTGCGGTGAGCACCTCCTTGACGGTGTCGTAGACACCCATGGAGACCCCACCCGTGGTGAGGACGAGGTCGGGATCACCGGGAGGGTCGGCAAGCTGGGCGCGCATCGTCGCAGCGTCGTCGCGCAGGTGTGCGGACCCGGCCACCTGCGCACCGGCCGCCTCGACGAGGGCGCAGAGCATGACGTGGTTGGAGTCGACGATCTGCCCGTGCTCCAGGGTCGAGCCGGGCGGGACGAGCTCGTCCCCGGTGGAGAGCACGGCGACCCGGGGCCGCCGGTGGGCCACCACGTGGGCGACGTTGCAGGCAGCCACGAGTGCCAGGTGCCCCGGGCCGAGCCGCACTCCGGCCCGCAGCACGACGGTGCCGGCCAGCACGTCCTCGCCGCGATGTCGCAGGTGCCGCCCGACCTCCGCCGCGAGGGCGATCGCGACCCGGTCGGCGCCCCCGTCGGTCAGCTCGACCGGCACCACGGCATCCGCACCGTCCGGCAGCGGGGCACCCGTCATGATCCGCAGTGCGTGGCCGGGGCGCAGCACGTGGTGGGTGGTGTCGCCCGCGGCGATGTCACCGTCGACGGGGAGGGTGACGGGGGCCTGCGCGGTTGCACCGAGAAGGTCTGCGGACCGCACGGCATACCCGTCCATCGCCGAGTTGTCGAAGCCCGGGAGGTCGACCGCGGCGGTCACGTCGGCGGCCAGGACCAGCCCCAGCGCATCTCCGACCGCGGTCTCCTCCGGCGCGAGGGCCGACACCAGGGAGAGCACCGCGTCGCGGTGCTCCTGCACGGTGCGCATCAGGACCCACCCTGCAGCACGGTGCCGTCAGGGACCCTCGCCACCTCGGAGCCGACCCGCACGTCACCGATGCAGACGACGCCGGCACCGAACGTCGTGTCGCCCTCGACGCGCAGGCTGGCGGCGCGCCGGATCGAGGGCACGCCTGCAGGGAACCGCGCGTCGAAGTCATCGACGAACCGGTAGGCACCCGACAGGTCGATGAACGGCTCGGGGTGGGAGATCGTCGACTCCACGAGACCGTCGTCGCTGATCCGGTAGAGGTCCGAACGCAGCAGCAACAGCTCATTGGTCGTCTTGACCGGCCGGAACCGGCTACGGTCGACGGCCAGCGCCCTCGACCCGTCGAACACCTCGATCGCCGCTCCCATCGCGGACTCGATCTGGATGACAGGGGTGGAGTCGGCGATCGTCGGGTCGACGGGCTTGCGGTTGACGATGATCGGCAGGCCGAGCACGCCGTGCCGCTCGTCGAGGCGGGCGGCGAGCACGTCGAGGTCGAGCCAGAGGTTGTTGGTGTGGAACCACGGGTGCCGCTCCACGTCCTGGAAGAAGTGGTCCTCGCCCGCCTCGACCATCGCGCTGTCCCGCAGCACGAGGCGACCGTCGCTGCGGCGCACCGCGAGGTGGCCACCCTTGCGGTCGTTGCGGGTTCGGGCACTGACCTCGGCAACGTAGGGGATGCTCTCGCGCGCCATCCAGGCGGGCACCGTGCCCTCGCAGGTGGCACCGAGGTTGTCGGCGTTGGACAGGAATGCATACCGGATGCCGCGTTCGCGCAGCGCGTCGAGCAGCCCGGTCGTGCGCAGCGCGACGTAGACGTCGCCGTGCCCCGGAGGGCACCACTCCAGCTGCGGCTCCGCGGGCCAGCAGACGGGCGAGAGGTCGTCGGCGCGCAGCTTGGGCTCCATGCTCTGGAGGAAGTCCAGCGGCAGCCCGTCGACCGGGAGGCCCGGGTGCCGGGCGAGGATCTCCAAGGACTCCTCGCGCGTGCGGAAGGAGTTCATCAGGAGCAAGGGTGTCGCCACCTCGTGGCGGCGTCGAAGCCCCAGGACCTGCCGGGCGATGACGTCGAGGAACGTCAGCCCGTCGCGCACCTCGAGCGCAGTCTTCGGCCCGCGGATGCCCATGCTCGTGCCCAGCCCCCCGTTGAGCTTGATGACGACGGTGCGCGCGAGCGCGGAGCGAACCTCCTCCGGCGACGTGGTGATCCCGCCGAGGTCGGGCACATCGACGAGAGGGTCGATGTCGGCCTCGGGAATCGTCCCGGTGACCTCGGACCTGAGCTGGGCGTGGAAGTCGGAGAACACCGCCGTGGCGAGGTCCGACACCCCCGCCGCGCGCATCTTCTCGGTCGCGGCCCTGAGCCCGTCGTCGATCATGGAGGCCACCCTACGATGTCGGGGTGGCCACCGATCCGAGCAAGAAGCAGGCGCGTTCGGCGCTGCGGGCGCGGCGCCGCGAGATCGCCGCACGACGCGACACCGGCGCGGACTCCCGGGCTCTTGCCGATCGGGTCGAGCATCTCGTGGGCACCCTCGGCCTGGGGCCCGGTCAGAGCGTGACGTCGTATGCCGCCGTCCCCGGGGAACCGCCCACCGATGAGCTGAACGCACGGCTGGCGGCCCACGGCATCCGAGTCCTGCTCCCTGTCACCGAGGCCGACCTCGACCTCGACTGGCACGACGCCGCAGACGCGGCCGCCTCGCGCCTGGGCAAGGACGCCATCGGGGAGGTCGCCCTCGTGCTCGCCCCCGGGTTGGCGGTCGACACGCGCCGTACCCGGATGGGACAGGGCGGCGGGTGCTACGACAAGGCCCTCCCCCGGCGCTCTGCGGGTGTCCCCGTCGTCGTGCTGCTGCACCCGGGCGAGCTGGGCGAAGGGCCGCTCCCGCACGAGCCGCACGACGCGCCGGTCGACCTGGTGCTCACTGCCGACGGTCTCACCGACCTGCGCCCCGGCAGCCACTGAGCGGCGAGGCCCAGGGCTGGCCGAGGGCTAGGGCGCCGCGTTCGCCTGCTTCTCCGGGCGCAGGGTGAGCACGTCGGGACCGGTGTCTCGGACCGCTTGCTCGGAGAACGGCCACGCTCGCTGTCGGCCGGCCACCCAGTCCCCGACCTGGTCGGTGTAGTGGTCATCCATCGCGTGGCCGCTGACGCCGGTCTGGTTGATCCACGTCGAGGCGTCGAGGTCGGAGAGATCGACGACCATCCGCATCGACGGGGCCCAGTTGACCTCATAGCCCTCGCTCGCATTCCAACCGTTGGCGTTGACGATCGCGGAGCCGCCGGGCATGTCGTGCGGCCCGTCGTTGAAGAGCCACCGCACGATCCCCGGAACGTCGTGCCCGCCGAGGACCTTGTGCTCCAGGTGCAGGCTGTGCAGCTTGCCCCACTGCCAGTTCTCCGGGTTCTTGCCCAGCTTCTTGGTGAGCTCCAGGCGGGCCGCGACCAGGGCCTGGCGCAGGATCTCGTCCTTGCCCTCGGTGACGTTGGGGGTGAGCTTGTTGTCCCACCACGCGCTGTCCGGCTCGCTGAGCAGCTTCTGCACGGCTGCCCGCCACCGGGCTCCGCCGTCGGCCTTGAGGCCGGTGGGCAGCTCGTCGTCGAAGAGCAGTTCCAGCAGGTTGCGCCACACCGCGTTGTAGTAGGCGGCCGGGGCGCCCTGCGGGGAGTCGCCCGCCGGGGTCGTGTAGTCCCAGTCGCGCAACAGCTCACGGGCCTGGTTGGTGAAGTCGAACGTGTCCTTGGAGGACGGGTCGGAATCCGGGGCGTTCAGCGGCACCCCGAGCAGGGTCGGCACGAGGATCTTGGCGAAGGCGTTCTGGTCATCCAGCTGGATCTGGGCCATGTCCGCCGGGCTCACCTTGTCGAGGGCGGCGAGCCGCTCCGCGATCCGGGTGGAGCGCCACCCGGCATCCCACTCGGTCGTCAGGAACGGAGTCGCGCTGTCGGTGACCTGCTGGTTCGCCGCCACGATGACCTCGGATGCCGGGTCCAGCACCCAGGGCATCGCCTCGAACGCGACGAAGCCCTTCCAGTCGTAGGAGGAGTCCCAGCCCGGGGCGGGCCAGTAGCCCGGCGGTGACTTCGGCAGCGCGGGTCGCCTCAGGGGCACCTGCCCGGGCGCCTGGTAGCCGATGTGGCCGGCCCGGTCGGCGTAGAGCAGGTTCTGGGCCGGGACGGCGAAGAGGGACGCGGCGTCACGGAACTGCTGGAAGTCGGTGGCGAGGTTGAGCTGGAGGATCGCGTCGGCCGTGTGCCCGGGCAGCAGCCCGGTCCAGGCCAGCGACACGGCATACGCATCCCTCTCGTCCCCCTCGATCTCGGTCGGGGCCCGGCGGCCGGCCTCCACGAGGGAGTCCAGGGCGTCGGAGAGCACCGGACCGTGGACCGTGGAGCGCACCGTGATCCGCTCGTCAGCAGCGCCCGCGACCTTGATCACCTCCTCGCGGCCGGCCAGCGGCTCCCACACGCCGTCACGCAGGTAGGTCTGGCCGACCACCCGCTCGAGGTAGAAGTCGCTGACGTCCGGTCCCAGGTTGGTGAACGCCCACGAGATCTGGCCGTTGTGACCGATCACGACGCCGGGGACCCCCGCGAAGGAGAACCCGCTGACGTCGAGCGGGCACGCCGCCGACACCGTGCGGCAGTGCAGGCTGTTCTGGATCCAGATGCCGGGCTGCCCCACACCCAGGTGCGGGTCGTTGGCGATGAGCGGCTCACCGGTGGTCGTCCGGGCCCCCGAGACGACCCAGGAGTTCGACCCGACGCCCTCTCCGCGCCCGAGGAGCTGCGGGATCGAATCGAGGGCCTGCTGCACTGCGGCGTAGGCGGCATCCGCCGGCGCACTGGTCATGGCCGCAGCGTCGGCGTCGGAGGTCGCGGGGGTCGCGGGGGTCGCGGCGCCCGTGGTGAGGGCGGACGGCACGGCCGAACGGGTCAACCCCTCGAGCGCGCGAGGGGACCAGTCCTGGGCGGAGAGGATGGGCGGATGCGCCTCCGTGTCGTAGGTCGGGTAGACCGCCGCGATCTGGGCGGGTGAGAGACGACCGTTCAGGCGGGCCCTGGCCAGCTCGTCGGTGTAGTTGCCGCGCAGGTCCCAGGCCATCGCCTTGAGCCAGGAGAGGCTGTCGAGCGGGGTCCAGTCCTCGATGTCGGCCAGCGGCAGCTGCAGCCCCAGCACGGTGTATTCCAGGGACACCTCGCGCGGGCTGCGCCCCCGCAGGTAGGTGTTCACGCCGTCGGCGTAGGCCTGGAGCATCTGGCGGGTCTGCGGGGCGAGGGTCGGGAGCTCTTCCTCGGCGACCTTGCGCCACCCCATCGTGCGGATCACCTTGTCGGACTCCAGCCCGGGCTTCCCGACGAGCTCGGCGAGCCGCCCGGCCGTGGTGTGCCGCCGCAGGTCCATCTCGAAGAACCGCTCCTGGGCGTGCACGTAGCCTTGTGCCCTCGCCAGGTCGGTGATGCTGTCGCCGTAGATGTGCGGGATGCCGCTGTCGTCGCGCAGGACGCTCACGCTGGCGCCCAGCCCGGGGAGGGCGACCTCCCCCGACGTGCGAGGGAGTGAGTCCCGCACCGCCGTCACGACGACGACACTCGCGACGAGCGCGAGCACGACGACCACGGCGAGGAGTCCCAAAAGGGAGCGACGGATGACCTTGGCACGACTCACCCTGCGAGACTAGGACACCCTGGGACCGACGACGCGAGGACTGGCCGTGGGACGGACGTGGACGCTGCCGCTCAGTGGTGGCGAGGCTGCGCCCGGTGCGTTCTCGCTCGACGACCTCACGACCGCCCTCTTCGTGGGGAGCCTGGTGCTCGTCGTCGCGGTCGCGGCGGTTCGGCTCTCGGTGCGCTCCGGGCTGCCCTCGCTGCTGATCTACCTCGGGATCGGCCTGGGCCTGGGTGAGGCGGGCATCGGGATCGAGTTCGACTCGGCCCAGCTCACCCTCGTGCTCGGCTACGCGGCCCTCGTCCTCATCCTGGTCGAGGGCGGGATCACCACCCGGTGGTCGGGGATCAGGGCATCCGTCGGGCCGGCGGCGGTGCTCGCGACGGTGGGGGTCGCGGTCTCCGTCGTCACCGTGGCCGCGGTGGCGCACCTCGTGCTCGGCTGGTCGTGGGAGGTCTCCCTGCTCGTCGGGGCCGTGGTCTCCTCCACCGACGCGGCCGCCGTCTTCTCGGTCCTGCGGCGGGTGCCGCTACCGAGGCGGATCTCCGGCATGCTGGAGGCCGAAGCAGGCTTCAACGACGCACCCGTCGTGCTGATCGTCACCGCACTCGCCGCCTCGCTTGCCCCGGGAGCCACACAGGAGCCCTGGTGGTCACTGCTCGTCCTGGCCGCAGTCGAGCTGGCCGGCGGGGCAGTGATCGGGCTCGTGGTCGGTTGGTCCGGTGCCTGGCTCATGCGACGGTTCGCCTCCACGTCCTCGGCCCTCTTCTCCATCGGGGTGGTCTCGGTGGCGGTGTTCGCCTACGCCGCGGCCGACAGCGTGCACACCTCGGGTTTCATCGCGTGCTACCTCGCGGCCCTGGTGCTCGGCAACGTCTCGCTGCCGCACCGAGCGGCCATCGGCGGGTTCGCGACGGCGCTGGGGTGGGTGGCCCAGATCGGACTCTTCGTGCTCCTGGGTCTGCTCGCGAAGCCGTCCGGGTTCAAGGACCAGGTCATCCCGGCGCTCGTCGTCGGCACCGCGCTTCTCGTGCTGGGCCGCCCCCTCTCCGTCCTGGCCTCGTGCACGCCGTTCCGGATGCCGTGGCGCACGCAGGCCTTCCTGTCGTGGGCTGGTCTGCGCGGGGCCGTCCCGGTCGTGCTCGCAACCGTGCCGATCACGGCCGGCACACCCGGACTGGAGTGGATCTTCGACCTCGTCTTCGTGCTCGTCGTCGTGTTCACGTTCATCCAGGGGCCGACCCTGCCGTGGGTGGCGCGGCGGCTCGGGCTGGACCAGTCCGTCCACCAGGTCGACCTCGGCGTGGAGGCGACCCCCTTGGACGAGCTCGGCGCCCAGCTCCTCGAGATCGTCGTCGGCCCCTCCTCGAGGATCGGCGGCGTGCGCGTGTTCGAGCTGCGCCTGCCGGTCGGTGCTGCGGTCTCGCTGGTGCTGCGCGAGGGCACCTCGTTCGTGCCCCGGGAGACGGACGTGCTCCGGCACGGGGACCGGCTGCTGGTCGTCACCCCCTCGGCCGTGCGCGACGCCACGGAGGAGCGCCTGCACGCCGTGAGCCTCGGGGGGCGCCTCGCCGACTGGACCGAGCGCTGAGCTGCTGCGGCAGCCGGAGGGTCAGTGGTGGGCCACGACGGCTCGACGCCGCCGGTGCGCGGCCACCACCTGCACCAGGAGGACGTTGACGATCGCGGCGAGGGCCAGCGCGAGGGTCCCGAGGACTGCTGTCGTGATCGTGAACCACGTGGCTGGTAGGCCGGTCGTGACCGAGGAGAGCACGCTCCCACTGGCGTCGACCGACCCCGACCCGGTGCTGCTCGACGGGTTGGCGCCGGGGAGCAGGGCCAGGAGGCCGTAGGCGAGATAGTAGGAGGGAAGGGCCACCAGGCTCGCTGGAAGGGAGATCGCCGCCGCAACGAGGACCGGCCACGGTGACCCGACGACGAATCCCAGCATCGCGCACACGGTGATCGCGGTGACGTAGGACGACGCCCCCCGCGTCATGCGGATCATCGGCGAGCGCCTCCGTTCCATGGCCTCACTCTGGGCGCGAGGACCTCCCCCGTCAAGGGATGTCGTCACGCGCAGCGAGCTCTTGCCCATGGGCCGTCTCAGGGTTGCGTCAGGGTCGGGTCAGGTCCGACCCCCATGGTCAGGGTCAGCGCGCCCGGGCAGGCTCTCGAGTCATGATCACCGTCGAACGACTCACCAAGCGCTACGGGCCCTTCACCGCCGTGGACGACATCTCCTTCCAGGTCCGACCCGGGCAGGTCACCGGCTTCCTCGGGCCCAACGGCGCGGGCAAGACCACCGCCATGCGCGTCATGGCCGGGCTCACCCCGGCCACCTCGGGCACCGCGACCGTGCTGGGCAGTCCCTACGCCCGGCTGGTCAACCCCGGCCGCCAGGTCGGGCTCCTCCTGGACGCCTCCGCGCAGCACGCCGGGCGCACCGGCCGAGAGGTGCTCCTGCTCGGTGCGATGGTCATGGGGGTCGACCGCTCCCGCGTGGAGGAGATGACCGCGCTGGTCGGGCTCACCGACAAGGAGGCGGGTCGCCGGGTGCGCAACTACTCCCTCGGCATGCGCCAGCGTCTCGGCATCGCCCACGCACTCCTCGGCGACCCGGAGGTGCTCGTCCTCGACGAGCCGGCCAACGGGCTCGACCCGGCCGGCATTCGCTGGATGCGCGACCTGCTCCGCGGCTACGCCGACCGGGGCGGCACGGTGCTCCTCAGCTCGCACCTGCTCAACGAGATCGAGCGAGTCGCCGACGAGCTCATCGTCATCGGCGGGGGTCGCATCGTGGCGCGCGGAACCAAGGACGAGCTCCTCGCCTCCGCCGGCACCGTGGTGCGCTCCACCGACGATGAGTCGCTGCGGCGCGCACTGGTCGCGGAATCGGTGGAGGTCAGGGATACGGCATCCGGCAGGTTGGTCGTCGACGTCGAACCCGCGCACGTGGGACGGATCGCGCTCGGCGCAGGCGTTGTACTCACCGAGCTGAGAGCCGGTGACGGGCGTGGCCTCGAGGAGATCTTCCTCGACCTCACGGCCGACTCGGCCCGCGAGGAGGTGGCGGCATGAGCACCGAGACCGTGCGCCGCGCGCCCGCCGCCGAGTCACCACCGCCTTCCACCCTCCGGATGCCGGACCGCCTACCTGCCGCGGACCTCACCAGCGGCGTGCCCTTCGCGCGGCTGGTGCGGGTCGAGCTGCGCAAGATGCTCGACACCCGCGCCGGTTGGTGGCTGATCATCGCGATCGGCCTCGTCATCGCCGGGGCGCTGACGATCATGTTCTTCACCGACGGCGGGGACCACCCCTTCAGCGACTACCTGCAGGCCACGACCATGCCCCAGGCGATCCTCCTGCCGGTCGTCGGGATCCTGGCGGTGACCTCGGAGTGGTCGCAGCGCACGGCGATGGTCACCTTCGGGCTTGAGCCCCGCCGGGTGCGGGTCGCCTGGGCCAAGCTCGCCGCCGCCATGGCAGTCGGGGTCGGCGCCGTCGCCCTGTCCTTCGCCCTTGGTGTGGCCGCCCATGCCGCCGCAGTCGTCCTGCGTGGCATCGACGGCGACTGGAGCCTGCCCGGGCTCGCCCTTGCCGGGGCCGCGGCCTACGTGCTCCTCGGCCTGGCTCAGGGCGTGGGCTTCGGGATGCTGCTGCGCAACACCCCCGCCGCGATCGTCGCCTACTTCGTGCTCCCCACGGCGTGGGGGATCCTGAGCTCCTTGATCGGCTGGATGGAGATCGCTGGCGCCTGGCTGGACCTCAACCGGACCATGGACCCGCTCTTCACCGGTTCCCTCACCGGCGAGCAGTGGGCGCAGCTCGGCACGGCGGTGAGCGTGTGGGCGCTGATCCCGCTCGTCCTCGGGATGTGGCGCCTGACCCGGGCCGAGGTGAAGTAGCACGGCGCGGACGGCCGCGCTCCCGGGCTCCCGTATCCTTGGGGGGTGCTGCGCCCAGCGCGCCGCACCCCCCGTTCCCGTCCGCAGGAGGACCAC
>JBDSNZ010000062.1:0-8949 GCA_039915055.1 Ornithinibacter sp.
CCGGCACCGTCGATGATCGTCGTGTTGTCCTTCGTCACGACGACGCGGCGGGCCTGACCGAGCACGGTGAGGTCGACCTGGTCGAGCTTGAGCCCGACCTCCTCGGCCACGACCTGGCCACCGGTGAGGGTGGCGATGTCCTGGAGCATGGCCTTGCGGCGGTCACCGAAGCCGGGCGCCTTGACCGCGACGACGTTGAACGTGCCACGGATCTTGTTGACGACCAGCGTCGAGAGGGCCTCACCGTCGATGTCCTCGGCGATGACCACGAGCGGCTTGCCACTCTGGACGACCTTCTCCAGCACGGGGAGGATGTCGGCGATCGCCGAGATCTTGCCCTGGTTGATCAGCACGTAGGCGTCCTCCAGGACGGCCTCCATGCGCTCGGGGTCGGTGACGAAGTAGGGGCTGATGTATCCCTTGTCGAACTGCATGCCCTCGGTGAACTCGAGCTCGGTGGAGGCGGTCGAGGACTCCTCGACGGTGATGACGCCGTCCTTGCCGACCTTGTCGAACGCCTCGGCGATGGTGGCGCCGATCTCCTGGTCCTGAGCGGAGAGCGAGGCGACCTGGGCGATCTCGTCCTTGGACTCGATCTCCCGGGCGGTGCGCAGCAGCTCCTCGGAGACCGCGTCGACGGCCTTGTCCATGCCGCGCTTGAGGCCCGAGGGGGCCGCACCGGCCGCGACGTTGCGCAGGCCTTCCTTGACCATCGCCTGGGCGAGGACCGTGGCGGTCGTCGTGCCGTCACCGGCGACGTCGTTGGTCTTGGTCGCGACCTCCTTGGCGAGCTGGGCGCCGAGGTTCTCGTAGGGGTCCTCGAGCTCGATCTCGCGGGCGATGGTGACGCCGTCGTTGGTGATCGTGGGGGCACCCCACTTCTTGTCGATGACGACGTTGCGCCCCTTCGGGCCGAGCGTCACCTTCACCGCGTTGGCGAGGGCGTCGACGCCCCGCTCGAGCGACTTGCGGGCGGAGTCGTTGAACTCCAGTTCCTTGGCCATTGCTGTCCTATCGATGGGGATGTGCCGTCGCACTCACGGGTGGTGGGCGCGCGGCGGGTGGTCAGTGGTGCTCAGGGCCGTGGTTCGTGAACCGGCTGTGGTTCATGGCACGGCTGTGTGGTGCTCAACCGGAACGCGCCCCGGCGGCACCCGGGGTGGGGTGCACGCCGGGGCGCGGTCACGGCATCCGGACTGGTGCGTCAGGCGACGACGGCGAGCACGTCGCGGGCGCTGAGGATGAGGTACTCCTCGCCCTTGTGCTTGATCTCGGTGCCGCCGTACTTGCTGTAGATGACCCGGTCGCCGACCTGGACGTCGAGCGGAACCCGGTTGCCCTTGTCGTCGATGCGGCCCGGACCAACTGCGAGGACCTCGCCCTCCTGGGGCTTCTCCTTCGCGGTGTCCGGGATGACAAGACCGGAAGCAGTGGTCTGCTCGGCCTCGAGGCTCTTGATGACGATGCGGTCCTCGAGCGGCTTGATGGAAACCGACACGGTGTGCTCCTCCCCTGTGGGGTGAGTGAAGTTAACGGGACTGCGCTATCCGGGCCGCTCTCGCCGTCGCGGGGGTCGAGCCCGACCCGGGGTTGCGCTGGCACTCACGGGAGGTGAGTGCCAATGACCTAAATCTAGGTCGACGGTTGGCACTCGGTCAACTTGAGTGCCAACAGCGGGGCCGGATGCCGGGCAGCGCACCGTCCTCCAGCGCCCGGATCGGGCCGGGATGGCATCATGCCCCCGTGGACGTCGGGACGGTGAGGGAGCTGGCGTCGCCCGCGGGTCGAGATCTCCTGCGCTCCCTCCCGGCCTACACCGAGGCCGAGGTGCTGCCGTTGCAGCAGCGGTTGCGCCGCGATGGCCACTCCCCCGACTTCGTGGCTGCGCTGCTGACCCAGCAACGGCTGCGGTCCCGCGCCGTGGCGAAGTTCGGGGAGTTCGCCGACGACATGCTCTACACGCCCGACGGGCTGGAGCAGGCCTCCCGCCTCGAGGTCGCGGCCACCCACGCCGGCCGGTTCTACAACGCCAGCCTCGCGACCGTGCACGACCTCGGCTGTGGCATCGGCGCCGACGCGGTGGCGATGTCCGCGCTCGGCGTGACGGTGCGTGGGATCGACGTCGACCCCGTGACCGCCGCCATCGCCGACGTGAACCTGCGCCCGTGGCCGGACTCCCGCGCCCACGAGGGCATGGCCGAGGAGTTCGAGCCGCCGCAGGATCCGCTCCGAGCGCGCGTCGGGGTCTGGCTCGACCCGGCCCGACGGGTGCCGGGCCAGACGGGTCGGCACGGCCGGATCAAGCGGGTGTTCCGCCTCGACGAGATCCGCCCGACGTGGCAGTTCGTGCTCCAGGTGGCAACGGCCGTGCCGGCGACGGGCGCCAAGCTCTCGCCCTCGATGCCGCACGACGCGCTCCCGCTCGGCACCGAGGCCCAGTGGACCTCCTTCGCCGGGGAGGTGCTCGAGTGCGCCGTGTGGTGGGGCCCGCTCGCGCAGCGACCAGGCCGCACCGCCCGCATCCTGGGCCCGAACCGCGCGCCGGTCGAGGTGGACGAGTCGATGGCCGAGCCGGACCATCCCGTCGCCGAGGGCCTGTCCTCGGTGGGGTCATGGCTCTACGAACCGGACCGCGCGGTGGGCCAGGCGGGGCTGCTCGGCGCCCTGACCGCCGCGACGCTGGGTCAGGAGGTGGAACGCGGCCTGGGTTACGTCCTGTCCGAGGCCGAGGTCGACCTTCCCTTCGCCCGCCGGTATGCCGTGCGTGAGGCGATGCCGTTCACCGTGCGGTCGCTGCGGGCCTGGCTGGTCGAGCACGGTGTCACCGGGCTGACGATCAAGAAGCGCGGGGTGCGCCTGGATGACGAGGAGCTCCGCCGACAGCTGAAGATCGGGCGCAAGGCGGGCACCGGCGCCCAGGCCACGATCATCCTCACCCGGCTCGCCGGGGCACCCGTCGTCCTCGTCGTCGATCCCACCTGAGCGCGAACCCCGACGTCGTCGGGGAGGTGTACGAGGAGCGCGTCAGCCGATCAGGTCCCTCGCGCCGAGCACCTCAGTGGGGATGCCGAAGGCCTCGACGAGCTCGAGCGCGACCGGCCGCAGCCGTCGCAGGATGCCGGACACCTCCCGGGTGATCGCCTTGGAACGGGGCGCCGAGAGCCGACCGTGCTCGAGGAACCACCCACGGTCGGCCTCGATCACCGACAGGGCGTGGAGGTCGGAGAGGGCGGTGAGCACGTCGCGCGTCGGCGAGGGCTCCAGCGCCCGGACCCGCGAGAGGAACGACTCGAGCACCAACCGTTCGACGTGCGAGCGCGCCGCGGTGAGGAGGTGGTCCTGCACGTCGCGCAGGGCATCACCTGCCGAGCGACCGGAATCCACACCGGCCTTCAGACGGCGAGCGACCCCGGAGATCTGGTGCTCCTCGCGGAAGCGCAGCATCGCGAGCTGGTAGTCGGGGTCGAGGAGCCCGGCCTCCTGGTCCCAGCGCTCGCGACCGCCGGGGAGGACGTCGCGGATCCGCTCGAACAGCTGGTGGGCGGCCGTGCGCTCGACGAGGGCCTCCACCGCCATCCCCGCCACCAGGCGGACCGTGCCCAGCTGGTCGAGGTCCTCGAACTCCGACGCGTGGTCGGTGAGCAGACCCTTGGCGACGAGCTGGAGCAGGACGTGGTTGTCGCCCTCGAACGTGCTGACGACGTCGGTATCGGCCTTGAGCGCCGCGAACCGGTTGGTGGAGAGGTAGCCCGCTCCGCCACACGCCTCCCGGCACTCCTGGATGGTCGCGCTGGCGTGCCAGGTCGCGAGCGCCTTGGTGCCCGCAGCCCGCGACTCCAGGGCCCGGCGAGCCCGGTCATCGGCATCCGGGGTGTCCTCCGAGAAGACCTCGTGGAGCTGGCGGGCCACCTCCTCCTGCGCGCAGGTGAGGGCATAGGTGCGGGCGAGCAGCGGGAGGAGGCGGCGCTGGTGCATCCCGTAGTCCAGGAGCAGGGTCTCCCCGGCCCCCGACTCGGCCTCGAACTGCCGCCGCCGCAGCGCGTAGCGGATCGCGATCTCCAACGCGACCTTGGATGCCGCGACAACTGCGCCCCCGACACTGACCCGGCCCTGCACGAGGGTCCCGAGCATCGTGAAGAACCGCCGGTCGGGGTTCTCGATGCTCGATCGGTAGGAACCACCTCCGTCGATGGTGCCGAACCGGTCCAGGAGCGCCTCGCGAGGGACCCGCACCCCGTCGAACCACAACCGACCGTTGTCGACCCCCTCCAGCCCCAGCTTCGCCCCGCAGTCCTCGACACGGATGCCGGGAAGCACCTGCCCGTTGCGACGGATCGGGACGAGCACGGCGTGCACCCCGCGGCGCGCTCCCGCGACCTCGAGCTGGGCGAAGACGACGGCCAGCTCACCGTCGTCGGCCGCGTTGCCGATGTAGTCCTTGCGCGCGTCGTCATCCGGCGTCGTGACGACGATCTCGTCGGTCTCGGGGTCGAACACCGCGGTGGTGCGCAGGGCCTGGACGTTGCTCCCGTGCCCGGTCTCGGTCATCGCGAAGCACCCGAGCAACCGGCCGGCGATGACGCCCGCCAGGTAGCGCTCGTGGTGCCGCTCCGTGCCGAGCTGGAGGATGGCCCCGCCGAACAACCCGAACTGCACGCCGACCTTCACCAGCACCGAGAGGTCGGAGAGGGCCAGGGTCTCGAACGACGCGATGGAGGCGCCGATGTCGCCACCGCCGCCGTAGCGGGTCGGGAAGCCGTGGGCCGCCCGGCCGGTGGACGCGATCTCAAGGACCGCCTCGAGCACCCGTCGCCGCAGCTCCTCGCGCGGGAGGTCGACGCGCTCGTCGAGGAGGTCCGCGTGCTGCCGGAGCCCGGCCCGCACCTCGTCACGCACTGCGGCATAGGGGCCGTCCAAAAAGGCCCGCAGCACCGGCACGTCGGCGACCAGCGGTGGCGGGGTGTGCCCGAAGGTGTCGGGCGGGCCGGGAACCGGCTCGAGGATGGGGCGGAGGCCTGCATCGGTGGAAGCCATGCAGCCCACTCTGGCACGCTCCGTTCGTGCGGTGGCGGCCACCCGCGCCCGCGTCGACTCAGAGGTGGGGGTCTGCCTGCGCCCCCGGATGCCGGACCGCAGCGGCTCCCGCCGCGAGCGCCGTCTCCAACGACTCCTCGCGGCCAGCACCACGCGCCAGCGCCGCCACCAACGCTCCACAGAACGCGTCGCCCGCACCGGTGGTGTCGAGGACCTCACTGGCGGCGACCAGGTGCGCCGGCACCGTCGTGCCGTCCCACGACGCCCCGTTCGCCCCGAAGGTCACGAGCAGCGACGCCGGTTCCGCCCCGGCCTCGGCGAGCGCGGCCATCTCGTGCTCGTTGGCGACCACCGGGTCGGCCAAGGCGACCACGTCAGCCGGCAGCCCGGCATACGGGGCCGTGTTGATGACGACCCGGGCCCCCCTCGCGCTGGCTCGGCGGGCCGCCGCACACACCACCGCGAGGGGCACCTCGAGCTGGAGGAGGAGCACGTCGCCCTCGCCGAGCGTGTCGACGGCTGCCACCTCACGCTCGTCGAGGAGGTCGTTGGCCCCGGGAACGACCACGATGGAGTTCTCGCCGTCGTCGGCGACGGTGACGATGGCGTGCCCGCTCGGGGTGCCCGGGCAGGTGCGCACTCCCGAGACGTCCACTCCCCGCGCCGTCAACCGCTCCCGGTATGCCGTGCCGCCCGCATCGTCGCCCACGCACCCGACCATGGCGACGGCCGCCCCGGCCGCGGCGGCGGCCACCGCCTGGTTCGCGCCCTTGCCACCCGCCTGGCGCTCCAGGCCCTCGCCGATCAGCGTCTCACCGGGGCGAGGATGGCGTTCCACTCGGGTGACGAGGTCGATGTTCAGCGACCCGAGCACCATGACCCGGCCGCTCATCGCAGGCCACCGCCCACGGTGCGCACCCACAGCTCCGCGATCCGCGGCCCATCGATCTCGAGGGCCACGTCGACCATCGCCGGCGCCAGTCCGTGCGGGTCGTGCGCGAGGTGACCGTCCCAGTCGCGGCGGTCCACCACGGTGCGTCCACGGGTCCAGGTGCCGGTCAGCTCGACGCGCACCGGGAGCCGCTCGGTGCGCACGGCGTCCGGGTCGATGAGGATGGCGACCGCCCCGGCGTCACCGATCGTCGCACCCGCATTGGCGAAGCGGCGGTGATGGAAGGAGATGAGTCCTGCCGCCAGTCCCGCTGCGGGAGTGTTTATCTCGCGCAGGGCGTCGACCTGCACGTCGGTGACCATCGGGTCGGAGAAGACGTCGAGGCCATACATCGTGACCGCCACGTCGTGCTCCGCGCAGGCGTCCAACACCATCGCCGCTGCCTCGGGGTCGTGGAAGACGTTGAACTCCGCGGCCGCCGTGGCGTTGCTGATGTCGACACCGCCACCCATGAAGACGATGCGCCCGATCTTCGCGAAAGCCGCCGGGTGCACCCGTGCCAGCAGGGCGATGTTCGTCATCGGCGCGAGCGGCACCACGGTGAGCGGCTCACCCGCTGCGTCCGCGCTGAGGATGGTGTCCCGCAGCAGGTCGAGCGCCGATCGGGGGTCCGGGCGCATGGCCGGTTCCGGCATCCCGAGGTCGGCCATCCCGTCCGAGCCGTGCACGTGACGAGCGTCGACCGGCTCCTCCAGCATGGGCCGCGAGGCGCCGACGCCGACGGGGACGTCGGTGCGCCCTGCGGTCTCGAGCACGACGAGGGTGTTGCGCACGACGTCGGCCAACGGCGCGTTGCCGCCGACGCAGGTCACCGCCCGCAGGTCCAGGTCGGGGTGGAGCGCGGCCAGGAGCAGCGCGCACGCGTCGTCCACCCCGGTGTCGACGTCGAGCAGGACCGGAATCGTGGGCATGAGGAGCATCATGGCGGATCACCCCGCGTCGTGTCCCGAGGTGACGGCCCAACAGCCACCGTGGCCCCCCACTCGGGGAGTCACGTACCGTGCTGGGGTGACGAACGCCTCCCCTCGCCGACCCTCGTGGGGTCGCGTCGTGCTCACGCCGGTCTCGCTCGTGGTGCTCGCCGCGGCAGGGTGCTCAGGCGGGAGCTCACCGGTGGCCATCCCGACCCCGTCAGCGACCCTTCCCTCGCCCTCGCCCTCGCCCTCGCCCTCGGTCGCCACCCGCGCCCCGAGCCCGACCGCGAGCGCGTCCGCCTCGTCCGCACCGGCCGCCGCCTGTGTCCGGCAGAGCATGGCCGGGATGAGCGAGGAGCAACGGCTCGGGCAGCTGCTCATGGTCGGCTTCGACACCGCAGCCCCGCTCGACGCCCTCGACCGCGAGATCAGCAGCGACCACGTCGGAAACGTCATCTACCTCGGCGGTTGGGAGGGTGCCGACAAGGTGACCCGCACGTCCTCGCACCTCCAGGAGCTCACCTCCAGGACTGCCACCGGCGACGTCGGCCTGCTCATCGCCGCGGACCAGGAGGGCGGTGAGGTGCACCAGCTGCGGGGGGAGGGGTTCACCCGACCGCCGTCGGCCACGAAGCAGGCGCAGCTCGCCCCTGCAGAGCTCACCGCTCAGGCGACGACCTGGGCCAAGCAGCTCAAGGCTGCCGGGGTGAACGTCAACCTCGCGCCGGTCACCGACACCGTGCCCACGAGCATCGGCACCGCCAACGAGCCGATCGGGAAGTACGGCCGCCAGTACGGCTCGGACCCCAAGACGGTCGAGCGCGCCTCGACCGCGTTCCTCAAGGGCATGCTCGCCGGTGGGGTGGAGGGCACCGTCAAGCACTTCCCGGGACTGGGGCGCATCCGCAGCAACACCGACTTCAACTCCACCGGCATCACCGACGACGTGACGACGGCCGACGACCCCTTCCTGGAGCCGTTCGAGGCCGGGGTCGATGCGGGGGCGGGCCTGGTGATGGTGGGTTCCGCGAGGTACGGCAAGCTCGACAAGGGCGTCCCCGCGATGTTCTCGGAGAAGATCGTCACCGACCTCCTGCGCGGCGACCTGGGGTATGCCGGGGTGGTGATCACCGATGACGTCAATGCCGCAGCCGTCAAAGGCGTCCCGGCCGCGCAGCGCGCGGTGCGGTTCGTGGATGCCGGTGGCGACATCGTGCTGACCGGCGATGCCTCGGTCGCCCCGGCCATGCTCCAGGCGCTGGCCGACAAGGCCGCCGCGGACCCGGCATTCGGGAAGAAGGTCGACGCGGCCGCGGTCCGGGTGCTGACCCTGAAGGAGCGGATGGGCCTGCTGCCCTGCTCCACCCCCCGCTGAGTCCCCCGCCCAGACCGCACCTCGCTCCCCCTCCCCTCCCCGCGTGGGAGGGAGGGGAGGGGTGGGGTCAGGCGGAGACCTGGGTGACGGGCATCGAGGAGTCGGCCGGGATCGAGAGGTCTGAAGGGGCGCGCCCCTTGAGGACCATCTGGGCGCCCAGGGCGGCGACCATCGCCCCGTTGTCCGTGCAGAGGCCCGGGCGAGGCACCCGCAGCGCGATCCCGGCCGCGTCGCAGCGCTCCTGCGCCATCGCCCGCAGTCGCGAGTTCGCGGCGACACCGCCGCCGATCTGGAGGTGCTCGACACCGTGCTCGCGACACGCCAGCACGGCCTTGCGCGTGAGCACGTCGGTGACCGCCTCCTGGAAGCTCGCGGCGACGTCGGCGACGGGCACCGGCTCACCAGCCGCCTCCCGGGCCTGCACCCACCGCGACACAGCGGTCTTCAGGCCCGAGAACGAGAAGTCGAAGCGGTGCCGCTCCATGTCGCGCCCGGTCGTCAGGCCGCGGGGGAAGTCGATGGCGACCGACCCCTCGCGCGCCATCCGGTCGATGTGCGGCCCGCCCGGGAAGGGCAGCCCCAGCACCCGGGCCACCTTGTCGAAGGCCTCGCCGGCGGCGTCGTCGATCGTCGACCCGAGGCTGCGGATGTCGTGCGTGACGTCGGGGACGAGC
>JBDSNZ010000074.1:0-2878 GCA_039915055.1 Ornithinibacter sp.
CGACGGGTGGCGCTGTGCAAGCTGCTGCTCCAGAAGCCCGACCTGCTGCTGCTCGACGAGCCCACCAACCACCTCGATGCCGAGTCGGTCCTGTGGCTCGAGCAGCACCTGGCGAGCTACCACGGCGCCGTCGTGGCCGTGACGCACGACCGCTACTTCATGGACAACGTCGCCCAGTGGATCCTGGAGCTGGATCGCGGGCGCGCCTACCCCTACGAGGGCAACTACTCGACCTACCTGGAGAAGAAGCAGGCCCGCCTGGAGGTGCAGGGAAAGAAGGACGCGAAGCTCTCCAAGCGGCTCGCCGAGGAGCTCGAGTGGGTGCGCTCCAACGCCAAGGCGCGTCAGACCAAGTCCAAGTCGCGGCTGGCCCGCTACGAGGAGATGGCCGCAGAGGCCGACCGCACCCGCAAGCTCGACTTCGACGAGATCCAGATCCCGCCGGGCCCACGCCTGGGCAGCAAGGTCATCGAGGTGAAGAACCTGCGCAAGGGGTTCGGCGACCGGGTGCTCATCGAGGACCTCAGCTTCACGTTGCCGCGCAACGGCATCGTCGGCGTCATCGGGCCCAACGGTGTCGGCAAGACGACGTTGTTCAAGACGATCGTGGGCCTCGAGAAGGCCGACGCTGGTGTCGTCGACGTCGGTGACACGGTGAAGATCTCCTACGTCGACCAGAGCCGTGGTGGGCTCGACCCCAAGCTCAACCTCTGGGAGACCGTCTCGGGCGGCCATGACTACATCCAGGTCGGGCACGTCGAGATCCCCTCTCGCGCTTACGTCAGCCAGTTCGGCTTCAAGGGTCCGGACCAGCAGAAACGGGCCGGCATCCTCTCCGGTGGGGAGCGCAACCGCCTCAACCTCGCGCTCACCCTGAAGGAGGGGGGCAACCTCCTGCTGCTCGACGAGCCGACCAACGACCTCGACGTGGAGACGCTCGGGTCCCTGGAGAACGCCCTGCTGAACTTTCCGGGCTGCGCCGTGGTCATCAGCCACGACCGGTGGTTCCTCGACCGGGTCGCGACCCACATCCTCGCGTTCGAGGGCACGGAGGAGCACCCGGGCAAGTGGCACTGGTTCGAGGGCAACTTCGCCGGTTACGAGGAGAACAAGATCGAGCGACTCGGCGAGGACGCCGCGAGGCCGCACCGGGTCACCTACCGCAAGCTCACCCGTGACTGACCTGCGCCCACGTGCGCGGGGCTGTGGATGAGCGCCGAGCCGCACCGCATCTCGGTGGTCATCCCCGTCTACCAGGGGTCGGCCACGCTCACCGCGCTCGTCGCCGAGATCGCCGGATCCACCACGGGGCGAACCTCACCCGAAGGCCGTGCCTACCGTGTCGAGGAGGTCGTCCTCGTCGACGACTGCGGCCCCGACGGCTCAGACGTCGTGATCCGCGACCTCGCCACGGCGCACGACTGGGTCCGCCCGGTCTGGCTCAGTCGGAACTTCGGTCAGCACGCCGCGACCCTCGCCGGCATCTCCGCCTCGGGTGGGGAGTGGGTCGTCACCCTGGACGAGGACGGCCAGCACGACCCGGCCGACATCGGCATCCTGCTGGACACCGCGATGCAGGAGCAGGCGGATGTCGTGTATGCGCGCCCCTCCAACGAACCGCCGCACGGTGCCGGTCGCAACCTCGCGTCACGGTCCGCCAAGTGGCTCGTCAGCAAACTGGCCCGCGGCGCTCGCGCGGAGGACTTCAACAGCTACCGGCTCGTGGTCGGCGAGGTCGCACGTTCGGTCGCGGCCTACGCCGGCCCGGGCATCTATCTCGACGTCGCCATCTCGTGGGTTGCGCGCACGGTGGCGACTGCGCCGGTCCCGATGCGCTCGGAGGGTGAGCGTCCTTCGGGATACGACACGCGCCGGCTTCTCTCCCACTTCTGGCGTCTGGTCCTGTCCAGCGGAACCACGCCGCTGCGATGGGTGAGTGTGACGGGCGCCTCGGCAATCGTCCTCGCGCCGCTCATCGCACTGGTCCTCGTCATCGGCCGGGCCACCGATCGGTGGCAGGCACCCGGCTGGACCTCGACCATGGTCCTGCTCATGGGCGCGACCGGTGCCATCCTCTTCGCTCTGGGGGTCATCGCCGAGTATGTCGGTATGGCGGTCAACATGGCCATGGGCAAACCGCTCTACCTACCGGTGCGCGACCGCCGCGAAGGGCCCCTCGGGCGGGACGACGCGTGAACCGTACCGAGCGAACCGGCCCGAAGCCGGTGCCGCTCGCGTGGGTGGTCGGTGGCGGAGGTCTGGTCGGGCGACACGTGGCTCGGGCGCTGGCGCTGGCGGGTCACGAGCTCTTCGAGGCCCCGGTTCGCTGGCGTGACGAGGCCCTCAGCGCGAGTGACCTCGTCGCGGGGATGGCTCGCTTCGGCCTCGAGCGACGCGGTCGGCCGTGGCTGGTGGCCTGGTGCGCAGGGGCGGGCGTCGTCGCTACGCCGGAGGAGGACCTCGCCGCCGAGCTTCGCGTCTTCGAACAGGCGATGTCGGCACTGAACGAGTCCGTGACACCTGAGGAGGAAGGGGTGTTCGTCCTCGCCTCGTCCGCTGGTGGACTGTATGCCGGGTCGCAGCATCCCCCGTTCACCGAAGCCAGCGAGACGCAGCCCCTCGTCGCGTACGGACGAACCAAGCTCAAGATGGAGGACGTCGTCCGGTCGATGGCTCCGGTGTCGGGCCTGCGGGTGGTGCTGGCTCGGCTGGCCAACGTCTACGGGCCGGGCCAGTCCCTCATGAAGCCTCAAGGCCTGCTGTCCCAGCTCTGCCTCGCGCACGCGACGGGTCGGGCCCTGCCGGTCTTCGTCTCGACGGACACCATCCGCGACTACGTGTATGCCGGTGACGTCGGCGCGATGTTCGTGGCCCTGGA
>JBDSNZ010000077.1:0-6113 GCA_039915055.1 Ornithinibacter sp.
GCCGGTAGGCTCGCGGGCGGTCACCGGCACCCAGCTCTTGCCGACGACCACTCCGGGGCGTTAGCTCAGCCGGTCAGAGCAGCGGACTCATAATCCGTCGGTCGTGGGTTCAAGCCCCACACGCCCCACCGATAAACGCAGTCGAGGTCGCGCTGCGCTCGCGGCACGCCCGCGACCAGGCATCCCCATGGCTCAGGCACCCGGCCACACGCAGAAGATCGGAGGCCACGCACCTATTGGTGCGTGCACTCCGATCTTCTGCGTGACTGCGCCAGGGCGGACACCACTCGCGGTCCGGCTGTCACGGCGGCCCTCAGCTGTCGAAGCCGACCCCCGCCAGGTCCAGGCCACGAAGCCACAGGTTCCGCTTGCCGGTGCGGTCCTCGGCAGCGAGGGAGGCCCTGGTCGCCCGCACCGCGGCATACCGGATCGGCTCCGGGGGGAAGGGCATCGGCTTCTGCCGCACCATCGCCAGCCGGGTGACCTCGGTGTCCCGCCCGTCGACGAGGTCGAGGGCGACCCTCGCCCCGAAGCGGGTCGAGGCCACACCCAGGCCCGTGTAGCCGACGGCGTAGGAGAGTCGTCCGCCGAGAGCCGTGCCGAACACGGGGGTGAACCGCGACGTGGTGTCGATGACCCCGCCCCACCGGTGGGTGAACCGCAGCCCCTCGAGCTGCGGGAAGATGTCGAAGAAGTGCTCGGCGAGCAGCTCGTGCGAGGCGGACTGCTCCAGCGCCGGGTCGATCCGCCCCGGGAAGTGGTAGTTGGCGTCGTAGCCACCGAAGAGCACGCGGTCATCAAGGGTGCGGCGGTAGTAGTGGAACTGGTTGCCCGCGTCGGCCAGACCCTCGCGCCCCTCCCAGCCGATGCGACCCAGCTGCTCCGGCGTGAGCGGCTCGGTCATCAGCACGTGGTCGTAGACCGGCAGGGTGTAGAGCGCGAGCCGCTTGAGCACCCCGCGGAACGCGCCGGTGCCCACGACCACGCGGTCGGTGCGCACACTCCCCCACTCGGTGCGAACCACCACCGCCCCGTCCTCGCGCTCGAAGCCGGTCACCGCGGTGTCCTCGTGCACCCGCACGCCGAGGCGCTCCGCCGCTGCTGCGAGTCCCCACACCAGGCGCGCCGGGTCGACCAGACCGACGGTGGGATCGAAGAGCGCACTGAGGTATCGCGGAGAGTCGACCCTGGCACGCACCTGCGCGGCGTCGAGGTGACTGACGGGGATGCCGTGCTGGCGGTGCAGGTCGAACGACTCGCGGACCCCGGCCTTCTGGTGCTCGGTCAGCGCCATCGTCAGCTCTCCGGGGACGTGGAAGTCCGCATCGATGCCGTATGCCGTGAGGCTCTGCGCCAGTGCGGCGAAGTTCTCCTCGCCCAACCGCTCCAGGGTGTCGATCTCCTTCGGCCAGCACCCGACCCCCTGCGCCAGCCCGTGGGTGAGGGAGGGCGAGACGAACCCACCGTTGCGCCCGGACGCAGCGATGCCCAGCCGTCCTTTCTCCAGCACGACGACGTCGCGCGCAGGGTCGTCCTCCTTGGCCTGAACGGCGGCCCACAAGCCGGTGAAACCTCCGCCGACGATGACGAGGTCGGCCCGGTGCCCGGACCCCGTGAGGGCCGCCCGAGGAGTGGGCCGCTCCTCGCGGTCGGTCCAGAAGACGTCGGGGGTGGCGTCTGCGAGGGAGGCTCGCACGACCGAGGGGCTGGCAGTCATGCCTCCATCATGCCGGTGACAGGATCTGCCCATGACGCCGCGACTGCTCAGCGAGGACCTCACTGCCATGACCCTGGAGCACGAGCGTCTCCCGGCGGGGGAGGTCGTGCAGGGCTCTCCGGGCGCCGGCGCGATGACCCTCGCTGAGGTCGGTGGCGTCGAGGTCGGGGTCTGGGAGATGGCGCAGGGAAGCGCGCGCGACACCGAGGTCGACGAGGTCTTCGTCGTCCTCTCCGGGCGGGGGACGGTGACCTTCGAGGACGGCGAGAGCATCACGCTAGTCCCCGGCGTCGCGGTCCGCCTGCGGTCCGGGGACCGGACCCTCTGGACCATCAGCGAGACCCTGCGCAAGGTCTGGGTCGCCTGAGCCGACGCACTGCGCAGAACCGCCCACACCCGGCATACCGGCCGGTATTGGTCTCGGTTGGGTCTCGATACCCCCACATTGGGCGGTGTGTTGTTGACCGATTCCGTGACCACGTCGTTAGGTTCAGTGCATGACTGAGCCCCTCGTCGTGATGGACGGCGTCAACAAGCACTTCGGCGACCTGCACGTCCTCAAGGACATCAACCTCACCGTCGGCAAGGGAGAGGTGGTCATCCTCATCGGTCCCTCGGGCTCGGGGAAGTCCACTCTCTGCCGCACGATCAACCGCCTCGAGACCTACGAGGAGGGGTCGATCACCATCGACGGCAAGACCCTGCCCGAGGAGGGCAAGGAGCTCGCGGCCCTGCGCGCCGACGTCGGGATGGTCTTCCAGTCCTTCAACCTCTTCGCGCACAAGACGATCCTGGAGAACGTCACGCTCGGGCCGATCAAGGTGCGCAAGATGAAGAAGGCCGATGCCGAGAAGAAGGCCATGGAGCTGCTCGAGCGGGTGGGCATCGCGCACCAGGCGCAGAAGTACCCCGCCCAGCTCTCCGGTGGCCAGCAGCAACGCGTCGCCATCGCCCGCTCGCTCGCGATGGACCCCAAGGTGATGCTCTTCGACGAGCCGACCTCTGCGCTGGACCCCGAGATGATCAACGAGGTGCTCGACGTCATGGTCGAGCTCGCGCACAGCGGCATGACGATGGTCGTCGTCACCCACGAGATGGGCTTCGCCCGCAAGGTCGCCAACCGCGTCGTCTTCCTCGCCGACGGCCAGATCGTCGAGGAGGCTCCCCCCGAGGAGTTCTTCACCAATCCCAAGAGCGATCGCGCCAAGGACTTCCTCGGGAAGATCCTCACCCACTGACCACACCGACACCACCCACAGATCCACCACCACAGGAGGAACACACGCATGAGGACACGAAGCATCGGGATGATCGCCGGGGCGGCCGCCCTGGCACTGGGGCTGAGCGCCTGCGGCTCGGACAGCGGCGACTCGGGCTCGGGCAGCTCCGGTGACTCCGGCGGCAAGGCCCTCAAGGTCGGCATCAAGTTCGACCAGCCGGGTCTGGGTCTGAAGCAGGGCAGCGAGTTCACCGGACTCGACGTCGACGTCGCGAAGTACGTCGCCAAGGAGCTCGGCACGGCTGAGGGCGACATCCAGTTCGTCCAGGCCCCCAGCGCCCAGCGCGAGACGCTCATCGAGACGGGCCAGGTCGACATGGTCGTCGCGACCTACTCGATCACCGATGCCCGAAAGGAGAAGGTCTCCTTCGCGGGCCCGTATTTCATCGCCGGCCAGGACCTCCTCGTGAAGGCCGACAACACCGACATCACCGGCCCTGACAGCCTCGAGGGCAAGAAGCTCTGCTCGGTCACCGGCTCGACCTCGGCCCAGAAGGTGAAGGAGAAGGTGCCCGGCGTCAACCTCCAGGAGTTCGGCACCTATTCCGAGTGCGTTGCGGCCCTCGCGTCGGGCGCCATCGACGCGCTGACGACCGACGACACGATCCTCGCGGGCTACGCCTCGCAGAAGCAGTACGAGGGCAAGCTCAAGGTCGTCGGGGCGCCCTTCTCCACCGAGAAGTACGGCATCGGCCTGAAGAAGGGCGACACCGCCCTGTGCCAGAAGATCACCGATGCGATCAACAAGATGATCAAGGACGGGTCCTGGCAGAAGGCCGTCGACGACAACCTCGGCAAGGCCGGGTACAAGCCGGGTGAGGGCAACCCGCCCACTCCCGACGCCTGCTCCTGACCAACCAGCCACACCCGGGGGATGCCGGCCGCCATGTCGGCGGTCGGCATCCCCCGGGTCGGCTCCAATGAGAGGTGACGCATGGGCGACATCCTGAGCAACTACGACATCCTCGGCGCCTTCTGGGTGACCATCCAGCTCTCCGTCCTCTCCGCGGTCGGAGCGCTGGTGATCGGGACGATCATGGCCGTGCTCCGGGTCTCGCCCGTTTCGGTGCTACGAGGCATCGGCACGAGCTATGTCAACGTCTTCCGCAACACGCCGCTGACCCTGCTCATGCTTTTCAGCGTGCTCGGGATGTCGTTCATCCTGGGGCTGTCGGTCTCCGAGGACCTCAACCGCAATGCCTACTGGTGGGCCATCATCATGCTCTCGGTGTACCACGCGGCGTTCGTGTGTGAAGCACTGCGCAGCGGCGTCAACACGGTGCCGCCGGGCCAGGCCGAGGCCGCCCGCTCGATCGGGCTCACCTTCGGCCAGTCGATGCGAGAGGTGCTGCTCCCCCAGGCCTTCCGCGGATCCATCGCCCCGCTCGGGTCGACCCTCATCGCCCTCATCAAGAACACCACCGTCGCAGCCGTCATCCTCGGGACCGCCGAGAGCGCCGGCCTGTTGGCCCAGATCACTGAGAACGAAGGATCCAGCTTGCCGACGTTCTTCCTCTTCGCCCTCGGCTTCGTCATCCTCACCCTCCCCCTGGGAGTGTTGTTCACCAACCTCTCGCGGCGACTGGCGGTCAAGCGATGAGCGCCGGATCCGTCCTCTTCGACGCACCGGGCCCCAAGGCCCGGTTGCGACACAAGATCCTCTCCGGGGTGGGGGTCATCCTCGCGCTGATCATTTTGTGGCTCGTCGTCCGCAAGATGGATGCCGCGAGCCAGCTCGAGGGCTACATGTGGAAGCCCTTCGTCACCGACCCGGAGGTCTGGACGCAGTACCTCCTGCAGGGCCTGGTCGAGACCATCAAGGCCGCGGCCCTGTCGGTCATCCTCGCCGGCGCTTTCGGTCTGGTCTTCGGGATGGGCCGGCTCTCGACCACCAAGTGGCTGCGCTGGACCTGCGGTGCCGTGGTCGAGTTCTTCCGCTCCGTGCCCGTGCTGCTGATGATGATCTTCTTCTTCTTCGGCTGGTTCGCCCAGGCCGACTGGCTCCCTGACCAGTACGCCCCGCTCTTCGGCGTCGTGCTCGCCCTGACGCTCTACAACGGGTCGGTCATCGCCGAACTGGTGCGTTCTGGGGTCTACTCCCTTCCCAAGGGGCAGGCCGAGGCAGGCTTGTCGATCGGGCTCTCCCCCGCTCAGACCCTGCGCTCCATCCAGTTGCCACAGGCCCTCACCGCGATGCTCCCCGCGCTGGTCGGCCAGCTCGTCGTGGTCTTGAAGGACACCGCGCTCGGCACGGTCATCCTCTATCCCGAGCTGCTCACGTCCAGCAAGAACCTCGGCTCGGCATACGCCAACACCGTGCCTGCCTACCTCGTCGTCGCGGTGGTCTTCATCGTCATCAACTACGCCCTGACCCGCCTGGCGCGGGCCCTGGAGAAGTACCTGAAGAAGCGGGGCACGACGTCCGGCAAGCTCACGACGGAGGCACCGAACATCGTGCAGGGCGGGGCCGAGCCGGGCGAGCCCGCCACCGCCGGCACCCGGATGGTGAGCGGGCGCACCCGCCGCTGACACACCACGTGCAGTGCACACGGGGAAGGGCCCGGACTACCTGGTCCGGGCCCTTCCCCGTCGTGCTCCCCCGGTTGGACTCGAGCCAACATGTGCCCTTGTTGGACCCGACTGGACACAGGAGGACAGAAGAGGACTCTGACCTGCGCACATGTGGGTCTGGAGCACGACTCCAACTGGCCAGAAGGGGACGTTGCGAGACACGAAGTGCCGTACGACCCGATGCATGAACGATGCAAGATCGCCGCGCCGTCGGTTCGGCCAGCTGACGCGCATGCGCTCGGGACGCTGGCAGGCGCGCTTCACGGTCCCGCTCGGTCACCCCTCCGGACGCGGGGGCCAGATCATCACAGCGCCCCACACTTTCGCATCGAACACGTACGGCACGGAGGCCGCCGGGGACTGGCTCCGCGACGAGGAGCGGCGCCTGAATGCCGAAGGGTCAGCCTGGGCCACCCTCGCCGAGGCCGAGCGAGCACGGGCCGAGCGCGACACCGTTGCCACCTTCGCCGAGTTCTCCGCGACCTGGCTCAGGACCCGTCGAACCAAGAACGGCCCCTTGCAGGAGTCCACCCGACGTGGCTACCG
>JBDSNZ010000136.1:0-21679 GCA_039915055.1 Ornithinibacter sp.
CCGGTCTTCGGCGTGGTGACGGTGGTCGAGGTGCAGTTGGTGATCGGTGGGGTGGTCGCAAGGATCGTGTCCTTGTAGTCAGCCGTGTCAGAGTTTCCCGTCACGGTGCTCGGGATCGTGTTCGCGAACGACTTGCACGCGGTGCTGTTGCCGAAGATCGTCGCAGTCAGGTCGACCGCAGCCTCGCCGCGGAAGCCATCGGGGCTGTACTGCGCCTCGGACACCGTGCTGTCGAGCTTTTCGGGGGCCCCGAGCGTCAGGTTCGGCTTGGTTCCGGACCAGATGCGGAGGTAGAGATCACGGGTGTTGCCCTGCTGGTCCCAGGTGATCATGAAGTCGCCGGCGCGCCGGTTGGCCCAGGGGTTGCATCCGTCGATCAGGGCCTTGTCCGTTGCGGTGTCGTAGGCACAGGCGGCGGGCGCCGGGTCCTGCATGAACTCGTACGCGATCGTCCCGGTGCCGCTGTTGGCGTCGCGCTCCCACGCGAAGTAGAGCCAGTCGTGGTTCGTCCCCGGGTCCTTCGCGGTATCGAGCCAGGCCCTCCGGAAGTCGACCTGTGCGTTGGGGTTGGTCAGACCGAGCGTCGGCAGCGCGTCGTTGTGGATGACGCCGATCTTGGTGGTGCTCTGGTTCAGTGGCCCGAGCTCCTTTGAGTTGCCCGAGAGGTCGGGCAACACTGTGGCGCCGCTGTCGGGGATGGTTCCGTCGATGGTGTACGGCCCGCTGGCCGCGAATGCGCCGGGGGCGAGGAGCCCCAGCGTCAGGACGGCGCCCAGCCCGGCCGCGAGGGCGCGGGCGCGAGTCGACCGGGTCATGACGAGAGCCGGTCGAGCGTGGCGTTGCGCCTGTTGGGAGTCTGGTCGAACGGCGTGCGGGCACGCCAGAATGGGGTGCTGCTCATGATGTGGTCCTCCGAAGACCTGATGTGTTGCCCTGCTTCAACGACATCGGGCGCGGGGTTCGCGTCCGGGATGGCGCGTCGTGCGGCGCGTCGTGACCGGGGCCGGGTCACACCAAGAAGAGGGGGTCCGGCGGCGGTGGTGGGTCACCCACTGCCATGGCATCCTGCTCCACCCAGAGCGCCCTGACCATAGCCCGAACTGACCATCTCTTTACCTTGCGCTTACTCTTTCTTGACCTTTGCGGAAAGCACGCTTCACCTCGACGCGATGGACGGGGTTGACCTCACGCCAAGAAGGCGTCGATCTCCGAGCGCGTGGGCGCCGAGTCGGGCCCGCGCCTCGTCACCTTCAGCGCGCCGGCAGCGTTCCCCCTCGCCGCAGCCTCGAGCCACGTCGCGCCGGCCGCACGCTCCGCCAGCAGCACGCCGGTGTGGGTGTCGCCGGCACCATTGGTGTCGATCGGGCGCTGCGGGTGACCCGGCACGTATGCCGTGTGGCCACCCTCGCGCACCACGCACCCGCGCGGCCCGTCGCGCACGATGGTGACAGCCCCCACGGAGAGGAGCGAGGAGACCACCTCGGCGGTCTCGTGGATGCCGTCCACGCCGGCGAGGCTGGCGGCCTCCTCGGTGTTGCCGGTCCACACGTCGGTGCGTCGCAGGACCCGTTCGCGGATGCTGGCCGGGATCTCGATGAGGGTGGCGCCCGGGTCGAGCACGACGAGCACCGCGGGATCGAGGGTCTCCAGCCACGCCACGAGGGGGTCTCGGGTGCGCCCCACGAGGGAGTAGCCGCTCACGCAGACGAAGTCTCCGGCCACCGGCGAGGACGCCTGGAGCGACTCGAGGCTGATCAGCCGTTCGGCTCCCTGGGTGGTGACGAAGCTGCGCTCGGCGGTCGGCTCGACCAGCACGACGCAGACGCCGGTGTCCTGCTCCGTCACGGGGGGCGCGGCCAGCGTCACGTCGTCGGCGGCGAGCGACTCACGGATCAGGTCGCCGTTCGGTCCGGTGCCGACCGACCCGGCGTGCACGCACATCGCACCCGACCTCGCAGCGGCCAACAGGATGGTGACCGCTCCACCGGCATACCTGCGGTAGGACGTCGCCATGACGTTGCCGCCCCGGCCGGGCAGTGTGGGCACCTCCATGACCGCGTCGACGAGCGCCTGTGCCGTGTGGATGACCCGTGGTGTCATGGGCGCAGTATGCCGCCCGTCGCCGCGAGGGGTGGCCAGGCGCCCCTGGTGGCCCCTCCCCTCGGGCCAGTGGCCACCCCCCGCCTTCGTCCACAGGACACACCCGCGCTCGCCTCTGTCCCCAGGCACACCTGCCCGCCGTCAGGGGCCACGCGCGGAGGCGACACTCTACGGATGCCGACACCGCTGCCGGCCGCGCTCGCCGCAGCCTTCACCGTCGCCGAGGCACGAGATCACGACGTGTCGAGCAAGCGGCTCCGCGGCCGCGACCTGATCGCACCCACACGTGGCCTCCGGTGCTCCTCGGGCCCCGCCGACTCCGTGCACGAGCACGCGCGCCGGTTCTCGCTGGTGCTCCCCACCGACTGCGCTTTCAGCCACATCACGGCGGCCAGGCTCCACGGCCTGCCGACACCCCACCCGTGGCGAGCGGTCGAGGAGCCTCTCGACGTGATGCGCGAGCGTTCGCTGAACAGGGTGACCCGCACCGGATGCCGTCCGCACCGCGGTCTGGAGACACGGGGGGTCGTGGTGCTCGACGGGCTCCGGGTCACCGGGGCACTCGACACCTGGTGTGACCTCGGCGCGCAGTGGACCGCACCGCACCTGCTGGCTGCTGCCGACCTCTTGGTTCGACGCCGGGTGGTATCGATGGCGGCACTGCACGACGCGGCCTCCGCGCGCGCCGGTCGACCGGGAGCGGACACCCTGCGCGCCGTGGCCCGCCTGGCTCGGTCCGGGTCAGCGTCGCCGTGGGAGAGCATCGCTCGTCACTGGTTCCACACGTGGGGCCTGCCCGAGCCCGAGCTCAACGTTGCTGTCCTCGACGAGCACGGCCAGTGGTTGGCGACCAGCGATTTCCTGTGGCGCAGGCACCGCGTGGTCGGCGAGTACGACGGCGACACCCACCGCTCGGACCGCCGCTCCTGGCTCGCCGGGCGTGAACGTCGCACCGCCATCGAAGATGCCGGCTACACCTACGTCGACATGACGGCGATGAGCTTCACCGACGCACACCGCCGCGAGGCACTGCGCGTTCGCCTGGCGAGGAAGCTCTCGCCCTGACCTCGCGCCGACGTCACGCAGGCGGGGGGTGGCGAGCTGCCCCAATCGGAGGTCTGGTTGGGGCAGCTGGCCACCCTTGGTCTCACTCGACGTGGACGCGCACCGCGTAGAGCTCGGGGAAGAAGGTGAGGTCCAGGGCTCGGCGCAGGAAGTCCACACCGCTCGATCCGCCTGTCCCCACCTTGTGGCCGATGGTGCGCGAGACGACCTGGAGGTGGCGGAACCGCCACTGCTGGAAGAGGTCCTCGACGTCGACGAGCTCCTCGCACGTCTCGTAGACCCCCCAGTGCTCGGCAGGCGCCGCATAGACCTCGGCGAAGACGTCGACCAGCTCCTCGTCCAGCCGGTAGGGCAACGTGACATCCCGATCCAGGACGGCTGCAGGCACGGCATACCCCTTGCGCGCGAGGAAGCGCAGGAACTCGTCGTAGAGCGTCGGCTCGTGGAGCAGACGCTCCAACGAGGAGTGCTGTCGCGGGTCGTGCTCGAACACGCGCACCATGTCGGCGTTCTTGTTGCCGAGGAGGAACTCGACGGAGCGGTACTGGTGGCTCTGGAACCCCGAGCTCGTCGCGAGGAACGGCCGGATCTGCGCGTACTCGCTCGGCGTGAGGGTGGCGAGCACGTCCCACTGCTCGACGAGCTGCTTCTGGATGTGCTTGACCCGGGCCAGGCGCTTCAGCCCCGGCGCGAGCTCGTCCCCCGCGATGAGCGCACGGGCGGAGTGCAGCTCGTGCAGCAACAGCTTGAGCCAGAGCTCGGCGACCTGGTGCTGGATGATGAAGAGCACCTCGTCGTGCTGTGGCGGCTCGCTGCGCGGGTGCTGCGCCGAGAGCAGGGTGTCGAGGTCGAGGTAGGCGCCGTAGGACATCGCCTTGCTGAAGTCCGTGGAGATGCCCTCCTCGAGGGTGCGCTGGGCTCGGTCGGCCGCGTCGTCGCTCATGACGTCATCATGCCGCGCCGGGCCATCCGCAGGTGGGCGCTCTTTCCCTCGCCCACCTGGGTGGCGTCAGCGGGTCTCGACGCCGACGAGGGCGGCGTGCCCCCGCCCGTCGACCTTCACCCTGGCGATCGCGGTGCCGCCGCGCACCGCGTCCTCGAGCGCGCTGGCCTGGTCCTGCGGCAGGAACCAGTTCTCGATGCCGCACTCCAGCCGCCAGCTCGTGTCGTCGCAGGTGAGGTAGGTCCCGGATGCCGGTCGCACCCGCTCGACGGGCCGCCCCACCCAGACCTCGCCTTCCTTGACCAGCGGCACGTAGGCAGTGCCTCGAGCGTCCTGCTCCGCCTGGACCTGCTCCTCGGTGCGGGTGTCGGCCTCCACCATGGGCTGCCCGGGAAGGTCCGGATAGCCCAGGTCGACGTAGGCCCCGCGGAACGGGTCGTAGGGGTCGACGGGCGTGACGCGCAGCCGCACCTCCTCGCCCACGGCGCGTGCCGACAACGGCGCCCACACCGCGACCACGACCAGCAGAAGCTGGGCGAGCACCACTGCGCCGACGCGCACCGTGCGTGAGGTCGTCATGACAGCACCTCCTTGCTCTCGGCGACCAGTCGTCGTCGACCGCGGTCCGCCAGGATGCCCGTGCCGATGAGCACCACCCCGATGGCGAGGAACAGGGCGGCCCCGGACAGGATCGGCGCGAACACCGCGAAGGCCTGCACCGGCACGAACACGACCAGGGCTGCCGTCGCGAGCCAGGTGAGCCGGCTGCTGTCCCGCTGGCCCCCCAGCACGGCATACCCGCTGGCGACCGCGAGATAGGCGATGACCGCGATGACGGCCCGCAGGTAGGCCCCGCCGGAGACGTCCGTGGTGTCGAAGCCCGCGACGTCATAGCGCCACAACGACAGCACCACACTCACCGCGAGCGCGACACCCGCGAGCGCCACCTCGAGCCGGTCGAGGTGGCTCCCCAGCGCGATGGCGGCTGCCGCCAGGCCCGCAGTCACCACGAGGCCCACCCACAGCGTGACGCTTCCCTGGACCTCGCCCCAGGCAAAGGGAAGGGCGGCCACGAAGAGCGCGACCAGCACGAGGGCCCCACCGATCTCGCGCCACGGCACCGACGCGTCGGGCCACCACCCGCGCACCTCGTGCAACACCCCTGCCGCGACGGCCGCCAGCCCAGCCGCGCCGAGCGCCGTGGTCACGGAGAAGGCCCCTCCCCCTCCGTCGAGCACCTGCCAGACGAACCAGAACGTCACCAGCCCCACGCCGAGGACGAGTGGCGCGAGCCCGCGCACGGCATACGCCCAGAGCAGCACGCCCAGGCCCCACGCCCCCACGAGCAACGGCTCGTATGCCGGCACCTGAAGACTCTGCGCAGCCTGGAACACGACGGCCCCGTAGGCACCTCCGGCGAGCAGTCGCACCGCCCCGACGACGGGCGAGGCAACGTCACCGTCGGCCTCGCGGCGGCGCGCCAACACCTCGGACACGATCACCATCGCGAGCCAGATGGCGACCATCAGGACGAACCGCACCCAGGGCGCCATCTGGTCCAGGTTCGCGGCCACGAGCCATATCAGGCCCAGGCCGACGAACAGGGCCCCGAGCGTGAGCACGATCCGCGCGAGGGTCACCCGGCGGCTGGCGACGTATCGCCCGCGGAGTGTCGCCGCGAGGCCCTCGTCGACCAGCCCCTCGGCCTGCCACTGCCTCAGCTCGCCCTCGAGCCAGTGCAGCTGGGCGGGGCTGGCGGCGTGGACGGCCGGATCCCGCTGAGCGGGAGCGGACGGGGTGGCAGCCGGTGGCGCAGTCATCGCGGATTCCTGACGTCGCGGCCCCTCTGAGCAGGCCGGTGACCCGATCATGGCCTGTTCGGGCTGCCGCGCGCCTGAGTTCCGCTACTCAGCTCCCCGCGGTGTCGCAGCTCTCACGCCCCGTTGAACTCCTCCGGGTTCGGCCCGGTGCGGAACCCGCGGTCCAGGCCCGCGATGGCCTCGACATCCGCAGCCGTCAGCTCGAGCTCCGCCGCCGCGAGGTTCTCGGCGATCCGCGAGGGGGTCACCGACTTGGGAAGCACCACGAGGCCGAGGGCGAGGTGCCACGCGATGACGACCTGGGCGGGTGTCGCGTCGTGCGCTGCCGCGATCGAGGCGATCACCGAATCATCGAGCACCTTCTTGCCCGACGCGAGTGGGCTCCAGGACTCGGTGACGATCCCCCGCTGCTCGTGGAAGGCCCGCAGCGGCGCCTGCTGCAGGTAGGGGTGCAGCTCCACCTGGTTGATGCTCGGCCACTCCCCCGTCTCGTCGTGCAGGCGCTGCAGGTGCTCGGCGTGGAAGTTGCAGGTGCCGATGGCGCGCACCCGCCCGTCGTCCCGCAGCTGCTGCAGGGCGCGCCAGGTCTCGACGAAGCGGTCCTGCCCGGGGGCCGGCCAGTGGATGAGGAAGAGGTCGAGGGTGTCCAGGCCCAGGCGCTCCATCGACGCGTCGAACGCCGCGAGGGTCTTGTCCCTCCCGTGGTCGTCGTTCCACACCTTCGTCGTGACGAACACGTCCTCGCGAGGGACGGCGGAGGCCGCCAGGGCTCGCCCCACCCCACGCTCGTTGTGGTAGAGCCGGGCCGTGTCGACGTGGCGGTAGCCGACCTCCAGCGCCGTCGCGACGGCGGCGTCGACCTCCTCGTCGGGCACCTGCCAGACGCCGAAGCCGATCGTCGGGATCATCACGGAGTCGGTGGGGGTGGTCAGGGACGTCGTGGTCACAGGCATGACCACACCGTATGCCGTGCTGGTCGCCGAGGGTGGCCCACCTCACGACCGCGTTCGCGGCGTTCGCGAGACCCAGCACCACGGCATACCGATAGGCTCCGAATCATGGCCATCAGCAAGGTCCTCATCGCCAACCGGGGCGAGATCGCCGTCCGGATCGCACGCGCCTGCGCCGACCACGGCATCGGTTCGGTCGCGGTGTATGCCGAGCCTGACCGCGACGCCCTGCACGTGAAGGTCGCCGACGAGGCGTACGCGCTCGGAGGCACCACCCCCGGGGACTCCTACCTCTTGCAGGACAAGCTCATCGAGGTGGCGCACCAGGCAGGAGCCGACGCAGTACACCCCGGCTACGGCTTCCTCGCGGAGAACGCCGACTTCGCCCAGAAGGTCATCGACGCCGGCCTGGTCTGGATCGGCCCGGGCCCCGAGGCGATCGACTCCCTCGGCGACAAGGTCAAGGCGAGGCACATCGCCCTTGCGGCGAACGCCCCCCTCGTTCCGGGCACCAAGGACCCTGTCGACGGGCCCGACGAGGTCGTCGCGTTCGCGAAGGAGCACGGGCTCCCGGTCGCGATCAAGGCGGCCTACGGCGGTGGCGGGCGCGGGCTGAAGGTCGCGCGCACCCTGGAGGAGATCCCCGAGCTGTTCGAGTCGGCGGTGCGCGAGGCGGTCACCGCGTTCGGGCGTGGCGAGTGCTTCGTCGAGCGCTTCCTCGACCACCCCCGTCACGTCGAGACCCAGTGCGTGGCCGACCAGCACGGCAACGTCGTGGTCGTCTCCACGCGGGACTGCTCACTCCAGCGGCGCAACCAGAAGCTCGTCGAGGAGGCACCTGCCCCCTTCATCACCGAGGAGCAGCACACTGAGCTGCTTCGCGCCTCGAAGGAGATCCTCAAGGCCGCCGGCTACGTGGGCGCGGGAACCTGCGAGTTCCTCATCGGTCCGTCCGGTGACATCTCCTTCCTCGAGGTCAACACCCGTCTCCAGGTCGAGCACCCGGTCTCGGAGGAGGTCACCGGCATCGACCTCGTGCGAGAGCAGTTCCGGGTCGCCGACGGGGAGTCCCTGGACTATCCCGACCCCGAGCCGCACGCGCACTCCATCGAGTTCCGGATCAACGGCGAGGATGCCGGCCGCGGCTTCCTCCCCTCCCCCGGCACGGTCACACACATGGTCGTGCCGCAGGGCCCCGGCGTGCGCTGGGACTCCGGCATCCTCGAGGGCGACACGATCGCCGGGGCCTTCGACTCGATGATCGCCAAGCTCGTCGTCACCGGCCGCACCCGCCAGCAGGCCCTCGAACGCGCCCGCCGCGCCCTGGCCGAGCTCGTCATCGAGGGCATGCCCACCGTCACCCCGTTCCACCGCAAGGTCGTGGCCGACCCGGCATTCGCGCCTGCCGACCCGCAGGAGAAGTTCTCCATCCACACGCGGTGGATCGAGACCGAGTTCGTCAACGACATCGAGCCGTATGCCGGTGGGTCGCCCGACGCACCCGAGGCGCAGGAGCGCCAGAGCATCGTCGTCGAGGTCGGCGGCAAGCGCCTCGAGGTCTCCCTCCCCGGCGGCCTCTCCCTCGGCGGAGGAGGCTCTGGCAGTGGCGCGACGCGCAAGAAGGCCCCCCGGCGCTCGGGTGGGAGCGCGGCCGGTGCTGCGGCATCCGGGGACTCCCTCACCGCGCCGATGCAGGGCACCATCGTCAAGATCGCCGTCGAGGACGGTGCCACCGTCGCCGTGGGTGACCTCGTCGTCGTGCTCGAGGCGATGAAGATGGAGCAGCCGATCACCGCGCACAAGGCCGGCACGGTCACCGGGCTCTCGGCCGAGGTCGGCGCCACGGTGAGCACCGGCGCCGTGCTCTGCGAGATCAAGGACGCCTGAGCCCGGAGCCTGGAAAGGCCCTCGGAAATGGTCCTTTCGGGCCAGAGACGCGGCCCGTGAGATGCGGGAGACTGGAGCAGCGGCACGTTCACGGCGAGTGCCACCGACGCGCCCACTCGGCGCTTCCAGCGGAAGGGCTGCCCATGACCCGCGTGGCACGGCGCACCATCATGGCCGGCACGGTCGGTGCCGTCGCTTCCCTGACCACCACCACGTCACTCGCCGTGGCGGGCACGAAGTCGACGGACCTGATGCGCAGGTCGCGGTTCACCCCGCAGGTCGGGTCGACGTTCACGATGTCTTCGGATGCCGGTCGCCGGTCCGTCACGCTCACCTCGGTCGACGACCTCGGACCAGGCTCACGCGCCGGGGCCGAGGGACAGTTCGCCGCGGCGTTCAGCGGGGCCGGCCTCTCCGACGGCATGTACTCCTTCTCTCGCAAGGGGTTCGTGGCGACGACCCTGTTCGTGGTCGCAGATCCATCGGGGCGCGGCTCCGTGGCGACGGTCAACCGTCCCTGACCCCTCCCCGGGTGGGGCCGTGCGACCCCCGCTGGGCGCCCGCCGGGTGCGTGCTCGGCCGCTCCATGAAGAGGTGGGTCTCGCCGCTCCCGGCTCGGCGGAACCCCAGCCGCTCGTAGAGGGCGACGGCGCGCGAACCGACGACCACGTGGAGCGAGACGGGCAGACCGGCGAGGTCGGCCTCCTCGATCACCTCCCCCATGGCGGCAGTACCGATGCCGCGCCCCTGCCGGTCCGGCAGCACCGCGATGTCAACCACCCGGATGCCGCCTGCTGTCCGGTCCAGCACGAGCCGGCCGGACGGAGCCTCATCCCAGAGCACCACCAGGTCGTCCCGAGCCTGCGCGTCGCGAGACCACGCAGCTTCCCGGGCACGGTACTGCAGCGCGAGAACGTCTGCCAGGAGGTCAGGGTCGAGCCCGGGTCCGAGCTCGTAGGCCCGCACCGCGGCATCCAGGCTCCGCAGGAAAGCGTCGTCGCCCGGGCCTGCGGGTCGCATTGCCACCCGCTCGGTCGGTGAGGGCGCGGTCACGAGCGGGGCGGGTAGATGCCTTGGAGTGCGATGCAGAAGGTGAGCACCAGGTAGGGCGCCAGGTTGTTGTGCGGCTGGCCACCCCCTGTGGCGTCGGAGGCCGCGGCGGCGAGGAGCGCCGACGGGGCGCCGGACGGGCCGGCGTAACCGTTCAGGCCGCCACTCTGGTTGGCGAAGTGCTCACCCGAGGGTGAGCGGGCGTAGGCGGCACCCGCCGATGCGGTGACCGCGTGGCTGTGGGAGGGCATCTCGCTCACGAGCAGCGACACGCTCGCCTGCCCGCCCTGCTCACCGAGGTCTCGCGCCGTCAGCCCCGGCCCCTGTCCCGGGTGCACCGGCACCCGGCCGCGCAGGTCGGGCAGGGCGAAGGTGACTCTGCCGTCGCCGCCGTACGTCGTGCCGAGTAGGGAGAACAGCGCGGTGTTCTGCGAGATCGGGAGCAGGCTGCCGTCGCACAACGCCCAGCCTCGAGGCGCGAACGTGAAGGGGAAGGCACGGATCTCGGCGACGAAGGGGTCGGTCATGGTGACCTCAGTTCTGCGGGGGGAAGATGCCGAAGAGGGAGATGATGAAGCTGATGCCCAGGTAGGGCTGCATGTTCTCGTGCGGCTGGCTTCCACCCCTGGCAGCGACGCTTTCGGGCGCCAGCGTGGTGAGTGGGGCGTCGCTGCCGTAGGCAGAGACCGCCACCTCGGGGGCCGTAGCGGGAACGCCCCCGGCCGGGCTCATGGCGCTCGCGTTGGCCGCCGAGCCGAGCAGCGGGTGCGAGTGGGCAGGAAGCTGGGCCGAGATGAGGGTCACTGACTCCACGCCACCAGCCTGTCCGATGGGTAGCAGGGTGCCCTGGTGCACGGGAACCCGCCCCCGCAGGTCGGGAAGCGCGAAGGTGGTCTGGCCGTCGCCCCCATAGGTGGTGCCGATGAGCTGGAACAACGTGACGTACTCGCTGATGGGCAGCACCCAACCGTCGCAGAACGACCACCCTTGGGGTGCGAAGTTGCCCCCGAACATCCGGATCTCGCCGACATAGGGCTCAGCCATCGTGGGTGCCTGCTCTCGTCAGTCTCGTGAGGGGAAGATGCCGACGAGGGCGATGCAATAGCCCATGGCGAGGTACGGCTGTCTGTTCTCGTGGGGCTGGTTGCCGCCGGTCGGCGCCAAGGCGTCGGCGGCCATCGGCACCACTGCGGCCGGTGGCCCGTAGGCCGCGGAGCCGGTGCTCTCGGCCAGGCCGACGGTTGGACCGGCGAAGCGGGTGGTCGCGGGGCTCGCGGTGCCCGCGACGGCATGGGCGTGCGACGGCATCTCGGCCGGGATGAGCGCGTGCACCGCTTCACCGCCCTGCTGCCCGAGCGCATACCCGGCACCGACGTGCATCGGTGCCCTGGCGCGCAGGTCGGGCAGGGCGAAGCTCACCCTCCCGTCGCCGCCGTACGTCGTGCCCAGCAACGAGAAGAGTGCCTGGTTCTGGTTGATCGGGAGGATCTGGCCGTTGCACGACGCCCAGGACCTGGGAGCGAACGTGAACGACATGAGGCGGATCTCGCCGAGGAACGGCTCACTCATGGTCGATCTCCTCCTTCGGTGGTGGGCACGGGTCAGGGCGCGAGGGCGCAGGGCAGGAAGTTGTCGCCGCTGAGGACGAAAGCACCCAGGCCGCCATAGGCCGCGCCACCGGCCGAGCTGCCCGGGTTGACCGACGCCACGTAGGCCGCCGCCGGGCCTGCCGTGGTCGGGCTGCTCGTCAGGCCCGAGATGCCGAAGTCGTTCACGGCGGCGACGTTGCCCTGCTTCCGCAACCCGATCCCGGGGGCGACCTGGCCGAGCGCTTGACTCAGGCTTCCAGCGCTGACGTTGCCGGTGATGAGCAGGCACACGGTGGCGTCACCGCCAGAGGGGTCTCCCGAGCTGATCTGGATGCCGGGCTCGCCGCCGCCGGACTCTGTGGGCGCCGCCACCGAGTTGTTCTGGATCCTGGCCCGCATCGTGGCGCTGTCGCGGGCGACGAAGGAGACGCCGGTGCCCTTCACGCCCGACACCGAGTTGTTCAGCACGCGCACGTCGAGCACGGCGCTGGTGAGCGTGCTCGGGCCCACGACGACCTGCGCCGCAGCGCCCCCGGCGATCCCAAAGGCCCCACTGTTCTGGCCGGCCCCGGGCGCGACGACGTTGCCGCTGACCGTCGAGGTCAGGGTCGGGGCGCCGGTGGAGTTGACCGAGATGCAGGTGCCGCGGTTGGCGCCCATCGGCGTGGTGGGTGTGCCGTTGTTCACGACGTCGATGAACCCCGAGCCCCGTCCCGCCAAGCCGAGGTAGACGCAGTTGGTGTTCATCGGGACGCCGTCGGACGCCCCGCGCACCGTGTTGCCCGACACGCTCACGTGGGCGTCGGATGTGCCGAACGTCGCCGCCGGAGCTGCCGCGCCCGCGACGTTGCCGCCGTAGAGCAGGATGCCGCCTCCGGACGGGAAGCCCCGCACGGCGTTGCCGGAAATGCCTCCCGAAGTGACTGCTGCAGCGGTCGACGACGAGCCGAGGGCCTGGACGATGACACCGTGACCCTTCGACGACCCGGTGGACGTGCCGCTCTGGACGAGATTGCTCGAGACGGTGAGAGCGCTGATCGTGCCCGCCTCGTTGTAGACGTCGAGCCCGCTGCCGTAGGCGTTCTCGAGCACCGAGTTGCTCACCGCGACCGCACCCACGAGGTTGGACACGCCGCTCGCGACCGTGTTGAAGGCGATGTTGGCGCTGGCTGCTGAGCTGCCGGACAAGCCACTACCGTCGATGCGTCCGTTGGTGAAGCTGAACCCGTTCACCCCGCTGCCCCGCACCCCGGCCGCCGTCGGCACATTGAGCACGCTGACGTTGTTGAACGAGGGGGCTGTGGTGTCGGTCAGGAGGATCCCCGGCCCGCTCGTGGCCTGGATGGTGCCCCCGGAGGCGTCACCGCCCTGGCTTGTCGACCCGCCACCTGCGACCTGCAGCGACCCGACCGAGCCGGTGCTCGTGAGCCGGATGCCGTTCACCGCGCCGTTCGCGCTCACCGAGCGGAACGTCATGCCCGCGGCCCCGATGGTCGTGTTCTCGACCACCAGCGCCTCGCCGGTCGTGCTGGCCAGGGTGTTGGCCGGTGCCGTCGCCACCGACACCGTGCCACCCCCGGTTGCGGAGAAGGCAGGGGTGGTGGTGGTCGTGAGCGCCAGGGCACCCGTGAAGCTCACGGCTGCAGAGGTATTCGATGACAGCTCAACGCCTTTGCCCGTGACGGTGGCCGAGACGGCGACGGCGCCACCGGAGCGCCCGCTGACCACCACCGACCGACTTCCGCTACCGGTGATGGATCCGCCGACGAAGATCTGCCCGGCGGCCGCGCCGGACAGCTCGAGGCCGTCGCCCCCTGAGGACGAGACCCCGACAGGAGAGCTGGTCCCGACCGCGGCCGTCGTCACCGCGGCGCCGTGGATGCCGTCACCGCTCGCCCCACTCACGTCGACCCCCTGGACCGAGACGCCGTTCGCGAGGTCGAGACCGTTGCCGGAGGAGTTCGTGAGCACGGGGGCGGTGGCCACCGCGGGCGCGAGCTCGACCCCTCCGATGGTCAGCCCTGCCCGGTCACCGACGAGGGACTGGGATGCCTCGAGCCCCAGCCCACCGGCATACGCGCCGACGCCCGTGCGGAGAAAGATCGTGTCGCCGGCGGCATCCGGGTCGGTGGCCGGGTTGCCGTCCAGGGTCGTGAGGGTCGACAGTGGCAGGGTCGACCGGCCGTCACCGCCGGGGGGTGCCGCGCTGTCGACCCACCACACGAGCACCGTTCCGATGGTGACGGACACGGTGCCCTGAGCGGTTCCCTCTCCGTCGCTGACGTGGTACGTGAACGTGTCGACGAGCCCCTTGTCGCCCACACCCGGCAGGAACGTGAACGACCCGTCGGCGAAGATGCTCGCCGTGCCGCCCCCCGCCGACACGACCGTCTCGGGCACCGCCGAGACCGCGTCACCGTCTTCGTCCGAGTCGTTGGTGAGCACCGAGCCGGTGACCGCTACTCGGGGGGCTGGGGTGGCGGCCCGACCGAGGGCGAACATCGTGTTGCCCACGGCCCCGGAGTAGTCGTCATCACCGGCGGTGGGCGGGTCGTTGACGTCGTTCACGGTGATCGTGAACGACGCGTCCGTGGAGAGCGCCGGCGAACCCGAGTCGGTGACCTGCACGCACACGTCGTACGAGGACTTCACCTCGTAGTTCAGCTCTGTCGCGGTCTGGAGCGAGGTGCCGGACACGGTGAATGCCGTGCCGTCGTCGTAGGTGCCACCGCATCCGTCCGTCACCACCGCGAAGGAGAGCGTCTGCCCGGCATCCGGGTCGGTGGCGGACAAGGTGCCGACCTGCGTGCCCGCGGGCTGGTTCTCCTCGACCGACTGCCCGGTGAGCTGGGGAGCAGAGGGGGCCTCGCTGACGTCGGTGACCGTGATCTCGAAGGCCCCCTCGACGAAGGCACCGGCCGCGTCGGTGCTGCGGACCCGGATCGTGCGAGTGGCCGACGCATCGGCGTCGAGGACCCCTGCCGTCTTGAGCGAGGTGCCGTTCACCGCGAAGAGCGAATTGTCCGTGTCGCCGATGCCGCTGACCAGGGTGTAGGTGAACGTGTCGCCGGAGTCGGCATCCGTGGTGGTGAAGGACCCGACGGCGGTGCCGACCGGTGAGTTCTCGGCGACCGCTCTCGGTGCGAGATCCACAGCCGTGGGCGCCGAGTTCTCGCTCGTCGTGAAGCTCACCGTGGTGTCCGCTGACGGGTGGTCGGGCGGGTCGACGGAGTCGACGTCGGACACCTGCTCGGCCACCACCGTGAGGATGCACGTCACCCCCTTGGGGAGGGGTCCTGCGGGGGTGACGGCGAACGTGGTGGCGGGGCCCGCCGAGACGGTCACCGGCAGACCTGAGCCCGCACAGGAGAGTACGAAGGCGTCTGGGGTGACCGACACGGGCTCGCTGAACGTCACCGACAAGGGAGCGACGGGGCCGACGTCCGTCGCCCCGGCGGGTGGAGTCGTGGCAGTGACCGAAGGCGCCTCGTCAACCGTGGTGAAGGCGATCCTCGCATCGCCCGTCATCGCGTCCGGCGGGTCGCCGGTATCGACGTCGGTCACCATCGACCCCGTCACCTCCAGACCGCACGAGGCCGTCGCCGGCAAGGGGTCGTCGGGGTCGACCGTCACCGTGGCGGTGCCGCTGCCCGAAACCGTGACGGGCACCGGGGTCGCCGCGCAGACCAACGAGAGCGCGGCAGCCGGAACCGTCACGGGCTCACTGAAGGTCAGCACGACGTCGGCGTCGAGAGCGACGTCGGAGCCCCCGTCGGCGGGCGCGGAAGAGGCCAGCGACGGCGGTGAGTCGACGGTGAACTGCACCCTCACGTCCGCCGCCATCGTGTCGGGCGGGTCGATGACGTCGGCGTCGAACAGCCTCGCGCCCAGGAGAGTTGCCGTGCAGGTGGCCCCTTCGGGCAAGGGCGCAACAGGTGTCGCACGCACCACGAGTCCCGCGACGGTGGTGGTGACGGTTCGGTCCTGCCCGGCACAGGTGAGGTCGACGGCATCCGCGGCGAGGGTGACGGCCTCGCTCATCGTGAAGGTGACCTCAGCCGTGGTCGAGATGTTGGTCGCCCCCTCGGCGGGCACGGTGGAGAGGACCCTGGGGGCGTCGTCGCTGGGCGTGGCCTGGACGGGTTGCTCAGTGGCTGAGCACTGCGAGGGATCAGTGGCGTAGCGCAGCACCCCGGTGCCCGCAGCAGCGCAGAAGAACACCGTGCCTGCGGCGGGCGGCAACGTGATCTGCAGTGCGGGACGCCGGCAGCTCTTGAACGTGGTGACGTAGCGCGTCGAACCGGAGGGCTGGATGCACAGCAGCACGGGGCCGGGCTTGATCGTGAGCGCAGTCTCCTTCCCTCCGCACTCCGAGAGAGAGGCGACGACCCGCATCAGGCCGTTGCTCTTGAGCGCGCACGCGTAGGTCAGCTCGGCGGGGACGGATGACCCCAGGGGGACGGCACCAGCGCTGACGGGTGAGGAGGCAACCGGAGACAGCACCATGGCCAGGACTGCCACCACCCGGACGACGAACGACCTCATCGGTGCTCCCTCACCCACACGGCCTCGGGACGACGACTGTCTGCTCAGCCGATCGGTCCCCGGGAGCACGCACGGTGGGCCGAAAGTAGCAGTGGCTCGATGGCGAGCGAAATAGTCATTTCGGGCCATGCGACCCGATTGCACGCAGGCCCGGACCCCTTCGGACCCCCGCTCGTCCAGTCAGAAGGGCGCGCCCGGACTCAGATCGAGGGGTCGAACCCTGCGGTGGATGCTGCACCGTTGGTGGGGACACTGACGGGCGGGGAGCCGGCGTCGACGGCAGCCGCCGGCCCGCGACCCTTCAGGCCCAGGCTCGTGCGCAGCGCGTCGCCGCCCTGACCGATCTTCGCGGAGTACTTCGGGGCCGCCTTGGAGCGCACGAAACCCTCCACCCTGTCGATGGTCCCCGAGGCCTGGACCGGGTTGTCCCGGGCATACTCCTTGGCCTTGGAGACGGCGGCCGTCGCTGCGGCCACGAGGGCTGCGGTGCGGATGATCTTCATCGTGGTTCCTCCTGTGGATGCCGGTGGGCGACCCACGGCACTGACCATCCTGCTCGCTGCGCGCGGGGATCGGGGGGTTCGCTCCCGGGCCTAGTCGAAAGCTGGGCGCGCCTGGGTGCCCGCGAACATCGCGGTGAGGTCGAGGGAGCCCACGTGGTGGCGGGAGGCCAGCGACACATACGTCCGGGCGAGGTCATCCTTGCCGTAGCCGAGCACAGTGCTGAGCAGGCCGGTCGCCTCGGCGAGCTCATCGGGGGCGACCGACGCGACGACGTGGCGCCACATGGACCCCTCGAGCGCGTTGAACGCCGACTGCACCTCGCTGATGTCGAAACCCTGGGTGAAGCGCTCCTCCGCGAGGGCCACGGCGTAGGTGCTCACCCCGGACAGATCGCGGTTGCCGATCGCGCTGACCACCAGGTCGAACAGGCCCTCGAGCCGGTCGCGGGTGAATGCCTCCCCGGCGGCCTCGTAGTGGTGGACGTGAGATCTCTCGAGAACGCTGTAGCTCTCGTCAAGGATGCTCGACCGTGATTTCAGGAGCAGGGCTGCGAAGTCCATCCGGACACACCCACCTTTCAGGTGATCCCATGCTCCCACGCGAAGCCGGCGACGGGACCACCGACCCGAACAGAAACGGCTGTGCCAGGGTGCCCTGACCAGCGCGCCCTCGCTCAGACGGTGGGGTGCAGACGGCGCGCCGCCTCGGCGATCGAGCCCGACAGCGACGGGTAGACGGTGAACGTCGAGGCGACCTGGTCGACGTTGAGCCGGTGCTGCACGGCCAGGGTCACCGGGAAGATCAGCTCCGAAGCCCGCGGGGCCACCACGACGCCGCCGATCACCGCGCCAGATCCCTTCTGCGCAAACAGTTTCACGAAGCCGTCGGTGATGCCGAGCATCTTGGCCCGGGCGTTGCGCGAGAGGGGGAGCATCAGCACCTCGGCGTCGACGCGCTGCTCGTCGACGTCCTTCTGGGACACCCCGACGGTGGCGATCTCGGGGTCGGTGAAGACGTTGGCGGAGACCACGCCGAGGCTGAGCGGGGCCACCGCGTCACCCAGGGCGTGCGACATCGCGATGCGGCCCTGCATCGCCGCGACGGACGCGAGGGGCAGCACCCCGGTGCAGTCACCTGCGGCATACACCCCGCGCACCGAGGTGCGCGAGACCTTGTCGACCTCGATGTGGCCCGACGGCATCAGGTCGACGCCGATTTCCTCCAGCCCCAGCCCCCGGGTCTGGGGCACCGAGCCGACGGCCAGCAGCGCGTGCGACCCGATGACCTCGCGGCCGTCCTCCAGGCGCACGAGCACACCCTCCTCGGTGCGCTCGACCGACGCCATCCGCGAGCGGCCGAGCACCTCCATGCCCCGTTTGGTGAAGACGTCCTCGATGACCTGGGCCGCGTCGGGGTCCTCGCCGGGGAGCACCCGGTCGCGCGAGGAGACGAGCACCACCTCGGACCCCAGGCCGAGGTAGGCCTGGGCCAGCTCTGCCCCGGTGACACCGGACCCGACCACGACGAGTCGCTCGGGCAGGGCGTCGAGGTCGTAGATCTGCTGCCAGGTGAGGATGCGCTCGCCGTCGGGACGCGCCGTGTCCATCACTCGAGGGGTCGCTCCGGTGGCCACCAGCACCACGTCGGCCCCGAGCTCCTCGACCCCCTCCGAGGTCTCCGCGCGCACCTGCGTCGGCGAGACCAGCAGAGCGGTCCCGGCGAGCACCCGCACCCCCACCTCGGTGAGGCGGGTGCAGATGTCCTCGCTCTGGGCGGCAGCCAGGCCCAGGACCCGGGAGTTCACCTCACGCAGGTCGGCCACGGCATCCATGACCGCATCACCCTCGGAGTCCTCGAGGTGCACGCCGAGCCGGGCGGCCGTGCTGAACTCGCTCATGTAGTCGGCGGTCGCGATGAGGGTCTTGCTCGGCACGCAGTCGGTGAGCACCGCAGCTCCGCCGAGCCCGTCGCGCTCGATGATGCTCACCTCGGCGCCGAGGTGCGCTGCGACGAGGGCGGCTTCGTAGCCACCGGGGCCTCCACCGAGGATGACGACTCTGCTCGACCGGGCGCTCACGCGCCCCATCCAACCACCCAGGGCCATGGGGTCACGTTTGCGTTGCGTCTCGCTGAACTCTCGGGAGTCGTGTTCCCAACCACGTCAGGCATCCCTAGAGTGCGGGCAGGCCTCCACCACGAGGCCGCGGCACCCGCCGCCCATGACCCGGAGGTCCACGATGACCCACACGTTCACCCGTCGCGTCGGCGCGCTGGCCTTCCTCGGCCTCGCCACTGCGACCGTCGTCGGCTGCTCGCCACCCAGCAACGACGCCCCCGCCTCGACCGCGACCGGCTCCGCCGCTGCCGCCGACGCCAAGACCGCGACCTCGGCGGAAGCCTTCGGTGGCATGGACGCACTGGTGAAGGCGGCCAATGCCGAGGCTGCCCTCAACGTCATCGCGCTCCCGCCGGACTGGGCCAACTACGGCGAGATGCTCAAGGCCTTCCAGGCGAAGTATCCCGACATCAAGATCACGAGCGACCAGCCCGACGGCAGCAGCGCCGACGAGATCTCGACCGCCAAGCGCCTCAAGGGCCAGAGCGGAGCCCCTGACGTCTTCGACCTCGGCACCGCGGTGGCCCTGGCTAACACCGACATGTACGCCCCCTACCAGGTCGCGACGTGGGACACCATCCCCGACAACCTCAAGGAGCCGGAGGGGAAGTGGACCAACGACTACGGCGGCTACATGAGCATCGGCTACGACTCGGCGAAGGTGCCCGCCCCGACGAGCGTCGCGGACCTGCAGAAGGCCGACTACAAGGGCAAGGTGGCCCTGAACGGCAACCCGACCGAGGCCGGCGCGGCGTTCGCGGGGGTGCAGATGGTCTCGCTCGCGGAGGGCGGCACCGTCGGCGACCTCAGCAAGGGTGTCGATTTCTTCAAGGCGCTCAAGGGGGCCGGCAACTTCCTCCCCGTCGACCCCACCCCGGCGACGGTGCAGTCCGGCCAGACCCCCGTGGTCATCGACTGGGACTACCTCAACGCCTCGCTGACCAAGGACGTCCCGACCTGGAAGGTCTTCGTGCCCAAGGATGCCGTGGTGGCGGGCTTCTACCACCAGGCCATCAACGCTGACGCGCCGCACCCGGCGGCAGCCCGGCTGTGGCAGGAGTTCCTCTACTCCGATGAGGGCCAGAACATCTGGCTCGGTGGCGGCGCTCGTCCGGTGCGTTTCGACGCCATGACGACGGCGGGCACCATCGACGCCGCCGCGGCGGCCAAGCTCCCGAAGGTCGAGGGCACCCCGGTCGTGCCGACCACTGCCGACTCCGACAGCGGCAAGGCATTCCTCGCCAAGAACTGGGCCAACGCGGTTGGCTGACAACGCCATCACCACGGGGGCACCACGGCGGCGGAAGCCGTCGGGTGCCCTCTTGGGCGTGGTGCCCTTCTTCGCCTACACGACGGTCTTCCTGCTCATCCCGACGGTGGTCGTGGTGGTCGGGGCGTTCGTCGACGGTGACAACCAGCCGACGATGGGCAACATCGAGGCGCTGACCAACGCCTCGGTGGTGCGCGGTCTGCGCCAGTCCGTGGTCCTCGCCGCGGTGACCTCTCTGGGCGGAGCCGTCCTCGGCGGGTTGCTGGCGTATGCCGTGAGCACGGCCAAGCCGGGCGGCGTCACCAAGCGCTTCACCACCTCGCTCAGCGGGGTCCTGGCGCAGTTCGGCGGTGTCGCACTGGCGTTCGCCTTCCTCGCCTCCTTCGGTGCCACCGGGCTGCTCACGACGTGGCTCACCCGGATCGGCGTCGACACCGGCGCGGGGCTGTGGCTCTACGAGTGGAACAAGGGCCTGATGCTGGTCTACCTCTACTTCCAGATCCCGCTCATGGTCATCGTCTTCCTCCCGGCCGTGGAGGGGCTTCGCCCGCAGTGGCGCGAGGCCACCGAGACCCTCGGGGGCAGCACCTGGACCTACTGGCGCCGGGTGGCCGGGCCGATCCTGCTGCCGTCGTTCCTGGGGAGTGCGCTGCTGCTCTTCACCAATGCCTTCTCGGCCTACGCCACGGCCAAGGCGCTGATCTCGCAGGGCACCCCGCTGCTCCCGCTCCAGATCGGCGGCACCTTCAGCTCCGAGGTCATCCTCGGCCAGGAGAACGTCGGCAAGGCGATGGCGTTGGCGATGGTGCTCGTCGTGGCCGTGGTCATGACGATCTATGCGTGGCTGGACCGGCGGGCAAGCCGGTGGTTGCCCCGATGAGCGGGCAGCGGGCCGCGTTCCGACGCAAGCAGACCGCCATGCGCTGGGTGGTCATCACCGTGGCGATGACTTTCTTCGCCCTTCCCCTGCTCGGCATGCTGGACTTCACCACCCAGGGGCCCGGTGGCACGGGCCGATCCGGCAAGACCTGGCGAACCCTCCTGGACGTGAACACGATCACCGCCGACTACCCGGCCCTGCGCGAGGGCTTCATCGCCTCGATCGGCCTGGCGGTGCTGACGGTCCTCGTCATGCTGCTGCTGCTCGTGCCGACGATGACCTGGGTCCGGCTGCGCGTGCCCGGGATGTCCCGCACCGTGGAGTTCATCTGCCTGCTGCCGCTCACCGTTCCGGCGATCGTGCTCGTGGTCGGTCTCACACCGATCTACGCCTGGGTCTACTACCTCCTCGGCTCCTCGACCATCTGGCTCGGCCTCGCCTACGTCGTGCTCGTGCTGCCCTACGCCTATCGGTCGATCGATGCCGGTCTGCGCTCGATCGACGTCACGACCCTCGCCGAGGCGGCTCGCTCGCTGGGGGCCGGCTGGGTGACCGTGCTCTGGCGCGTGGTGCTGCCCAACCTGCGCACCGCCGTGCTCTCCGCCTCCTTCCTCGCCGTGGCCCTGGTACTCGGCGAGTTCACCATCGCCAGCCTCTTCAGCAAGAAGAACCTCCAGGTCGCGATGTACGAGATCGGCAAGTCCGACGCGAAGATGTCGGTCGCGGTGGGCCTGGCCTCGCTCGTCTTCGCGTTCCTGGTGCTGTTCGCCATGTCGTTCGTCGGCAGCCGTCCGCCGGGCACGTCAGCCCTCGCCAGGCTGCGCCGACGCCCCCCGTCACCAACCGAGGAGCCCACCCCATGACCGAGGCCACCCGCGGGACCCCCGTGCGGCTCACCGACCTGCGGCGCTCCTACGGAGGCGTCGCGGCGCTGGACGGGCTGACCCTGCACATCGAGCC
>JBDSNZ010000138.1:0-6631 GCA_039915055.1 Ornithinibacter sp.
GCTCCCCCGGGTGTGAAGAATCGACCAATAGGTCACTTCTGCTCGGGACGGGGTGTGCAGAATCGACCAATAGGTCACTTCTTCGCGCGGGGGCGCGCTCCGGCGTGCGGACCGCGACCGCTCCCTCCTCCGTCGGGATGAGGAAACCGGCGAGGGCATGGAGCACCGTCGACTTGCCCGAGCCGCTCGGGCCGACGAGCACGGTGAGGCTTCCCGCCGTGGCCTCGATCCGCTGTCCCACCACGGCAGACCGGGCCCGGCGGGCGCTCCCGTCGAGCAGGCGCGTCGTGCGCTCCACCACGAGTGGTCCAGCCACCAGCGCAGCATCCGCCACGGTCTGCCACGGAGCGACCAGGAGCGGGTCGACAGCCACCGGCTCCGGGGGCGGCTCGTCCGGCACCCATATACCCATGTCGAGCAACCGGCCCCGCTGGAGATCGAGCACCTCGCGCACCGGGCCGTCGGCAACCACCCGGCCGTCGTCATCGAGCACCACCAGCCGCTCGACGAGGTCGACCCACGGCCCGATGACGTGCTCGACGACGACGAGCGTCGGTGAAGGGTGGCCAGGTGCCGCTGCCGGGGAACGCTGAAGGGCACCTGGCCACCCCTGACCGAGGGTCAGCGCGGCCACGGCATCGCGCACGTCGCGCGCCGATGCGGGGTCGAGCATCGCGGTCGGTTCGTCGAGGAGCACCACCGACGGGTCCAGCGCGAGCGTGCCCGCCAGGGCGAGTCGTTGGGTCTGCCCACCGGAGAGCGCCGACGTCGGGGTGTCGACCGGCAGGTCACCCAGGCCGACGGACGCCAGTGCCGAGGCGACGACCGCCGGCATCGCGCCGCGCGGCATCGCGACGTTCTCCGGCCCGAAGGCGACGTCTCGCGCCACCGTGGCAGCCACCACCCCGGCCCCCGGCTCCTGGAGCACCAGGCCCACCGCACCCGGCCTGGCACCGGGCGCCGCGCCGTCGACCAGCACCGACCCGCTGACCTCACCGGCATCCGCCGTCTCCAACAGCCCGGCGAGGGCCCGCAGCAGGGTGGACTTGCCCGAGCCGGAGGGCCCGACGAGCAGCACCCGCTCCCCCGGCTCGATCACCAGGGTCACCTCTCGCAGCACCGGTTCGCGACGGCCGAAGGGTCGCCAGGTGAGCCCGCGGACCTCAATCCGCCCGCGGGGCGGCGCAGCCACCTGCTCAGACAGCGTGGTGCTCCCGATGTTCCTGCCCGGCGGGGAAGGCCGAGAGCGCCCCAGCTCGGGCCAACGCCCGCACCAGCAGCCAGCCCACCCCACCGGCGATCAGCGCCCCGGAGGCCACCATCGCCGCGAGGTAGACGAGCTTGTCGGTCATGACCCACTCGGCATACCAGCCGCCACCGTTCGCCAGCACCGAGAGCACCGGCACGTCGGCCCACGACGCAGGGAACTTCATCACCTCGAACCCCCACTCCAGCGGAGCCGACAGCGCGCCGGCGAGGGCTGCCACGCCGACGCCGAAGAGCTTGTAGCCGAAGATCGCGAAGGCCAGCTCCGCGCCGAGGCCCTGAAGGATGCCGGAGATGAGCACGGTCGCGCCCCACTCGGTGCCGGGCAGCATCGAGACGAGCGCCGCGACGACCTCGCAGAACAGCGCCGCGCCGGGTCGGCGGACGACCAGGCCGCCGATCACCCCTGCCATGAACCACGGCCCCACGAAGAGCCCCATGAGCGGGGCGTAGCCGATCTTCAGCGCGGTGATCGGGCCGTTGTAGAAGATCCCCCACCCCCAGAACGCGACGCCGAGCGCCGCACCGAGGAAGGCGATCGTGAGGATGTCGACCGTGCGCCACCCCAACATCGGGCGGGTCGCGGTGATGGAGCGCCGGGTGGGCGCCTGCTGCGTCTGTGATGCCATTGCATTCTCCCGTGGTTCCGGTTGGATACCTCGGAGAGGTGCACTCCCGGCACGTCACGGGTGGACCCGTGGGTTTGCCGGGTGCGCACCTGAGATTTCCCGACTCCCTCCACCGGTGCTAACCGGATCAGGTTCGAGGGTCTGCGGCGGACCGCACTCTCAGCGCTTTGGGGCGCTCCCCTGTCGTTGGACGTTCTGAGCATAGCCGAGCCGGGTTAGGGTGGCGACAGTCCGTGCTGGGCGATCTGCCCGGCTGCACCTCGAGCTCTCGGAGGAACCTCATGGGAAACGCCACGTGGAAGATCATGGGCACCGGTGGAGCCATCCTCGCCGGCATCCTCGCGACCAAGGTCGTCGATGCCATCTGGTCCAGGGCCGGTCAGGACCACATCAACCCCAAGAGCCCCGAGGCCCCTCTCCTGAAGGCCATCGCGTATGCAGCCCTCACCGGGCTCGCGGTCGGTGCGGCCAAGACGCTGACCACTCGCAAGGCCGCCGAGTACTACGCGAAGTCGGCGGGCCACCTCCCGGCCGACCTCGTGGAGGAGCCCGTCTGACCCGGACCCTCCCCCGTCGAGGAGGTCAGGGCAGGTCGAGCGCCCGGGCGATCGGCATGCCCGGCCGGTAGGCGAGGTGCTCGTGCCCGGGTGCGTCGAGCACTGTGAGGTGCGCGCGTGAGCCCACCGCGATCCGACCGATGTCGTCGCGGCGCAACGCCCTGGCGCCACCCACCGTCGCCGCGACGAGTGCCTCGGCGGCAGTCATCCGCATCTCGCGCACGGCGAGGGCGATGACGAACGGCATGGATGCCGTGTTGCAGGTGCCGGGGTTGCAGTCGCTGGCCAGCGCGACGTCGACTCCGGCGTCGACCAGCCGGCGGGCATCGGGGTAGGGGGAGCGCGTCGAGAACTCGACTCCCGGAAGCAATGTGGCGACCGTGGTGCCGGCGGCTCCGACGAGGTCGTCGACGTCGGTGTCGTCCAGGAAGGTGCAGTGGTCGACGCTCGCCGCCCCCAGCTCGACCGCGAGCCCGACTCCCGGGCCGGGTCCGAGCTGGTTGCCGTGGACCCGCAGGCCGAGCCCGGCTGCTCGCCCGGCCAGCAGCACGGCACGGGACTCCTCGCCGGTGAAGGCGTGCGGCGAGGACGGCTCACAGAACACGTCCACCCATCGCGCGTGGGGCGCGCAGGCATCGAGCATCGGCCCACACACGAGGTCGAGGTATGCCGCGCGGTCGTCGCGCGCGTCGGGTGGCACGACGTGCGCCCCGAGGAACGTCGTCTCCTCGGTCACCTCGCCAGCCAGTCGCAGCGACCGGACCTCGTCCTCCAGCGTGAGGCCGTAGCCACTCTTCACCTCGATGGTCGTCGTCCCCAGGGCTCGCATCTCGTCAACGCGTGCGCGCAGCAGAGCCCGCAGCTCCTCGTCGCTGGCGGCGTGTGTCGCCGCGACGGAGACCCCGATCCCCCCACCGTCGTAGGGGACCCCAGCCATCCGTGCCGTGAACTCGGCCGACCGGTCGCCCGCATAGACGAGGTGGCTGTGGCTGTCGACGAACCCGGGGACGACAGCCCTGCCACCGACGTCGATCCGCTCGTCGGCGGCCGGCGCCTGCGACGACGCCCCCACCCAGAGCACGCGGCCGTCCCCGACGACGACCGCGGCATCGAGCCGCTCGCCCAGCCGGTCCTCGGCCGGGATCGCCCGCTCCGCCGCGGACACGTCCCCGTCGCGCCCCGCGCAGGTGACCAGCCGACCGATGCCGGTGACAACCGTCGAGCCACTCACCCGCGGACCTCGGCGATCGCGTCGCGGAGCAGGAGTCCGACGTCGCCCATCCGGTGTCTTCCGTCCTCGACTACTCGGCTGCCACCGACGACCACGTCGCAGACATCGGCCGACGTCGCGGCATACAGGACGCCCTCCGGCCCGGTGCCAGCGGTGCGTGGGCTGTCCAACCGCACGGCGACGAGGTCAGCCAGGTGACCCGTCGCGATCAGGCCACCGTCCTGCCAGCCGAGGGAGCGGTAGCCGAAAAGGCTCCCCATCGCGAGGAGGTCGCGAGGGCTGAAGCGGCCGCGTTCGAGGCTGTCGAGCCTCTCGTTCATCTCCACCCCGCGCACCTCCTCGAACGGGTCGATCACCGCGTGCTGGTCGGAGCCGAGGCTGATCGAGACACCCGCGTCGTGCAGGTGGCGGGCCGGGCCGATGCCGTCCGCGAGGTCCCGCTCCGTGGTCGGGCAGAAGCAGGCCGTTGTGCCCGCATCCCCGAGAAGTCGAATATCTTTCTCGGAGAGATGAGTTGCGTGCACGGCCGTGGTGGCGGTCGTGAGCAGCCCCTCGCTGGCGAGCAGCTCGGTGGGTGAGCAGCCGTAGAACCCCTCACACGCGAGGTTCTCGCCGGGCTGCTCCGACAGGTGGATGTGGAGCGGCATGCCGCGGCTCGCTGCGAGGTCGCCCACGGCGGCCAGGTCAGCCCTCGGGACGGCACGCACGGAGTGCACGGCCACTCCGATCCGCGTGGTGTCGTCGCCGGAGAGATCGGCGACCCGGTGGGCCCATGCGCCCACCGTCCCGTCGGAGAAGCGTTGCTGCACCTCGTCCAGCGGAAGGTGGCCGTCAGCGGTGAGTCCCCCGGCGAGGTATGCCGTGTCCAACAACGTCAGGCGGATGCCGGCCTCCCGAGCTGCGCTGACCAGTGCCCTTCCCATGAGGTTGGGGTCGTCGTGGCGTCGACCCCCGGGGGCATGGTGGACGTAGTGGAACTCCCCGACCGCCGTGTAGCCCGCGAGCACCATCTCGGCGAAGACGGCCCTCGCGAGTGCGTGGAAGGTCTTCGGGTCCAACCGGTGCGTCACGGCATACATCGCATTGCGCCAGGTCCAGAAGTTGCCACCGTCGTCGTGGGTTCGCCCCCGCAGCGCGCGGTGGAAGGTGTGGCTGTGCCCGTTGGCGAAGCCCGGGAGCACCATCCCGCGCAGGACGGTGTCGCCGGGCTCGGCGGGCGCAGACGGCAGGACCTGCGTGATCCGGCCCTCGCTGACGAGGAGCCGCACGGAGCGACGGTGACCGTCGGGGAGCATCGCGTGCTCACACCAGAACGTGCTCACCCGCTCGCACCAGCCAGGTCCGAGACGACGTCGGCCAGCGCCGCGATCCCTGCGATGCAGTCGTCGGCCGACGCCCACTCATCCGGGGAGTGCGAGACACCGGTCGGGTTGCGCACGAACAGCATGGCCGACCGGATGCCGTCGTTGGCGAGGATGCCGGCGTCGTGACCGGCGCCGGTGCCCAGGACGGGCAGCCCACCGAGCACGGTCGACAACCGGCGCACCAGGACCGGGTCGAAGTCGGTCGTCGGTGTCCATGACTCCTGGGTGAGGAGGGCGTCGAAGTCGTTGGCGACAGAGCGCACCTCCTCGATGACGCGCAGGACGGCGTCGGAGTCGGCCCCCCGCGCGTCGAGCCATCCCGTGGCGCAGCTTGCGATGGCGTTGATCCCGCCGGGGGTGACGTGGACCTTGCCGACGGTCGCGACGCAGCCGTTGGCCTCTGCCGCGCGACGGGCGGCGATGATCGCCGCGGCGAGTCCGAGCATCGCGTCCTCACGGTCGGCGAGGGCCGTCGTTCCGGCGTGGTTCGCCTCTCCCGGCACGTCCAGGCGCCAGCGGCCGTGCGGCCAGATGTCGCTCCCGACCCCCACGGCGTGCCCGAGGTCGACGAGGCTCTTGCCCTGCTCGACGTGCAGCTCGACGAACGCACCGATCCGGGCGAGCGCCTCCTCGTCCCGGCCGAGCGACCCCGGGTCCCTCCCGGCACTGCGCATGGCCTCCGCCATCGTGATGCCGTTCGCATCCTTGAGCCCTCGCGCCCGGTCGGCACCCAGGGCACCCGTGATGACGCGCGAGCCCGCGCAGGCAACGCCGAAACGAGCCCCCTCCTCGTCGACGAAGTTGACCACGCCAACAGGCCTCTGGGGCTCAAAACCCTTCTCTTGCAGCGCATCGATTGCGGCCAGCGCACCGACGACGCCCAGCGGCCCGTCGAAGGCCCCGCCGTTCGGGACGGAGTCGAGGTGTGAGCCGATGACCACACCCGGGTCACCGACGCTCACCGCCGCGTCGGGGTCACCCCACCAGGCCCACTGGTTGCCCATGCGGTCGGTGGTCAGGTCCAGACCTCGGCCGGCGCATTCGCCGGCGAACCACTCGCGGAGGTCGTGGTCGGTGCGGGTCCAGGCGAAGCGCTCGTAGCCGCCCGTGTCCTCGTCACGCCCGACGAGGTCGAGGTCGTGCCACATCCGCCGAAAGCCCGTGGCGGCGGTTCCCTCGCGCTGCGTGGTGGACATGGGTCAATGTCATCACCTGGTGACCGGCTGCGGGGCCGCAGGGGCGGCCGGATTGTCTCGGGTGCCAGACGCTGGGAAGGGTCGTAGCCTGACGCACATGAGCGATGGCGAACAGCGCGCGGTGGCGGCAGCAACGGCATCCGGACTGGCTCCGGTGGTCAGTCGTCACGGGCCGGTGCGCGCTGCAGGAGGCCGCCGCCGCTCGGGGTGTGCAGCCGCGCGACATCATCAAGACCCTGGTGGTGCGCCGCGGCGAGGGGGACCACCTGTTCGTGTTGGTGCCCGGCGACCGGGAGATCTCGTGGCCGAAGCTGCGCGCCCACCTGGGGGTCAACCGGCTGTCGATGCCCGATGCGGCGACGGCCCTGGCGGTGACCGGCTACGAGCG
>JBDSNZ010000204.1:0-10790 GCA_039915055.1 Ornithinibacter sp.
CCGAACCTCTGCACACCGAACCGCAAGGAGATCGGCACCATGCCGAAGAACAAGACACACAGCGGCGCCAAGAAGCGCTTCCGGGTGACCGGGACCGGCAAGATCATGCGTGAGCAGGCCGGGCACGTCCACAAGTTCCACGAGAAGTCCCCGCAGAAGGCTCGCGCCCTCTCCCGGGACATCCTCGTGTCGGAGAACGACGTCAAGAAGATCAAGAAGCTTCTCGGCCGCTGAGCCGCCCCCCACCCCAGATTTCGCCAGACAGCAAGGAGAACTCACGTGGCACGCGTGAAGCGGGCAGTCAATGCCCAGAAGAAGCGCCGGGTCGTCCTCGAGCGCGCCAGTGGTTACCGCGGGCAGCGCTCGCGCCTCTACCGCAAGGCCAAGGAGCAGGTCCAGCACAGCCTCGGCTACAGCTACCGCGACCGGCGCGCCCGCAAGGGTGACTTCCGTCGGCTGTGGATCCAGCGGATCAACGCTGCGGCCCGCGCCAACGGCATGACCTACAACCGGTTCATCCAGGGCCTGAAGGCCGCGGAGATCGAGGTCGACCGCCGGATGCTGGCTGAGCTCGCTGTCAACGACGAGGCCGCGTTCGCCGCGCTCGTCGAGATCGCCAAGGTCCACCAGCCCGCCCAGGTGCCGGCCAAGGCCTCTGCCTGAGCCGCGACAGGTGCTGACCAACCCCCGGGCAGACCGGGTCCGGGCGGTCGCGTCGCTCTCGAGGCGGCCGGTGCGTGAGCGCACCGGCCGCTTCGTCGTCGAAGGGCCCCAGGGGGTCCGGGAGGCGGTGCGGTGTGCCGCCGGGCGAGTTCGTGACCTCTACGTCACCCCCGAGGCCGCGCAGCGCTACGCGGCCGACATCATCGAGCCGGCCCGCGAGGCCGACCTGTGGGTCCACGAGGTCAGCGGCGAGGTGCTCGACGCGATGGGTGAGGCTGACACCCCGCAAGGGGTGCTCGCCGTGCTCGACATCGCGCGCCCGACCCTGGCGGAGGTGCTGGAGTCGCGGCCTCGGCTGCTCGTGCTCCTGAGCCAGGTCCGGGACCCGGGGAACGCCGGCACCGTCATCAGGGGTGCCGATGCTGCTGGCGCCGACGCAGTCCTCGTCACGACGGAGTCGGTGGACGTCAACGCCCCGAAGGTGATTCGCTCGACCGCTGGCTCGATCTTCCACCTGCCGGTGGTGACCGGGCTCGACCTGGAGGCGACGCTGAGCACCTTGGCGGCACACGGCATCCGCACGTATGCGGCAGACGGTGGGGGCAGCACGCTGCTGCCCGATGCGGACCTCACCCCGCCGCACTGCTGGGTCATGGGCAACGAGGCGAACGGGCTCAGCGCGGAGGTGTGCGCGCTCTGCGACGACGTCGTCCGCGTCCCCCTCCACGGACGCGCGGAGTCGCTCAACCTCGCGATGGCTGCGACGCTGTGCCTGTTCGCGTCGGCAGGGGTCAGGCGCCCCGGGGCTGGTCCGCGGTAACCTTCGCGCCATGTCGCCCCGCTTCATGCTCCCGCCGGACCTGGCGGAGCACGGGCTGGAGTTCCTGCCGGACGGTCTCGTTGCGGCCGTCGGCGAGGACCGCATCGTGAAGTTCATGAACTCTGCCGCAGAACGGATCGTCGGCCTGCCCGCGGACGACGTGGTGGGCAGGGACATCACGCAGTCCCTGCCGCTGCAGGACCTGACCGGCGCCTCGTGGTGGGCGCTGAGCGACCCGTGGGGTGGGTTGCGGACGCGGACCGGTCACCGGGAGCGCCTGCTCGTGCTCCCCACCGGGCGGGAGGTGCTCGTCACGGCCAAGTACGTGAGGTCGGCACGCGGGGCTCCTGTGGAGGGGGTCGTGCTCGGTCTGCGCGACGCCGAGGGGCGCCGTCGCGCCGAGGCCGAGAGCGCCGCGCTGCTCACCGTGGTCGCGCACGAGCTGCGCTCGCCGCTGACGGGAGTGATGGGCTTCTCCTCCACCCTGCTGCGCAACTGGGACCGGTTCACCGACGACCAGAAGCGCCTCATGCTCGAGACGATCGAGGCGGATGCCGGTCGGCTGACCCGCCTGATCACCGAGCTGCTCGACGCCTCACGCATCGATGCGCGGCTGCTCACCGTGCACCCCCAACCTCTAGACGTCGCGCAGGTGCTCGTCTCGCAGGTCGAGCGTCGCGTCGCGTCCGGCACGGAGCGGGAGCGCTTCGTCCTTGACGTGCCAGAGGGTCTGCCGTCGATGTGGGCCGACCCCGATCGTCTCGACCAGATCGTCAGCAACCTCGTGGAGAACGCGCTGCGGCACTCCACCCGCTCCGTCCGTCTCGGCGCCTCTCTCTCGCAGCACGGCGGCGGACCGGCGGTCGACCTCATCGTCGCCGATGACGGCGGGGGCATCGCCGACGAGCACCGCGAGCTGGCCTTCTCCCGCTTCTGGCAGGCCGGCGCCAAGCACGGCACCGGGTTGGGGTTGTTCCTCGTGCGGGGCCTGGTGGAGGCCCACGGCGGAGTGGTCCGGGTCGAGACCGCGCCAGAAGGTGGCGCGCTGTTGCGCGCCACCTTCCCGGAGGTGCCCGACGTGCCCTGACCGCTCAGGTGCCCCGGCCGGGGCAGCCGGGTGTCAGGCGTGCGACCCGCCGGGAGTCTCGACCGTGCTGGTGACGTCCTCGTCCTCCATGCCGGGGATGGCTGCGCCGGCGCCGGCGCGGACCGTGTCCTCGATGCGCTGGCCCACCCCTGCATCGACGTGCTTCCAGTAGGCGAAGGCCCGCTCCAGGACGTCCTCACGCACTCCATCCAGGGCTCCGGCCACGGTCTCCACGAAGCGGTCTCGCTGCGCCTCGTCGAAGACCTCGCGCACGAGCGTGCCGGGCTGGGACCAGTCGTCGTCCTCGGCGTGCAGCACGTACGCCTGGCGCACCATCTGCCCGTCAGCCTCCCACCCCTCGGCGACCGCGCCCTGGGTGTCGGCGTGGCCACGCCCCGAGGAGTTCGGGATGTAGGTCGGGCCGCCCTTGACCTCGTAGTTCATCGGGCCGTCGAACACGAGGTGGTTCTCGTCCGCGACGATCGAGTGGTTGACCGGCAGCTGGTGGAAGTTGGGACCCAGCCGCGCGCGGTGGGCGTCGGCGTAGGAGAAGACCCGCGCGAGCAGCATCTTGTCGGGGGAGAACCCGATGCCCGGAACGATGTTGCTGGGCGCGAAGGAGGCCTGCTCGATCTGGGCGAAGTGGTTCACCGGGTTCTCGTTCAGCGTGAACGTCCCCACCTTGATGAGCGGGTAGTCCCCGTGCGGCCAGGTCTTGGTGAGGTCGAAGGGGTTGAACCGGTAGTCCTTCGCGTCCTCGTACGGCATGACCTGGATGTGCAGCGTCCAGCTCGGGTGGTCGCCACGCTCGATCGCCTCGAAGAGGTCGCGACGGTGGGCGTCGGCGTCCGCCCCCGCCAGCTTCTCCGCCTCCTCGTTCGTGAGGTTGTCGATGCCCTGGTCGCTCTTGAAGTGGAACTTCACCCAGAACCGCTCGCCGTCGGCGTTGCTGAACATGTAGGTGTGGGAGCCGTAGCCGTTCATCGTGCGCCAGGAGCGGGGGAGGCCGCGATCACCCATGAGGTACGTGACCTGGTGCGCGGACTCGGGGGAGTTGGTCCAGAAGTCCCACTGCATGGTGCCGTCGCGCAGGCCGGAGTCGGCCAGCCGCTTCTGGCTCCGGATGAAGTGCGGGAACTTCATCGGGTCGCGGAGGAAGAAGACCGGCGTGTTGTTGCCGACCATGTCCCAGTTGCCCTGCTCGGTGTAGAAGCGCAGCGCGAACCCGCGCACGTCCCGCCAGGTGTCGGGGGACCCCAGCTCACCTGCCACGGTGGAGAACCGCGCCAGCGTGCGCACGCTCGCACCCTGCTGGAACACCGCGGCCTTGGTGAAGCGCGAGATGTCCTCGGTGCACTCGAAGGTGCCGAAGGCCCCTGACCCCTTCGCGTGCGGCTTGCGCTCGGGGATGTTCTCGCGGTTGAAGTGCGCGAGGGTGTCGAGCAGGTGGACGTCGTGGAGCAGCAACGGCCCGTTCGGGGACAGGCTCAGGCTGTGCTGGTCGTTCTCGGCGGGGGCCCCGTTCGCCATCGTCGAGCCCGTGGGGGTGCCCAGCGCTGAGCCCTCTGCATACGGATCGGTGGTCGTCATGGTTTCTCCTTGCTCACGTGGGATTCGGTTACGTCGTCACCACCCCACCGTGGCACCGTTTCTTGACCAGGTCAAAAGATCTGCCCCGGCGCACGACGCCCGGATGGCGGGTCTCCCACCGGGGTGTCAGAGTGTCCCCCGTGCCCTCTGTGTCCTTCGCGCCCTACCGCCGGGCGCTGGCCAGCAGGCCGTTGCGACAGGTGCTGGTGCTGGGCACCCTCGTGCGCGGACCGGTGTTCGCCGGGGGCATCCTGCTGACCGTGCACGTCGTGACGACCTTGGGCCGGTCCTACGCCGCTGCCGGGCTCCTGACGGCCGTTGCCACCGTGGCCATCGCGGTCAGTGGGCCGTGGCGCGGGAAGCTGCTGGACCGTCACGGCCTCCGGAGGGTCGTCGCACCCTCGATCGTCGTCGCGCTCGTGTGCTGGAGCATCGCGCCCTTCGTCGGCTACTGGCCCCTCTTCGCCCTCGCGCTGCTCGCCGGGCTGTTCGTCGTCCCCACCTTCTCCATCACCCGGCAGGCCGTCATCGCAGCCGTCCCCGAGGCAGACCGGCGCACCGCGATCTCGTTGGACTCCGCTGCTGTGGAGCTGTCGTTCATGGTGGCCCCGGCCCTGGCCGTGTGGGCAGCCACGCAGTGGTCCACCGCGTGGGTCCTGTTCACCACACAGATGCTGGGCGTCCTCGCGGGGGCCGCCATGTGGGTGGTCAACCCGCCGCTGCGCAGCGACACGGAACGGGCAGCGCCCGCGACGGCCGGGCCCCGAGCATCGTGGTTCAGGCTCCCCTTCCTCGCGATGTGCCTCACCGCAATGGCCTCGACGGTGGTCCTCGGTGGCTCGGACATCTCCATCGTCGCCGCGATGCGTGACTTCGACGCCACCTCGCGGATCGGCCTCGTGCTCGTGCTGTGGGGTGCGGGGTCACTCATCGGCGGGCTCCTCTACGGCGCGCTGCACCGACCGATCTCGCCCTTCTGGCTGCTCGCTGCGCTGGCCGTCGTGACAGCGCCGATGGCGCTCGCCACCTCCCCGTGGAGTCTGGCCGCGATCAGCTTCGTGGCGGGCCTGCTCTGCGCACCGACGATCACCGCGACGATCGACCAGTCCAGTCGCCTCGTGCCGGCCGAGGTGCGCGGGGAGGCGATGGGGTGGCACGGCTCGTTCATGACTGCTGGTGGGGCGATGGGCGCGCCGTTGGCCGGTGTGGCGATCGACCGGTTCGGCTTCGGGGGCGGTTTCGTCGCGGTCGCGGTGATCGGCGTGCTGATCGCCGTGGCGGGGCTCACCGTGGTTCGCGTGCGTCAGGCCGGGGGGAGCCGCGCCTTCCAGGTCACCGAGGGGTGATCCGGCATCCCCTTCCGCACGGCATCCGCTGCAGCGCTGGCCCGGCCGCAGCAGTGACCACCGGGGTCCCGTCGGCGCCCGACCTCCTAGACTCGGGCGCGCCCCACCCCCGCCTGAAGTGGACCCCCCATGTCTGGACCCAACACCAGCTACGACCCCGTCGAGGTCGCCGCGCTGGACCCGCAGGCCGTCGAGGATGCCGTGACGGCTGCGCTGGCCGCCGCCACGACTGCGACCTCGCTCGCGGACCTCAAGGCCGCTCGCACCACCCACCAGGGCGACAGGAGTGCCCTCGCTCTCGCCAACCGGGAGATCGGCGCACTGCCCCCGAGCGCGAAGGCTGATGCCGGCAAGCGGGTCGGCTCGGCTCGCGGCCGGGTCGCGCAGGCGTTCACGGCCCGTCAGGCCGAGCTCGAGGCAGAGCGCGACGAACGCATCCTCACCGAGGAGTCCGTCGACGTCACACTGCCCACCGGTCGCCGCCCGCTGGGTCGGCGCCACCCGATCGAGATGATGTCCGAACGCATCGCCGACCTGTTCGTGGGGATGGGGTGGGAGATCGCCGAGGGCCCGGAGATCGAGGCGGAGTGGTTCAACTTCGACGCCCTCAACTTCGACGCGGACCACCCCGCGCGCCAGATGCAGGACACGTTCTACGTCGACCCGCCCGACGGGGGGCTGGTGCTGCGCACGCACACCTCGCCGGTTCAGGCCCGCACCCTCCTCGAGCGCGGGGTCCCGGTCTACGTCGCCGCGATCGGGCGGGTGTTCCGCACCGACGAGCTCGACGCCACCCACATGCCGGCGTTCCACCAGGTCGAGGGGCTGGCCGTCGACGAGGGCATCACCATGGCGCACCTGAAGGGCACCCTGGACCGCCTCGCGACAGAGCTCTTCGGGGAGGGGATCACCACCCGCCTGCGCCCGTCGTTCTTCCCGTTCACCGAGCCGAGCGCCGAGATGGACCTGCGCTGCTTCGTCTGTCGGGGCGAGGACCCGGACTGCCGCGCGTGCAAGGGCACCGGCTGGATCGAGTGGGGGGGCTGCGGCATGGTCAACCGCAACGTCCTCACCGCCTGCGGGGTCGACGCCGACCGCTACACCGGCTTCGCCTTCGGCATGGGCATCGACCGTGCGCTGATGTTCCGCACGGGTGTGAGTGACATGCGAGACATGATCGAGGGTGACGTGCGCTTCGACGCACAGTTCGGGATGGAGATCTGATGCGCGTTCCGATCGACTGGCTGCGCGACTACGTGGCCGTGCCCCAGAGCGCCTCCGGTGAGCAGGTGGCCGCTGACCTCGTGCGGGTCGGGCTGGAGGAGGAGGGGCTGCACACGGCCGGGGTCACCGGACCGCTCGTCGTCGGCCGGGTGCTCAGCCTGGTGGCCGAGCCACAGAAGAACGGCAAGACGATCAACTGGTGCACGGTCGACGTCGGTGACGCCAACGGCACCGGGGAGCCCCAGGGCATCGTGTGCGGCGCCCACAACTTCGAGGTCGATGACCTCGTCGTCGTCATCCTCCCAGGCGGAGTGATCACGACTCCCCAGGGCCCGCTCACCGTCGGCGCGCGCAAGACCTACGGCCACGTGTCGGCCGGCATGATCTGCTCCGAGCGCGAGCTCGGCATCGGGGAGGACCACGACGGCATCCTCGTGCTGACCCGGAAGTTCGCGGCAGACCCCGAGACCGTGGCCTCGCTCACCCCCGGCGCCGACGCCATCGTGCTCCTCGGCCTGGACCGGGAGACGGTCGAGGTCAACGTCACTCCTGACCGCGGCTACTGCTTCTCGGTCCGTGGCGTGGCGCGGGAGTACTCGCACGCCACCGGAGCCGTCTTCACCGACCCCGTCGCGGCCCTCCTCGCGAAGGCGCCGGACGCCACCGAGGGAGGGTTCGCCGTGGAGCTGCGCGATGACGCGCCGCTTCGTGGTCGTGACGGCTGCGACCGCTACGTCGCGCGCGTGGTGCGCGGCATCGACGTCGCGGCACCGACCCCGCGCTGGATGGCGGTGCGCCTCACCGAGGCCGGGATGCGCCCGATCTCGTTGCCGGTCGACGTCACGAACTACGTCATGCTCGGTCTCGGCCAGCCGCTGCACGCGTTCGACCTGGCAACGCTGACGGCGCCGGTCGTCGTTCGGCGTGCTCGCCCGGGTGAGCGGCTCACGACCCTCGACCACGTCGACCGGGCGCTGCAGCCCGAAGACCTGCTGATCACCGACGGGGGCGGTGAGCGGGCCGTCGCGATCGCCGGTGTCATGGGTGGGGCCGAGACGGAGGTGGGCACGTCGACCGCGGACGTCCTCATCGAGGCAGCGCACTTCGACCCCGTCACGGTTGCTCGGACCGCGCGCAGCCACCGGCTTCCGTCCGAGGCGTCGCGGCGCTTCGAGCGCGGCGTCGACCCGATGCTCGCAGCTGCTGCGGCCCAGCTCGCCGTCGACCTCCTCGTGGAGCACGGCGGCGGGGTCGTGGATCTCGACGTCACCGACGTGGGCGCGCCGTCCATCCCGCCGCCGGTCACCATGTCGGTCAGCTTCCCGTCACGGATCGTGGGCGTCGACTACCCGGCATCGACGGTGATAGACATCCTGGAGTCGATCGGCTGCGCGGTGACGGACTCGGACGGAACCCTCACCGTCGTGCCACCGACCTGGCGCCCCGACCTCACCAGCGCCGAGGACCTCGTCGAGGAGGTCGCTCGCATCCACGGATATGACCGCATCCCCTCGATCGTCGCGACACCCCCCGGCGGTGCCGGACTCACCCACGCCCAGCGGGTGCGTCGAGTCGTCGCCGTCGTGCTCGCAGGGCAGGGACTGAGCGAGGTGTGGAGCACCCCGTTCGTCGGGGCTGACCGGTTCACCGCGTTGGGCCTCGATGTCGCCGCCGAGGTCGCGCGCACGGTGCGGCTCGCGAACCCCCTCTCCGACGAGCAGCCCCTGATGCGCACCCGGGTGCTCGCGACGATGGTGGATGCACTGCGCCGCAACGTCGCCCGCGGCACGCGTGACGTGGCCATCTTCGAGGTCGGTCTCGTCGTGGCCCTGGAGGGGCCGCAGGGTTCCGCACCGACCGAGGAGGTCGGCATCCGCCCGTCGCCGGAGAAGCTGGCGGCCATCCGGAAGGCCGTGCCGCAACAGCCGCGCCACGTCGCCCTGCTCATGGCGGGGGACCGCGACCGCGCGGGCTGGTGGGGTCCGGGTCGACCCGCCGATGTCTCCGACGTCGTCGAGGTGGCGCGAACGATCGGTGAGGCCCTCGGCCTCGCGCTCGAGGTGAGCGCCGATGCCGTCGCGCCGTTCCACCCCGGGCGGTGTGCCCGAGTCGCGCTCGGTGACGGAACCCTGGTGGGACACGTCGGCGAGCTGCATCCCAAGGCCCTGGCGGCACTGGGGCTGCCAGCGCGCACCGTCGGGGGCGAGCTGGACCTCGACGTGCTCACGTCGGCCTCCGAGGGCACGGTGCAGGCACGCACCCTCACCAGCTTCCCCATGGCCCAGAGCGACGTCGCGCTCGTCGTCGAGGAGTCGGTGCCTGCCGCGCAGGTGCAACGGCTCCTCACGGAAGGGGCGGGAGAGCACCTGGAGTCGGTCACGCTCTTCGACGTCTACCGCGGCGACCAGGTCGACGAGGGCCACAAGTCGTTGGCCTTCCACATGGTCTTCCGGGCCCCGGACCGCACCCTCACGACCGAGGAGGTCAGTGCCCTGCGTGACGCCGCCCTGGCCTCGGCCGCCTCGGCCACCGGGGCGGTGCAGCGGGCATGACGGACCCCGGCCAGGGCGGGCACCTCGTGGCCGTCGTGACCGGTGCCAGCAGGGGCATCGGCCACCACGTCGCGAACGCCCTCGAGGACGCCGGCTACGCGGTGGAGCGTGGGTCCAGCGCGGTGGCGCCGGTCACCGACCGCGACGCGCTCACGGCGTGGGTGGAGGAGATCATCGAACGGCAGGGCCGCATCGACCTGCTCGTCAACAATGCCGGAGTCATCGACAGCGAGGTCGACGTCTTCGCGTCGGATCCCGAGCAGTGGTGGGGCACCCAGGAGGTCAACGTCCTCGGCCCCTACCTCATGACCTGGCTGGTGGCGCCGCACATGCTCGCGGCGGGGGGCGGACGGATCATCAACCTCAACAGCGGTGCCGCGCGGCGCGCCTCCGGCGACGCCAGCGCCTACAACGTGAGCAAGACTGCACTGGCGCGGCTCACCGGTGCCACCCACATCGCGGGGTGGGAGCGCGGCATCCGGGCCTTCGACCTCATGCCCGGGGTGGTGCGCACCGACATGACCCGGTCCATGGACGCCCACATCGGGCGCACGCAGTGGACCAGCGAGGACGAGGTCACCGACCTGGTGCTCGACCTCGCCTCGGGGGACCTCGACGCGTGGTCGGGCCGGTTCGTGCGGGCCGGTATCGACACGGGCGAGTCGTTGCGCGCCATGGCTGAGGGCGGCTTGGCGCCGGGGGAGCGGATGCTCGACCTCGTCCTGCGTGACGCGGACCCCATCGCCTGACCCTCGGCCCGTGCACCATCGACCAATAGGTCACTTCCTCACGGGCCGGGCCGTCCCACGGCCGTGCACAATCGACCAATAGGTCACTTCCTCACCGGCCGCGTCGACGAGCAGGGAACAGCCTCGAGCGCCCCCGCCGAGAATGTGTGTATGAAGTATCCAAAGTCTGTATAGTCATGCACATGATTCGGATCGCGATCGCCGGGGCGAGTGGCTATGCCGGTGGCGAGCTCATCCGACTCCTCCTGGGGCACCCCGAGGTCGAGATCGGCGCACTCACGGCATCCTCGACTGCAGGTCAACCGCTTGGGGCGGTCCACCCGCACCTCACCCCGCTGTCCGGCCGCGTCCTCCAGGACACCACCGCCGACACCCTCGCGGGTCACGACGCGGTGTTCCTCGCACTCCCGCACGGTCACTCGGCCGCCCTCGCGGCCGAGCTCGACGACGACGCCGTCGTCATCGACTGCGGGGCCGACTTCCGGCTGCGCGACAGGTCCGCCTGGAACGCCTTCTACGACACTCCGTATGCCGGCTCCTGGCCCTACGGTCTCCCCGAGCTCCTCACGCCGAGCGGGAAGCAGCGTGATCAGCTTCGGGGTCAGCGGCGAGTGGCGGTGCCCGGGTGCTACCCCACCGCAGTCTCCCTCGCTCTCGCCCCCGGACTGGCCGCAGGGGTGATCCAGGAGCAGGACATCACCGTCGTCGCCGCCTCCGGCACGTCCGGTGCGGGAAGGTCGCTTCGCCCGCACCTGCTCG
>JBDSNZ010000227.1:0-57042 GCA_039915055.1 Ornithinibacter sp.
GCTCGGGTCGGTCGGCGAGGTCACGGCCGAGATGGTTCAGAAGAGCGACGGCCGCTATGCCGCGGGCGACACCGCCGGGCGCAGCGGCCTCCAGCGCCAGTACGACGAGCGGCTGGCCGGCACCCCCGGGATCAGCGTCGTCTCCAGCACCGATGCCGTGCTGTTCGAGCAGGCGCCCGAGGACGGCACCGACATCGAGACGACCCTGGACCCCTCGGTCCAGGAGGCCGCCGAGAAGGCCCTCGCCGACGCACGACTCACGGTGCCCGGTGCGGTCGTCGCCCTCGACGTGAAGACCGGAGAGGTTCTGGCATCGGCCAACTCACCGACCTCAGGCTTCGACCGGGCGATCACTGGGAAGTACCCCCCGGGATCCACCTTCAAGGTGGCGACGACCTACGCCTATCTCACCCGCGGGATCACCACGCCCACCTCGGTCGTGCCGTGCCCCGTGTCCGCCACCATCGACGGGCGGGAGTTCCGCAACTACGCAGGTGAGTCGATCGCGGGCAAGCCGACCTTCTTCGACGACTTCACGCACTCGTGCAACACGGCATTCGTCGGTTTGTCACCGAAGCTCGAGGGCACGGACCTTCGCAAAGCTGCCAGCGCCCTCGGTGTGGGCGTCGGCTGGGGCGACACCGTCGGGGTCGACGGTGCCTTTGCCGGGAGCATCCCGCAGACCAGGGGTGGCACCGATGTCGCTGCCGCAGCCATCGGGCAGGGGCGGGACGAGGCGTCGCCGCTCTCGCTCGCGGTGATGGCAGGCAGCGTCGGTCGGGGCACCTTCCTCCCCCCTGTGCTGGTGCGCGACCCGCGGGGGGCGGCGCTGAGACCGGTCGCGCTCGACGGCGGGGCGGTGGCCGACATTCGATCGATGATGGCCTCGGTCGTCGCGAACGGCACGGGCGCGGCACTGCGCTCCACACCGGGCGGCCCGGTGCGCGGCAAGACGGGAACGGCCCAGCACGGCAGCACCCCTGGCGCCCTCCCCCGTGTCTGGTTCATCGGGTACCAGGGCGACGTGGCCTTCGCCGTGCTCGTCGAGGAGGGCAAGACCGGTGGCACTGTGGCGGCCCCCATCGCCAAGGACTTCCTCACCATCCTCGCCGCCCGCTGACTCGCGCAGCCCGCACCCCGCAGCCCGCAGCCCGGCATCCGGGTGCGTGAAGGCCCCCACCCGGATGCCGGGCAGGGGCCTTCACGAGGACTCCTGGGTCAGGAGCCTTGGGACATCTGGGTCAGATGGTGCGGACGGCGTCGGCCTGCGGACCCTTGGGGCCCTGGGTGACCTCGAACTCGACTCGCTGTGCCTCGTCGAGACTGCGGTAGCCCTCGGTCGCGATGGCGGAGTAGTGGACGAACACGTCCGGGCCCCCGCCATCCTGCTCGATGAACCCGAAGCCCTTCTCGGCGTTGAACCACTTCACGGTGCCCTGTGCCATATCTGTGGTGACTCTTTCTGTGTGGATCACTCGGCCGGCGCACGTCGCGCCGACCGTGGATGCGAACTCCGGACCCCTGGTGGTGCGAGGTGCTCGGACCTACGAGGACGTGCTGGTGCTGCAACCGGCACCGAACCTAGCACGGCCTCTCCCACCTCGCCGGGTGCAACGAAGTGCGTTCACGCAGTGGGACCGGGCGCCTTCACGGCGAGCACGTTGCAGGGTGCATCGAGCAGCACGTGCTGAGCCGTGGAGCCAGTGATGAGCTTGCCGACAGGGCTGCGTCGTCGCAGCCCGATGACGAGCAGGCGGGCGCCCACCTCGTCGACGACGTCGAGCAGCTCCTCCGCGGCCGGCAGGCCACGAGTTGGTTGCCGGATCTCGTGCTCGACTCCCCTCTCGCTCAGCTGCAGGTCGATCGCATCGAGGTCCTGCGCGGTGGCGAAGCTGGCGTCGCTGAAGTCACCGTTGGCCCCGGTGTTGACGACGACGAGCCGCTCGCTCCTGTGCGAGGCTTCCTCGATCGCGGTGGTGAGGGCGGCCAGGCCCTCCGGGCGCGGGGTGTACCCGACGACGATGGTCATGATGGTTGCCTTCCCTCTCGCTCGGCGCGAGTCGGTGGTGGTGGCCCCGGTGACCGGGGTCTCGGGGTTGGCGCCGACCGCCCGAGCGGGGAGACGGCATCCGGAGGTGGTGCTGAGCGGGCGATCGGCACGGGACGCCGCGCCTGGACTGCACCAGGTGCGGCGTCCCGCGTCGCTCAGGGCTCCAGCGTCTTCGCGCCCGTCATGATCGCGACGCCGTCGCCCATGTCGTGCGACGACGGCGTGATGACACCGGCGCACCCGCCGAGGCGCTGGATGTGGATCCGGTCCGCCACCTCCCACACGTGGGGCATGTTGTGGCTGATCAGGATCACCGCCAGCCCGTTGTCGCGCAGCTGCTTGATCATGTTGAGCACCATGCCCGACTCCTTGACACCGAGCGCCGCCGTCGGCTCGTCGAGGACGACGACGTTGGACCCGAATGCCGCGGCGCGAGCCACCGCCACCGCCTGGCGTTGGCCACCGGAGAGCGTCTCGACCGCCTGACCCATGTTCTGGATCGTCTGGATGCCGAGCTTCTGCACGGCCTCGCCGGCACGCTTGCTCATGCCCTTCTTGTCGAGCATCCGGAACACCGAGCCCAGCACACCGGGTCGGCGCTCCTCACGGGCGAGGTAGAGGTTGCTCGCGATGTCGAGCGCAGGGATGACGGCAAGCTGCTGGTAGACCGTCTCGATCCCTGCCTCCCGAGCGTCCTGGGGCCTCCGGAAGGTGACCGGCTTACCGTCGAGCTCGAGCTGCCCCGAGTCCGGCTGGTAGGCCCCGGTGATGCACTTGATGAGCGTCGACTTGCCGGCACCGTTGTCGCCGATGACGGCAAGCACCTCGCCCCGGTAGAGGTCGAGGTTCACACCGTCGAGGCCGACGACCCGCCCGAAGGTGATGACGATGTCGCGAGCCGAGAGGATCGGGTCGGCGTCGTAGATGTGCCTCCGGTTCTCGGGGATCGCATCGTGGGTGAGCGGGAGTCGTTCCAGGGTGGTCATGCCTTCACCTTCCGGATCCACTGGTCGATGGCGACCGCGATGAGGACGAGCGCGCCGATCGCGAGGTAGCGCCACTGCTGGTCGACCCCGAGCTGGGAGAGACCGAACGCGAACGTCTGCACGAGCAGCGCCCCGATGAGGGTTCCGACGAGCGTGCCGCGACCACCGAAGAGGCTGGTGCCACCGATGACGACGGCGGTGATGCTCGCGAGGTTGGCGTCCGGCACGGCGTTGGGAGTGGCTGCGCCGGCGCGGCCGATGAGGATCCACGCCGCGAGCCCGTAGATGAGCCCGGCGACGGTGTAGACCGCGAGGAGCATCCGCTTGCTCGGCACGCCGGACAGGCGGGCCGACTCGGGGTCGTCACCCACGGCATACACGTAGCGACCCCAAGCCGTCTGGGAGAGCACGAACCCCATCACGGCATAGATGAGGATCACGACGACGATGCCCCAGGTCAGCCTGAAGGCCCCGACCCCGAACCCTTGACCGAGGAAGTTCATCAGGTCCGGCAACCGGTTGGCCTGGATGCTCGCGCCGCCGGAATACAGGAGCGCGATGGCGGTGAAGATGCTCAGGGTGCCCAGGGTCACGATGAACGGCGGCAGGTTGATCCGGGTGACGAGAAAGCCGTTCAGGGCCCCCGCCGCGGTCGCCAGTGCGATGCCGATGATCAGGGCGAGGATGCCGGGGACGCCGCCATCGCTCGCGAGGGACGCCATCACCATCATCGAGAGCACCATGATCGCGCCGACCGACAGGTCGATGCCGGCGGTGAGGATGACCAGGGTCTGCCCGACGGCGAGCGCGGCCACGATGGCGGTCTGCTGGAACAGGATGCCCATCGAGTTGGCGGTGAAGAACGTCGGGGTGGCGATGAAGAAGCCGATGAACGCGACGAGCAGCAGGAAGAGCGGGCTGAGCCAGGGGCGCCCGTGCAGCTGGTGCTGCACCTGCTGCAGTGGCGACTGCCGCCGCCGAGCGAACTCGGCGGCAGCAGCGGAACCAGTGGTGGTGCTCATGCTCACTTGCCCCAGCAGATCTCGGAGCCCTTGGCGGTGTCGATGCTGTCGACCCCGTCAACCGGCTTGTCCGTGACGAGGGCGACACCGGTGTTGAAGAAGTCGAGCCCGTCAGTGGTCTTGGGCGCCTCGCCGCCACGGGCGACCTTGGCGATCGCCTCCATGCCCATCGTCGCCATCTTCAGCGGGTACTGCTGGGCGGTGGCGCCGATGACGCCGGACTTCACCGAGCCGACGCCGGCGCAGCCGCCGTCGATCGACACGATGATGGCCTTCTTGCCGGCGGCCTCGAGTGCGGCATTGGCACCGACCGCGGTGGGCTCGTTGATCGTGTAGACCACGTTGATGCCGGGGTTCTTCGCGAGGCACTTCTCCATCGCGCTGCGGCCGCCGTCCTCGGCGCCGTTGCCGGCCTCGTTGCAGATGATCGAGTAGTCGCCACCCTTGCCGCCGGCGTACTTGCCGGTCTTGGCCTCGTCACCGTTCTTCTTGGGGTCGGCCACGTCGATGCCCATGCCCTCGAGGAAGCCCTGGTCCCGGTTGTAGTCCACCGAGACGATCTTGTCGTCGAAGAGGTCGAGCATGGCGATGGTGGCCTGGCCCCCGTCGAGGGTGCCCGCCGCCCACTTGCCGATGAGGTTGCCGGCGAGACGGTTGTCGGTGGCGAAGGTGATGTCGACGGTGTCGGCCGGGTCGGGCGGGGTGTCGAGCGCGATGACGAACAGCTTCGCGTCACGGGCCTTCTTGATCGCGGCGTTGACGCCGGTGGACATCGGTGTGATGAGGATGCCCTTGTCACCGCGGGCGATGGCGTCTTCGATGGCAGTGATCTGACCCTGGTCGTCACCTTCCTGCTTGCCCGAGGCGATGGTCAGCTTGACGTTGTTCTTGCCGGCGTCGGCCTTGGCACCGTTCTGCATGGCGACGAAGAACGGGTTGGTGGAGTCCTTGGTGATCAGGGTGACCCCGACCTCCGCCTCACCCCCGCTGCTGCTGGTGGCCGAAGGGCTCTCCCGGTTGCAGGCGGTGGCGGTGAGCGCGAGGCCGACGATGCCTGCGCACGCCAGGGCCCGACGGGTGGAGCGCGAAGAGGGAATGTGAGGGATGGGCATGGTGCGAACTCTCCTTTGAGCGTCGGTGAGACATCGTCACTGACAACGTTGTCAAAGGTAGTTTTACCGTTACCTTGCGCTCACGTCAACCCATGGACTACATATTGTGGTGTGAATGTGACATCGTTGTCAGGGTCGAGCGGGCGCCCCACCATGCGTGAGGTGGCCGCGCTTGCGGGGGTGAGCCTGAAGACGGTGTCGCGCGTCGTCAACGACGAGACCGGCGTGTCACCCGAGGTGCACGAACGTGTGCTCACCGCGATCCATCGCCTGGACTACCGGCCCAACCTCGCGGCGAGCAACCTACGGCGCACCGGAGCCCGGTCGACCCTCATCGGCGCCCTGGTGCAGGACATCTCCAACTCGTTCTCCGCCGCGCTGCTCCGCGCCCTGGAGGACACCGCCCGAGCACGAGGAACCGCCGTGCTCGCCGCCAGCCTGGACGAGGGGGCCGATCGCGAGGAGGCGATGGTGCACGACCTGATCACCAGACGGGTCGACGGGCTGGTCATCATGCCCGCCACCGAGCGCCAGGACTACCTCGTCGCCGAGCTGCGCACCGGCACTCCCGCGGTCTTCGTGGACCAGGCCCCCAAGGGAGTCGACGCCGACTCGGTCACCGTGGACAACCGTCTCGGGGCCCGGCAGGCAACGGAGGCGCTCCTACAGGGTGGCCATCGTCGGGTCGCCGCCCTGCTCGACCTCACCACCATCACGACGGCCAATGACCGGCGAGCCGGGTTCCTCGCGGCCCACGACGCGCTCGGCCTGTACCCGGACCCCGCTCTCGTCATCGGTGGGCTGCGCTCGGCCGAGGACGCCACCTCGGCGATGACCGCGCTGCTGGATCTGGCCGAGCCCCCCACTGCTGTCTTCACCGGCCGAAACGTCCTCTCGATCGGTGCCGTTCGGGCTCTTGCCGAGCGCGGGATGCGGCGGTCCGTCGCTCAGGTCGGCTTCGATGACTTCCCTCTCGCCGACCTCCTCGATCCTCCGCTCACCGTGGTCCGCCAGGACGTCGGGAAGATCGGTGGCCTCGTGGCCGAGATGCTCTTCGACCGCATCGACGGAGACACCTCCACGCCCAAGCACGTGGTGCTCGAACCAACCCTCATCGTGCGCGGATCCAGCCAGATCCAGCCGTAACACGCACCCTCGCGTGTGGAGGACTCCGGGCGTGCGACTCCGGCTCTCACTGCGTTCGAGCATCCCAGCCATCCGCCACCCCCCGCGGTCGCGCGCTCCACCCGGGCGTGGGACTCCGGCTCTCACTGCGTTCGAGCCTCCCCGTCACCCCCGCCCTCCGCCATGGCCCGCGGTCGCGCGCTCCCGCGGGCCGTGGCGGAGGGCGTGGGATTCGAACCCACGATGACGTTGCCGCCATAGCGGTTTTCAAGACCGCCGCACTAGGCCACTATGCGAGCCCTCCTCGCCCGGGGCGCGCCCCGAGCAGGGACAAGGCTATGCCGTGCGAGCGGCCCCGTGCCCACGGCATCCGGAACTCGGCATGCAAGGGGATGCCGCGGTGCAAAGGCGGCGGACACGAATCGAGCCGGCACCCGACGCTGCGGGTAGGGTCGGTGGCCGACGAAGGGATCCTCCATGAAGCTGTCGTTCATTGCCGGCCTGGCCGTCGGGTACGTGCTCGGGGCACGCGCCGGCAAGCAGCGCTACGAGCAGATCGCGCGCACCTCGGGCAAGGTCTGGCACTCCGCGCCGGTGCAGAAGCAGGTCGCGACCGCCAAGGAGGCAGCCCGCACCAAGGCGGCCCCCGTCGTCGCCGACCTGGTGGCGGACGCGGCGCGCGCGACCGGGGAGAAGCTCCGGGCATCCAAGACCGTCGCTGCCGAGGCGATCGACAGCGTGCGCAACCACGACGCCGACGAGGTCCAAGCGCCCCCGAGCAGCCCGGCATCCACTGACTGACCCCTCCCGAGTCACCACCACACGTCGGCCAGACCGGTCGGCGCGATCGGGTCCCCCGGGTCCCCGCGGCGCCGATCCGGTTCCCTCACTCCGGTCCGCCACGTCGCGCCCCACGAAAGGCGCCACGTGGGAGGGGAGCCGGCAGCCCTCCTGATGCGCACGGTCCGTCCGAGGAGCCGGGCCACGTCGACACGGGCGCCCGGATACTTGCTGGGCTGCACGCGGAGAGGACGGATGCCGGGGGTCCGCCGACGGTCACGGCGGCCCGGGCCATGCCCCGCCGCGTCGATGTATCACCGGCGGCGACCTGGCCTCCTGTTCACCGACGAGCATCATCACTACGCTGAGTCCGGGGTTGCCCCGCACCCCCGACCCGGCAGGCCGAGGAGCAGCAGATGGACGACACGACGCCCGACAGCCCGGCCGGTGACACCCCCTCGCACCGTGAAGGCGCCCCGCCGAACTTCCCGATCTTCGGCGTGCCGGCATCGGCCTTCCGGCGCTTCCACGCCACGGTTCTCACCCCCGACGGTGCAGCCGTCATCGGCAGCGCCGCCCCTGCGCACCCCACGGTCTACCGACCCGACAGGCTGCTGGTGCCGGGCCTGCCTGGTCGCTCCCTGGATGACGGCCCGCTGCGCGAGCTCCAGCGCCTCGGTGAGCAGTTCGGCTTCTCGCCGGAGATCGTCGACCGCGGGGTGGGCGATGCCGCCAACCGGCTCGAGTACGGGGACCGGCTCGACCCCATCGCGCGCGTCGCCGTGCGCCTCGTGCCCGTCGACGGGCGGGTCGGCCCGCCCATCGACGCCTGGGAGGTGTTGCAGCATGCACGTGCCCAGGCTGAGGGACGCGTCAAGCGGGCGGAGTCAGCGGCTGACGAGGACGCCGACGACGAGAGCGCCGCCGAGGGAGCAGCGGATGTGAGGGCGTGGGGGCTCTGCCACATCCTCATGGGCACGGGTTACGGCTCCGGCGTGGGCTACGGCTCCGGCGTGGGCTACGGCTCCGGCGTGGGCTACGGCTCCGGCGTGGGCTACGGCTCCGGCGTCGGCTACGGCTCCGGCGTCGGCTACGGCTCCGGCGTCGGCTACGGGTCCGGCGTGGGCTACGGGTCCGGCGTGGGGATTCCGGGTGCAGCCGACGGACGCACCCCGGTGATGCTCTCGATGGCCCCCCCGGCTTCCGCCGGCAAGCGCCACCCCGTCGTCGCGATCCTGGACACCGGCCTCGGGAAGCACCCGTGGTTCGACGGGTCTGCGCTCGTCGAGCGCAACCCCATGGTGGACGGCCAGCAGATCGGCCTGCGCTTCTCACCCGAGGACGACCCCGAGCACACCGGGTGCACCCTCGACACCGTCAACGGACTGCTCGACCCGCTCGCCGGCCACGGCACCTTCATCGCGGGGGTGATCCGCCAGCACTGCCCCGACGCCGCTCTGATGATCGTGCCGGTCATGTGGGGGGACGGCGCTGCCGATGAGCTCGACATCATCACGGCCCTCCAGCAGCTCCTTGTCCTGCACTGGGCCAGGCTCGACGGAAAGGAACCCGGCGACCCCCTCGACGTCATCAGCCTGTCCCTCGGCTACTACCACGAGAGCCCCGGAGCGGTGGAGGACGAGGTCGGGCTGTTCTCGGCCATCCGGGCCCTGCAGCGCAGCGGCGTGCTCGTCGTCGCCGCCGCCGGCAACGGATCGACCACCGTGCCGTTCTGGCCGGCCGCGTTGGCGGCCATGCCCGGCGAGGGTTGCACCCCGATGGCCAGCGTCGGAGCACTCAACCCCAACGACGGAACCGTGGCGATGTTCTCCAACACCGGCCCATGGGTGCACATCTACCGCTGCGGCGTCGCGGTGGTGAGCACGATGCCCACGACCTTCGACGGGTCGCTGCGGGGCGCGGTCTCGGCGCCTGCCAAGGGCGCCAACCCACCCAGGGGGACCCCTGACCCCGACGACTACTCCAGCGGCTTCGCCGTGTGGAGCGGGAGCTCGTTCTCCGCCCCCGCCTGCGCCGGCGAGGTCGCCCACATCCTGTGTGGGACCGACATCGAGCGTGACCCCGACGCACGCGTCAAGCTGCTCACGGAGGTCGTCGTCAAGAGGCTGGGGGCCCGGCCGTGATGACACACACGGATGCCGGTGCCAACAGCCTCGCGGACCGGGCCGCCCTTTCCTTCCGTGCCTATCGCAGCGGCGACCCGTCCGGCATGTCGACCCTGGTGGACGAGGTGACGCCCCTGCTCTGGTCGGTCGCTCGCCAGCAGGGCCTGGACCGCTCCGCAGCAGCTGACGTCGTGCAGTGCGCCTGGTTGAAGCTGGTCGAACACGCCGCTGCCATCCACGACCCCCAGGCGGTGTTGAAGTGGCTCATCACCACGACGAAACGTGATGCGTGGCGCCTCTCGGCCCGGAACCGCCGTGAGGAGCCGGCAAGCCACTACGACGTGCGCGACCAGGAGGTCGACCTGTCCGCACCCTCCCCGGAGGCGAGCATCGTCGAGCGCGAGGAGTTCGCCCTGATGTGGCATCACTTCTCGGGTCTCTCCGACCGGTGCAAGGCACTCCTGCGTGTCATCGCCTTCGCCGATCGGCCGGACTACGCCAGCGTCGGCGAGGCCCTCGGGATGCCGGTCGGCAGCATCGGCCCCACCCGGGGCCGCTGCCTCGCCAAGCTCCGCCTCGCCCTCAGTACCGACTCACGATGGGAGATGCCCTCATGACCATCGACCCCGAGGCCACGCTCGCCACAGGTCGTCTGGATGACGTCGACTCGGCGCTCCTGAGGCACGTGCGCATCCTCCACGAATCCATCGACCCGATGCCCGATGACCTCCCGGAGAAGGTCAAGTTCGCGATGACCGTCGCCGCCCTCGAAGCCGAGGTCGCGCAGATCGTGACCGCGAGCTCGCTGACGACGGTTCGCGGCACGGACTACGACCGCGCAGACACGGTGACCTTCGCCAGCGACGGGGTGAGCGTCATGGTGAGCATCGAACACCAGGCCTCCACGAAGGTCGACCTCGTCGGGTGGGTGAGCGAGGGAGACGTCGAGGTCGAGCTCCGTGAGCGCGGCCGGACGCGCACCACGTCCACCGACGCGGAGGGGAGGTTCACCTTCGCCGGTGTCGAGCGTGGCCTGGTGAACTTCGTGCTCCGCCGCCACGCCGAGGACGCTCCGCCCATCATCACGCCGGCGATCGAGCTGTAGGAGGGCTCCATCGAGGACGACCCGATCCAGCGGGCCGAGGAGTTCCTCTCCTCGGCCCGCGGTGAGAACGAGGTGGGGCGGTTCGCCGCGGCCGCGGCCGCTGTCGACCATGCCATCGCCGTGCTCGACACCGCCACCGGCCCCGAGGCGGCAGCGATGCGGATCCGGGTGCTCATCACCCGGGCGTGGACCGAGATGGAGATCAACGGTTTGGCACCGGCCCTGTCCATGCTGCGCGACGCCCGCGCCCAGGCGGTCACCGTCGACAATCGGCTGCTGCTGGCGCTGAGCCACATCCAGGAGGGTGTGGTCCAGGTGCGCGCCGGCGACTGGGCCGCTGCCCTCGGGGCCCTGGACGAGATCGGCGACGACGAACAGCTCCTCAACCCCAGCCAGCTGTGTGCCCTGCTCATCAACCGTGGGATGGCTCAGGTGGGCCTTGGCCACAACGAGGCGGCGGAGGGCGACCTGTCCCGGGCCGCGCGGACCGCTGCCGAGAACGCTCTCGTGAACCAGGAGTTCAAGGCGCGCCACAACCTCGCCTGCCTCGCGTTCGTCGCCGGCGACATTCCTCGGGCCCTGGTGCTCATGCGCACCGCGGACCGGATGGATGCCGCGGTCGCGCGAGACCGAGCGCGCCTGGACCACGCCGAGGTCCTCCTGGAGGCCGGGCTGGTCAACGATGCGCGGGCCACCCTCGGCGAGGCCCTGGTGTCTGCCCGCACAGAGGGCCACCGCCTCGAGGAGGGCGAGATCAGTCTGCGCCTGGCCCGCTGTGACCTCCTCGTGGACGACCTCGCCAGCGCTCGGACGACGATCCGCGCGGCCATCGCTGCCTACCGCACCCGACAGGCACAAGAGCTCGTGCACGAAGCCGAGCTCGTGCGCTCCACCATCGACGTCGCCGACGGGCACGACCTGCCCTCGGTCGTGACGACTCTCGCACGCCGCAACGACCGTCCCACCGGGAGCACCCGCAGCCGCAGGGAGTCGGTTCGGCTGGAGGCCGAGGCCCGACTGCTCCTCGGGGACGTCGACGGTGCCGAGCAGCGACTCTCAGCGTTGGAGGAGGGCACCCACGAGACCCTCGCAGCGATGCTCCACGAAACCCTGGTGCGGGCCCGGCTCGACGCGGCACGGGGGCGCGATCACTCGAGCTCACAGCGGCTGCTCGCCGGCAACCGCCTCCTCGCGGCCCACCAGTTCCAGTCCTCCAGCCTTGATCTGCGGGCGGCCCTCGCCCTCCACGGCCGACGGTTGACGGCATTCGACGTCGAGCGGGCGCTGCGGGCCGATGACGTGAGCGAGCTGCTGACGACCGTCGAGCGGTGGCGCGCCATCTCACACCGGATCAACCCGGTCACGGCCCCGAGCGACCCCGAGCTCACGGCCTCCACCCAGGAGCTGCGACGGTTGCGCCGCATGCTGGGGGAGAGCGACGGCACCTCCGCCAAGGCGCTGCGCGCCCAGGTCGGTGAGCTCGAGTCCCAGGTGGCCCGGCGGGAGTGGGGCCTGACGGTCGAGGGGTCCATCACCGGCCTGGCGCACCCGGTCGCCTCCGACGAGGCGCGGGCAGCCGTCTCCGCGAAGGATGCCACCGTGGTCGAGTTCTTCGAGTCCGAGGGGAACCTGTGGGCAATCGTCTTGTGCACGGCCCGTTTCGACGTGGTGCAGCTCGGGCCTGTGGAGGAGATCGCACGCTCCCTCACCCGGCTGCGCCGGGACCTCCGGGCTCGAGCGATCCTCGCCCACGGGGCTGGCATGACCCCCGTGCTCGACCGGGCCGTCCGATCCTCGCTCGCGACCGTCGACCGGTGGCTGAACCCCGAGGGCACGACAGCGGGTCGGGTCGTGGTCGTGCCGTCACGCAGCCTCGCCGGTGTGCCGTGGAGCCTGCTGCCCAGCCTCCTGGGCAGACCCGTGACGGTGGCCCCATCACTCACGCGTTGGGTTCGAGGGCCGGTCCGGGTCGAGCCTGTCGCGGTGCAGGTGCGGGCGAGTGCGCTCTACGGGCCAGGGTTGTCGCGCACTGAGTCCGAGATCCGCGCGATCCGCGAGGTCTGGCGTGGCGACGAGCGCGACGACGGCACGGCATCGCGCCCTGCGAGCAGTGACGAGGTGCTCCAGGCCCTCTCCTCCTCTCAGGTGGTGCACCTTGCCGCACACGGCGTCCACGAAGGAGAGAGCCCGCTCTTCTCCTGCGTCCAGATGGCCGACGGTCCGGTGTTCGCCCACGAGTTCCCCCGCCCCGTGGCAGCAGAGCACGTCTCCCTCTCCGCCTGTGACGTCGGGCGCTTCTCGACCCGCGCAGGAGACGAGCCGCTCGGCCTCGCCATCGCCTTGTTGTCACTGGGTGCGACCAGCGTCTTGGCCGCGGTGGCGCCCGTCGCCGACGACCTGGCCGCCGACACGATGGTCCGCTACCACCGCCTCTTGGCCGCAGGCGGGGACGCCGCGGCCTCTTGGGCACAGGTCGTCGACGCGGAGCCCGCCGCGGGAGTGTTCTGCCTCTACGGCTCGGACTGGAGCGTCAACGGCTGACCGGGCTCACGGCATCCGGCTCAGATGAAGAGCGCCGGCTCGGCGAAGAGGGCCTCGTAGGGGTCCTCACCGGGTCGTTGGGGATAGCGGATGACAGCGGGGATGCCGGTCGCGACGGCTCCCGACGGAACCGGCTTCACGACGACGGAGTTGGCGCCGACCTGGGCGTCGTCCCCGATCGTGATGTCCCCGAGCACCCGGGCACCGGCGCCGATGCTCACCCGGTCGCCCACGGTCGGGTGCCGCTTGACTCCCCGGTTGAGGGAGCGACCGCCGAGGGTGACCCCGTGGTAGAGCATCACGTCGTCACCGACCACTGCCGTCGCGCCGATGACGACACCCATGCCGTGGTCGATGAAGAAGCGGCGCCCGATCTGTGCGCCGGGGTGGATCTCGACCCCGGTCACCGCTCGCGTCAGGGTTGAGAGCACCCGGGCGAGGGGGCGGGTGCCCGGGTTGCGCCAGAGTCGGTGGGTGAGCCGATAGGCCCAGATCGCGTGCAGCCCGGGCGAGTTCACGGCGACGTCGAGGCGCGTCTGTGCTGCGGGGTCGCGCAGCATCGCGGCGTCGAGGTCTTCCCGAACGGTCGCCCGGGCTGCACTGGTCCACGACATGTCAGTCGACAAGACCCTCGAAGAGAATGGTGGAGAGGTAGCGCTCGCCGAAGCTCGGGATGATCACGACGATCGTCTTGCCGGCGTTCTCGGGGCGGGCTGCGACCTGCGCGGCGGCAGCCAGCGCAGTGCCGGAGGAGAGACCGACGAGGAGGCCCTCCTCGGTGGCCGCCCGACGCGCCCATGTCACCGACGTCGCGGCGTCGATGTCGATGACCTCGTCGTAGATCTCGGTGTCGAGGATCTCGGGCACGAAGTTGGCGCCCAGGCCCTGGATCTTGTGCGGGCCGGCGGGCCCACCGTTGAGGATCGGGGACTCGGCCGGCTCCACGGCGATCATCTGCAGACCGGGCTTGCGGGCCTTCAGCACCTGGCCGACCCCCGTGATGGTTCCACCGGTGCCGATACCCGCCACGACGATGTCGACGGCGCCGTCGGTGTCCTTCCAGATCTCTTCCGCCGTGGTGCGGCGGTGGACCTCGGGGTTGGCCTCGTTCGCGAACTGCCGTGCCAGCACGGCATTCTCGCGCTCAGCGACAATCTGCTCGGAGCGCGTGACCGCACCCTTCATGCCCTCCGAGCCCGGGGTGAGCACGAGCTCGGCGCCGTACGCGCGCAGCAGTGCGCGGCGCTCCTTGCTCATCGTCTCGGGCATCGCCAGGACGACCTTGTAGCCGCGCGCCGCCCCGACCATGGCCAGCGCGATGCCGGTGTTGCCGGAGGTCGCCTCGACGATGGTGCCACCCGGCGCGAGCTGGCCCGACGCCTCTGCCGCGTCGACGATCGCGACGCCGATGCGGTCCTTGACCGAGCTCGCCGGGTTGTAGAACTCCAGCTTCGCGGCGACGATCGCGTCACCGTCGATGATCCGGTTGAGCCGCACGAGGGGTGTGTTGCCGACTGCCTGGGTGACGTCGTCAAGGATGGGCATTGCGGTGACCTTTCGCTGAGGGGGTGTGCCAGTCGCTCGGAGCCGGGCATCACGGCACTCGGCTCGGTTCGCTCGGGAGAACCCCGAGTGCGTTATGCATATTCCAACAGAGGGTTATCCATTGACACAACGGTGTCTCGTCGACGCGGGCGGCGTCCCGCGGCCCACAACGTGCACCACCTGACCAATAGGTCGATCGTGCACGGGCCACAACGTGCAACACCTGACCAATAGGTCGATCGTGCACGGCCCACAACGTGCAACACCTGACCAATAGGTCGATCGTGCACGGTCGGGCTCGTCAGCGAGTCCCGGCGGGGCCCCGCGCGGTCACTTTGACGGTCGTCACAGCCGCAGGTGAGCGAGCGCTTACCGTCGATAGACTCTCGGGCATGCCTGCCGCCCTCGCGCCCACCATCGCGCACGCCCTGGCCAGCGACCTCCTGCCGGTGCCCGACGAGAAGTTCGGCGGCCTCGGCGCGGTACAGGTCATCGCTCTCGTCCTCTGCTTCGTGGTGCCGCTCATCGGCTGGGCCCTGCTCGTGCGTCAGGTGGGCCGCTTCGTCGGCCTCTACCGCCTCGGCCAGTCCGACAGCACCCGCACCGGCAACCCCGGTGCCCGCACCTGGACCCTCACCAAGGAGTTCCTCGGTCACACCCGGATGAGCCGGCTCAAGGTCGTGGCGGCGGCGCACTGGTTCACCGCGCTCTCCTTCTTCATCCTGTTCGCCACCCTCGTCAACGCGTTCTTCCAGCTGGTTCAGCCCGACTACCGGTTGCCGCTCATCGGGCATTTCCCGCCCTTCGAGTGGCTCATCGAGGTCTTCGCGTGGACCGGCTTCATCGGCATCGTCGTGCTCATGACGATCCGCCAGAAGGAGCACCCCCGGTCGGCCTCAGGCGAGGGCGGGCGCCGTTCGCGGTTCTTCGGCTCCACGTTCTGGCAGGCCTACTACGTCGAGCTGACGATCCTCTTCGTCACGATCTGCATCATCGCGCTGCGTGGTCTCGAGGCTGCGATGGTCACCATCACCGATCCGGGGGAGTCGCTGGCCCTGCACTTCCCGCTCACCGGGTGGATGGCCGGGCTCTGGTCGGGCACCTCGCTGCCGACCCTCGCGCTGTGGGTCTACGTCGTCGCGACCATCAAGATCCTCATCTCCTTCGCGTGGATGATCACCATCTCGCTGCAGCCGACGATGGGCGTGGCGTGGCACCGGTTCCTCGCCTTCCCCAACATCTGGTTCAAGCGCGAGGCCTCTGGGCGCACCGCACTCGGTGCCCTGAAGCCCGTCTTGGTGGGAGGCACGCCGTTCTCGATGGAAGCCGTCGAGGAGATGGAGGAAGGCACCACCCTCGGGGTCGGCGCCGTCGAGGACTTCACCTGGAAGGGCCTTCTCGACTTCTCGACCTGCACCGAGTGCGGCCGCTGCCAGAGCCAGTGCCCCGCCTGGAACACCGAGAAGCCGCTCTCGCCAAAACTCCTCATGATGGCGTTGCGCGACCACGCCGACGCCAAGGCCCCGTACTTGAGGGCGCTGGCCGACCATGACGGTGACACCGCGAAGGCGATGGCCTCGGTCGCGGTCACGATGCCTGCTACCGACGGGACGAGCGGTGTCGAGGGGGCGGACGGCCCCGCCAGGATCTCCTGGCCGGACCTGCCGCTCATCGGCGACACCGGATACGCCCTTGACCGGCCGCTCGGCGCATACAACCCGCACGGGCCGGATGCCGTGATCGACCAGGACGTGCTGTGGTCGTGCACCACGTGTGGCGCCTGCGTCGAGCAGTGCCCGGTCGACATCGAGCACGTCGACCACATCGTCGACATGCGGCGCTACCAAGTACTCATCGAGTCGGCCTTCCCGAGCGAGCTCGGCGGGCTATTCAAGAACCTCGAGGGCAAGGGCAACCCGTGGGGCATGGGGGCGCGCGCCAGGCTCGACTGGGCCAAGGACCTGCCCTTCGAGGTCAAGGTGCTGGGCCAGGACGTCGAGAAGGCGTCCGAGGTGGAGTGGTTGTTCTGGGTCGGGTGCGCGGGCGCCTACGAGGACCGTGCGAAGAAGACGACGCGCGCCGTAGCCGAGCTGCTCGACACGGCGGGGGTGTCGTTCGCGGTGCTCGGCGACGGAGAGACCTGCACCGGCGACTCGGCGCGCCGGGCCGGCAACGAGCTGCTCTTCCAGACCTTGGCCGCCCAGAACGTGGAGACGTTCGGGGAGTTCGGTGTGACGAAGGTCGTCGTCACGTGCGCGCACTGCTTCAACACGATCAAGAACGAGTACGGCGAGCTCGGCGGCACCTACGAGGTGGTGCACCACACCCAGCTCCTCAACCGGCTGGTTCGCGAGAAGAAGCTCGTGCCCGTGGCACGACCCGAGGCCGAGCCGGCGATGTCGTCCGCCAAGAACGCGGCGTCCACGGCATCCACCGTGACCTACCACGACCCGTGCTACCTCGGGCGGCACAACGGGGTCTACGCCCCGCCGCGCGAGCTCATCGGCGCCCTGCCCGGTGTGGAGCTCAAGGAGATGGAGCGCTCCAAGGAGAAGTCGTTCTGTTGCGGTGCGGGTGGTGCGCGGATGTGGATGGAGGAGAAGCTGGGCACGCGGATCAACACCAACCGCACCGAGGAGGCCATCGCCACCGGGGCACAGCGGATCGCCATCGGGTGCCCGTTCTGCCGGGTGATGATGAGCGACGGGCTCACGGCCAAGCAGGCCGAGGGCGAGGCCGAGTCGGTCGAGGTCGTCGACGTGGCGCAGATGCTGCTCGCTGCGGTGCGCCGTGCCGATGGCGTCGACGAGGAGCCGCCCGCCGAGCCAGTGGCCGGGCCCGCTGCGACCCAGCCCGCTGCACCATCCAGCGAGACGATGGTCGTGGATGCCGCCGGCACCGCCACGCTCGCCGGGATGGGTCCGCACGAGGCCGCCACCGCCGAGGCCGACCCTTGGGACGCGCCTGCCGAGCCGGAGCTCGCGCCTGCCGTGGCCGCCCTCGAAGAGCGGTCATCCCTCGAGGACGACTCGGACCCGTGGGACGAGCCCGCGACGGGGAAGGACGCCGCCGGTCGCTCCGAGGGAGAACCATCGCCGGAGAAGGTGCACGCGGATGCCGCGGCGTCCACCGACGAGGTCGACCCCTGGGACGAGCCCGCGCCCACACCCACCTCCGACGCGCCCACACCTGACCTATTGGTCGATAGTGCACCCACCGACGAGGTCGACCCCTGGGACGAGCCGGACACCACACCCACGCCAGAGCCCGCCGCTCACGCCCCCGAAAAGGCGGAGGCACCGGCGGCGGGGGACGCGCAGGCCGGGAGCGGCACGGCATCCGGTGTGGATGCCGGGTTCACCGGTGATGCGGACCTGCTCGACGAGCCCGACCCCTGGGACTGACCCCGGTCACGGCCCGCTGGTCGAGAGAACAGAACACGCCGTCTCGCGCGAACGCGGGACGGCGTGTTCTGTTCTCTCGACGGGTTTGAGGTCAGCCGAGGCCGTTGCTGGACAGGAACTCCGCTGCGACGGTCTTGGGGTCCGCCTTGTCGATGTCGGTCTGCTTGAGCATGTCGGCGATGGCCGCGGTGGTCAGCTTCGCGGAAACGGCGTTGAGCGTCTCCTTGACCTCGTCGGCACGGTCAGCCCGCACGAGCGGGAAGATGTTCTGCGAGCCGTAGAGCTTCTTGGTGTCCTCCAGCGCCACGAACCCGTTGGCCGCGATGGCCGGGTCGGTGGAGAAGATGTTGGCCACCTGCACCTGGTCGTTCTTCAGCGCCTGCACGATGGCCTGGCCGGTCAGCGGCCTGAAGGACTTGAACTCCACGCCATAGGTCTTCTTCAGCCCCGGAATGCCCTGGGTGCGCTCGCCGAACTCCGGCGGGCCCGCCACCGCGAGGTCCTTGGCGACCGGCGCCAGGTCCGCGATGGTCTTCAGGCTGTACTTGTCGGCGGTGGCCTTCGACACGACGATGGTGTCGTTGTCCTCGGCGGCCGACTTGTCGAGAGCCACCAGCGTCTTGGGGATGAGCTCCTGCATCTTGGCGTAGACCTCGTCGGGGTCGGTGCCGCTGAAGGTCTTGTCGTAGAACAACGCGAGCGCGCCGGTGTACTCCGGGAACACCTGCACCGAGTTGTCCTCGAGGGCGCGCAGGTAGATCTCGCGGGAACCGATGTTGGTCTTGGTGGACGCGTCGATGCCCTTCGCCTTCAGCGCTCCGGCGTAGATCTCGGCGAGGAGGGTGGACTCGGAGAAGTTGGCGCCACCGACGACGATCGGTCCACCCGTGGCAGCACCCCCGCTCGCGGAGGCGGCCGTGGTGTCGGCGACCAGTGGGTCGGAGGAACTGCCGCAGGCGGTGAGCCCGAGGATCGACGCCGCGAGTAGTGCGACGGCTGATGTGGTGCGCTTCATGGGAGGTCCCTTTCAGGGGGTGGTCTCGGACAATCTCGTGAGGCAGTCGCTCAGGCAGGAGTGCGCAGATCGACGTCGGCATCGTCGGTCCCAACAGGTGCGTCGTCCCGATGCTTCCGCCGGTTACCGTTTCGTGACGTTGCGCCAGTGAGGCCGGGCGAGACCGAGCGCCGCTGCACCAGCCCCAGCACCGCATCGACGGCGACAGCCAGCACCGCCACCAGGATCGCCCCGCCAGCGGTGCGGGGGTAGTCACCGAACGCGATGCCGTCGATCAGGTAGCGGCCCAGACCCCCGAGACCGATGTAGGCCGCGACGGTCGTCGTGGCGATGACCTGCAGCACCGCGGATCGCACGCCGGAGAACAGCAACGGCATCGCGTTGGGGATCTCGACCTGTCGCAGCACCTGACCACCAGACATGCCCACTCCTGCAGCCGCGTCACGGGCAGCGGGATCGACCGCCTCGATCCCGGCATACGTGCCGGCCAGCAGTGGAGGGATCGCCAGCAGGGCCAGGACCAGGATGCTCGGGGCGAGGTAGTAGAGGTTTCCCGAGAACTTGGGTCCGAGCCAGAGCGCGACTGCGAAGAGCAGGCCGAGCGTGGGAACCGCTCGCACCGAGTTCGCCACCGACACCAGCCACCTGGCCCGCCCCGTGTGGCCGACCCACAGCCCGAGGGGAACGGCGATGAGCGCGGCGAAGAAGAGGGACAGGCCTGCGTACTCGAGGTGCTCGAGCACCCGGTTGGGGATGCCGCTCTCGCCGGACCAGTTGGTCGGGTCGGTGAACCACGAGACCAGGGAGGGGATCACGCTCGTCCCCCCGCCGCACGCAGCCACGGTGTCATCACGCGACTAACCCCCAGGATCAGGGCGTCGAGCGCCAGGGCGAGCAGGACGCAGGCGAGGATGCCGGTCACGAGCTCACCCCAGATGATGCGGTTGTAGCCGTCGATCAGCAGGTCACCGAGCTGGGAGACCCCGAGCAACGACGCGACGCTGACGATGCTCACGTTGCTCACTGCCGCCACGCGTAGACCGGCCGCGATGACCGGAACCGCCAGTGGGAGCTCCACCCCGAACAGGCGGCGAACACCCTTGTAGCCCATGGCTGTCGCGGCTTGCTCGATGTGGTCGGGAACCGCGCGAAGGCCGTCGGCGACCGTGCGCGCCAGCAGCGCGACGGTGTAGATGGTCATCGCGACGACGACGTTGACCGGGTCGAGGATCTTGGTGCCGAGGATGCCGGGCATGACGACGAAGAGAGCCAGCGAGGGGATCGTGTAGAGCAGGCCGGTCGCGGTGACGATGGCGGGATACGACCGCGACCACCTCTTCGCCGCCCACCCCAGTGGCAGCGCGACCACCAACCCGATGACCAGCGGCACCCCCGCGAGATAGAGGTGCGAGCGAGTGAGGTCGAGCACGGTCCCCCAGTTGTTCGACAGCCAGGTCACGGAGTCGCCCCGTCGAGCACCGCCGACGCCCCGCCGTGCACCGGGTCCTCCTCGTCACGCTCCGGCCGGTCGGTCTCCTCGATCGCAGTGAGCACCTCATGGGCCTGCACGGTGCCCGCCAGTGCGCCGCTCTCGTCGACGATGACCCCCCGCCGGCTCGGCGAGGAGAGTGCGGCATCGAGGGCGCCGCGCAGCGAGCCCGCCAGGCGCGCCACCGTGCCACCGCGGTGGAGGTCCGCGTCGGTGACCTCGCGATCGCCGATCCGCTCCGGTTCGACCCAGCCGAGCGGGTGCCGGTCATCGCTCACGACGAGCAGCCACGCCACAGACGACCTCGCCGGTCGCTCCCCGAGGGTGATGGTCGGCTCGGAGCGCAACGGCAGCCGCGGCGTGTCCTGGAACTGCAGAGCCCGGTAACCGCGGTCGCGTCCGACGAAGTCCGCCACGAAGTCGTCGGCCGGGTGAGTGAGCAGGTATGCCGGTTCCGCCACCTGCGCGAGGCGACCACCAACGCGCAGGACCGCCACCTGGTCACCGAGCTTGATCGCCTCGTCGATGTCGTGGGTCACGAAGACGATGGTCTTGCCGAGCTCGTCCTGCAGCCGCAGGAACTCGTCCTGCAGCTGCTCGCGCACGACGGGGTCGACGGCGGAGAAGGGCTCGTCCATGAGCATGACGGGGGGATCTGCGGCGAGCGCCCGGGCCACGCCGACGCGCTGCTGCTGGCCACCGGAGAGCTGGGAGGGATAGCGGTCCGCGAGGTGGCTCTCCAGTCCAACCCGCTCCAGGAGGTCGCGGGAGCGCTCCCTGATCCGCTTCTTGTCCCACCCGAGCAGCCGCGGCACGGTGCCGATGTTGTCGATCACGGTGCGGTGCGGGAAGAGCCCCGCGTGCTGGATGACGTATCCGATGCCGCGGCGCAGCTCGGCCTGCTTCATCCGGCCGGTGTCCTGACCGTCGAGACTGATGGTGCCGCGGGTGGGCTCGATCATCCGGTTGACCATGCGCAGGCTGGTCGTCTTGCCGCAACCGGACGGCCCCACGAGCACCGTGATCTTGCCGGTGGGAGCAGTCAGGCTGAGCTCGTCGACGGCGGTGGTGCCGTCCGGGAACTGCTTCGTGACGGCGTCGAACCGAATCATCCACCGACCCTAACGGGTCACCACGGCGGCGTGCCGCCCCAGCTCCGCAGCCCTCAGAAATCCTTGAACAGCTCGGGCGGCACGTCCTCCACCCCGTCGACACCCACGAAGAGGGCACGGTCCAGTGGCGTGCTCGCGCGCAACACGCTCACCGAGCCGCGAGGTTCGAGGACGACCACTGCCACCTCGTCACGGCTCCTGATCCCGTGGGTGCGCAGCTGGCTCCACAGCATCGCCTCGGTCATCCCGAACTTGGCCAACGCCTCGGTGCGCACGCTCTGCCCCGCCATGAGCACCACGGCCGAGCGACCCCACCTCGGCACCAGGGCACGCGTCGCCGAGCTCCACCGTCCGAAGACCCGCTCGAGCAGCACCAGCATGCCGATGGCGACGAGGCCGCCCAGCAAGTTCGGTGAGTTGCCCAGCGTCGCGCGGGCAGCGATCGAGCCGACGAGGGTGACCAGCGCGATGCTCCCCGTCGTGGGGTTCGCGGTGAGCCGCCTCCCCCACACCCGTACGACGGCGGAGAGCGCGACGTAGAGGATCGTGGCCGAGATGACGACGCCGATGGCGTTGATCAGCGAGATGCCCAGGTGCGCTTCGATGGTGTCCACGGCCCCGATGCTCCCGTACCCACCTGTATGCCGGCCACCCCCAGTCCCGGTGTCGACGCGACGCGACGTGCCCGGCATACGGTGTCCCTCGTGTACAGCCGCGCGGTCAATGCGTTCTCGGCGACCCGGGCCGGGTCCTGGGCAGTGCGGCACGTGGCGGCCCACGTCGACCCCACGGTGTTCCGCTGGTCGCGCGGCCGGGTGACGATCACCGGCAGGCCGACCCTCCCCATGCTCACCCTGACGACGACGGGCCGACGCAGCATGCGGCCCCGGTCCGTCCAGCTCGCGCAACTCACGGAAGGCACTGGCAGCTGGTTGGTCGTGGCGAGCGCCATGGGTCAGGACTCCGACCCGGACTGGCTGCTGAACCTGCGCGCCGACCCGAGAGCGAGGGTGCTGCTCCCCGGCCGGGAGCTGGAGGTCCTCGCCACCGTGCTCGACGCAGCCGAGAAGACCGCGGTCTGGCCGGCTCTCGTGCGCACCGTGCCCCAACTGCGCACCTACGTGAACCGCACGACACGTGACATTCCGGTCGTGCGGCTCACTGCTCGCTCGCGCCCCTAGTGTGCGCCGAGCGGAGAACTCACTGGCTGTGGTCGGAGGGGGCGAGGGCGTCGGTCACGAAGGTGGCCACGTCGTCGTGCCACCGGCCCGGGTGGTGCAGCATCGCATGGGTCTCGCCGTCCACGGCGACGTGCGTCACGTCGGCCCCCTCGCGCGAGTAGCGCTCGGCGATGACCTCCGTGCGGCGCGGGTCGGTCATCCGGTCACGGGTGCCGTGCATGAGCAGGATCCTCGTCCCGGGTCGCGGAGAAGTGACGTCACCCACGATCCACGGCGCCAGGGCTGCGATCGCCGCAACGTCGGGCTGGTTGGCGAGGTGGAGTGCCACCCGGCCGCCCATCGAGTGCCCGACCAGCGCGATGGGCCGACCGGGGAGGACGCCGCGAATCCGCTCCAGAGCCCACCTGGCGTCCTGCACCGGGTCCTGACGGATGCCGTTCCAGCCGCGAACCCGGTACTTCAGCCGGACCACGGCGAGGTCCTCGCCCGAGCGGCGAGAGATGACCGTTGCGAAGGGGAGCATCCGCAGCACGGCCAGGCTCCACCAGCGCACCGGCATCCGGCTGTCCTCGGCACCACCGTGCAGGATGAGCACCACACCCCGGGGATCCTCGGGTACGTGGCCCCGCAGCTCGGCGCCCGCCCCACCCTCTGGGTCGAGCAGCGCTGCGGCCACGTCACGGTGGGGTGAGGGGTCCGGGCGCGAATCGCGCGCGGTCGGCGACTCACGCCGGCCGCCGTGGTCGGTGTTCCGCTCGTCCATCAGTTCATCCTCCAGGTGCTCTCCCCCGTGGTTCGGGGCCCTCACGCTCCGCGGATTGGGGCTCGACCCCGAAACCTGCTGGTCAGACGTCTGCTCGGTGGAAGTTCTGGAAGCTTCGGCTTGCCGTGGGGCCACGCTGACCCTGGTAGTGCGACCCGTGCGACGCCGACCCGTAGGGGTTCTCCGCGGGTGAGGACAGTCGGAAGAAGGCGAGCTGACCGATCTTCATCCCCGGCCACAACATGATCGGCAGTGTCGCGACGTTGGAGAGCTCGAGGGTGACGTGGCCGGTGAACCCCGGGTCGACGAACCCGGCGGTGGCGTGGGTCAGCAGACCCAGCCGACCCAGGCTCGACTTGCCCTCGACCCGCGCAGCCAGGTCGTCGGGCAGCGAGACCATCTCGAGGGTGGACCCCAGGACGAACTCCCCGGGGTGCAGCACGAACCCCTCCTGCGGGTCGACCTCCAGGAGTCGGGTGAGGTCGGCCTGGTCCTGGGACGGGTCGATCACTCGGTACTTGTGGTTGTCGAAGAGCCGGAAGAACTTGTCGAGGCACACGTCGACGCTGCTCGGCTGGATCATCGAGGGATCCCACGGGTCCAGACGCACCCGTCCGGTCTCGATCTCGGCAGCGATGTCACGGTCGGAGAGAAGCACGTGGTCAGGCTACTCGGGCACCCTCCGGCCGCCGAGTCAGGGGCGCCGCGGTTGGGTTAGACTTCCCGGCGCCGGGGAGAGGTCGCTGTGGCGCTCGTGACCCGGCTCGCCGATGTAGCTCAATGGTAGAGCGCCAGCTTCCCAAGCTGGACACGCGGGTTCGATTCCCGTCATCGGCTCTCATGACGTTTTCGCGGGTCAGAGGTGGAGTCACCCCTCACGACGCGTTCTCTGACGCGGTTCACCAGCCACTTCGCAATGGCCAAGTTGTGGTCCGTGAAGCGCATCTGCGCAGGTCAACGGGCTGCAGCCGGCGAGAACCCAGCTGGACACGTGGAGCGCATGGGTGAAGAAGCGTCGCCGTGCGGGCCAGGCGCTGGGCACACGCTGAGAACGGCGGACAAGGAGCCCACCGGATGATCAGCCGTGGTGGATGTCCCCACGGTGGCCGATGGCGAGGACCGTCACCGTTCAGGCCTGATCGTCGATGCGGTACAGGATGCCGTACGTGCCTCGTCGCGCGCTGTACCGGCCTGCCAAGGGTGGGTGAACGAATCGCCGCCTCTCGGTCATCCTGCGTCTCAACACGGCCGGTGGTCAGGTCCGCCTCGGCGGCGGCCAGTGGAATGCTCCACCCAGCCACACGCAGACGATCGGAGACCACGCACATATAGGTGCGTCCCCTCCGATCTTCTGCGTGGCTACTCCAGGGACGAGGGCCACCGTCGCGGTCACCTCGCTCAGACTTGACGGTCAGCCGGTGAACGAGGCCCGGTAACCCGAGGGGGTCGTGTGCATCAGCTCGCGGAAGGCGGCGTTGAACGCCGACAGCGAGCCGTAGCCGACCTCGTGGGCGATCATGGTGATCGGGGTGTCCTCGGCCGCGAGCAGCTCGATGGCTCGCAGCACCCGCATCCGTCGCAGGGTGGCCCGCCAGGTCATCCCGATCTCGACCTCGAACCGTCGGGCCAGTGATCGGGGCACCAGCCCGACCGAGGCCGCAACCTCCTCGAACCGGATCTCCTCACCGAGCCGTTCCTGCGTGACCCGCAACGCGTTCCGCACCTCGACGGAGCGGCCGGTCGAGATCACGACCGGGCTGGGGTGCTCTGCCAGCCGCCATGCCACCGCGGCCAGGGCACCGAAGACGGCGAGCGCGTACGGGGGTAGCGGCTCCTGCGCCTCCTGCCAGGCGCCGCACTCGGCGATGAGGGCCCGAGCCAGCGGGTTCAGGTCGAAGACCGTGAGGTCCTGCGAGGGTGGAGGTACGAAGTCGACGCGGAAGAGCACCGAGGCGGTCGTCGACGGCTGCCCGATCGTGACCGTGACCGGTCTGCCGGCACGAAGCAGGGCAGCACGCGCCGGGGGCAGCAGCCAGTGCTGCCCCTCGGCCTCGAGCCGCAACGCGCCCGAGGAGGCGCACAACAGGTAGTGATGGTCGACGAGAAGCTCGTTCGGGCCGGTCCTCGCGAAGGACCGGGTGAACGCGAATGCCTCACGCGTCACTGGGGGCTCCCACGTGCGCATCGTACGGAGCGCGAGCCCGTCAGGCGACGGCCTCGACCAGCTCGGCGTGGAACCGGCGGCTCACCGGTCCGTCGGTGATCAAGGGTCTGAGGACGGCGTTGGACCGCGCGAAGGCGTCGGACGCGAGGTAGGCGGCGAACGAGGCGTGGTCGGCCCACTCGTGCACGACGGTCACCGTGCGGTCGTCCGCACGGGAGGCGTAGACGCGGAACGCGAGGTTTCCCGGCATCGAGGACACGAGTGGACGCTCGCCCTCCAGCTGGGCCAGGGCACGGGTGCGGTCCCCCGCCGTCGTTCCGAAGTCGAGGATGGCGATGAACATGGTGTCTCCTGGGTGGCTCGGGGTGAGGGGTGCCTCCATCCTCATCGCGGACTCCGGCGGGGACCTCCGCCCACCGGACGCATCCACGCGCGCATCGGACACCCTCCGACGGTCGCCGACGCCAGCGCCGGCGCTCAGGTGAGGCCACCGGTGGCGGGCTGGGGCCTGTGGTGCGCGCTCACGGAGCCGAGGTCGGGCGTGAACCCGACGCTGCGGTAGACCCGCCCGGCCTGGTTGGTGGGCTCGGTGACGATGACCCATCGCTCGCAGCCACCATCGGCGGCCCACTGCGCCGCGACACCGAGCAGGTGGGACGCCAACCCTTGCCGTCGGTGCTCGGCACGTGTGGTGACGTCCTGGTAGCGGGCCGTGTCGCCGCACCGCACGATGCCCAGGTCCGCGACGAGGGTCGAGCCCGCGAACGCACCGAACCACGCTCCGAGGTCGCGATCGGAGAGGTCGCGACGAGTCTGCATGCGGGCCTGCGCGAACCGCGCGAAGGACACGGGGTCCTCCTCACCGGTGCGGTCGTTCCTGGCGACGGCTTGCGCCAGCGCCTGGGCCCAGTCGCCATCACGAAACCGGCGCACCGTGTAGCCCTGCGCCAGGCGGACCCGGCGTGGCAGCGTCCTGGTCGTGAGCACGTCGTCCAGCTCGATGTCGACGCCGTGCGCGGCCCAGGCATCGCAGTCCTCGGGCATCCCGACCAGGCCGATCGCGACCCACGGCGCCTCGGGGAAGGCCCGCTTGAAGGTGGTGACCCACCGTCGCGCCTCCCCCACTGACCGCACGTCCGTGACGAACAGCAGGTTGCCCCAGTGGAAGTCGGGGTTGTGTGGCGTGCGGACGACCAGGTGGTCACCGTGATCCTCCACGATGGAGCCGGTGAGCTCCAGGATGGCCAGATCGGTGGCCCAGCCGGGCGGGGCCGCTCGCATCGCCCGACGCTACCGCGATCATCACGCTGTGGGGCGGGCGCAGTGGCTCACTCCGAGGTGGCAGGGAAGAAGTCCTTGGCGAGGCGGTTCCGGTCGCGACGACGGACCGCGTAGTCTTGGTCTGCGTCCCGTCGTCTGGCGAGGTCGCCGCGGCGACCTGGGGGCCAGGGACCTGTCCCTGCCACGCGTTCGCCTCGATCCGGTATGCCGTGCTCCCGGCGCGGTGTCCGCGTCGCCCACGCACGATGGCCGGTGCCGATCTCGGCTCCGCGCCGTGTCCGACTTTGAAGAAGGAACCGCTTGGCACAGCGAGATTCGCGCCGTGCCGGCGCGCCGCGCACCACGCAGCGCGACCGGCGACATTCGCGCGCCGGTGACGACGAGGGCATCATCCCAGTCCTGGCGAAGGCCGTGCGACAGGTCGAGGCCGCCGCGCAGCGCGGCAAGGTCGGTCCGAGCGGCCGCACGGCATACCAGGTGATCGCCCTCCTCGTGCGGGAGGAACGCTCCCGGGTCAAGGCCGACACCACTCTGGCGGAGTCCCAGCGAGTCGCCGTGCTGACGCGGCTCGACGGCATCGCCACGATCCTCGCCAAGACCGCTGTGCGCGACACCTCGCTGTTGGAGCTGCTGGCGGACGGAGCCGTGGTCTCGTTCTCGGCGGTGAGCCTGAAGAACGAGATGCTGCGGGCGGGCGGGCGCGAGCCCGAACCTGAAGCCGAACCCGAGCCCGCTGCGGCTACCGGTCCGTCCCCGTCTGCGCGTCGCGTGATCCCGCAGACCGTGATCGCCCGCCAGCTGGCCAACCCCTTCCTGGCGCCTGACTTCTCGGCCGTGCCGACACCGCGACCGACCACCAATCGGCTTGGCGACTGGGAGCTGCTGAATCCCCTGTTCCGGGCCTTCGAGCACGGCGGCGACGCCACCTGCATGCCGTTGCCCGAGCCGACGGGCGCGGTGCACGGAGTCGGCCTGATGGAGCTGATGCGCCACCAGGCCCAGGTCGTGGCAGCGGCCGACGCCGGCCACCGCACGTTCCTCCTCGCCGACGAGCCCGGACTCGGCAAGACGGCACAGGCGCTGCTCGCCGCTGAGGCGGCGCACGCCTTCCCGCTCCTCGTCGTCGTCCCGAACGTCGTCAAGGCGAACTGGGCGCACGAGACGCGGCTGTGGACTCCGCGCCGGACCGCCACCGTGATCCACGGCGACGGCGACACGATCGACGGGTTTGCCGACGTCGTCATCGTCAACTACGACATCCTCGACCGCCACGTGGGCTGGCTGGGGAGCCACGGCTTCCGCGGCATGGTCGTCGACGAGGCGCACTTCATCAAGAACAAGTCCTCCCAGCGCTCGCAGCACGTGCTGGAGCTCTCCGAGCGCATCCGGGCCCGCACCAGCAACCCCCTGCTCATGGCCCTCACGGGCACGCCCCTGATCAACGACATCGAGGACTTCAGGGCCATCTGGCAGTTCCTCGGCTGGATCGACGACAAGAAGCCTCGGCACGCCCTCATGGCCGCCCTCGAGATGACCCGCCTGACCCCCGCCGACCCGGGCTTCTACTCAGCCGCGCGAGCCAGCGTCATCGACCTGGGCATCGTCCGGCGGCGCAAGGTCGACGTCGCCTCGGACATCCCGGCCCGCCGCGTCGCCGACCTGCCGGTCGAGCTCGACGACGAGGCGAGTCGCTCGATCCGGGCCGCAGAGCAGGAGCTCGCGCGCCGACTGGTGGCTCGCTACGAGGCCACCCTCGCCTCCCGCAAGGTCGCCACCGTGATCGACGGCATCGATCACGACCTGGTCCGCCGGGTCGCAGCGTGGGAACGCAAGAACGCCGGCTCGAAGAAAACCGGCGACAACGTGTTCACGGTGATGCGCAGGATCGGACAGGCCAAGGCCGGCCTCGCTGCCGACTACGCGGCCCAGCTGGCCCGCAGCGTGGGCAAGGTCGTGTTCTTCGCCAAGCACATCGACGTCATGGACACGGCGGAACAGACCTTCGCGAAGCGCGGCATCGGCTACGCCTCGATCCGCGGCGACCAGACCGCGAAGGTGCGCAAGGCGAACATCGACGCGTTCCTCACCGACCCCGAGGTCTCGATCGTGGTGTGCTCGCTGACCGCGGCCGGGGTCGGACTCAACCTCCAGGTCGCCTCGAACGTCGTGCTGGCAGAGCTGTCGTGGACCTCGGCAGAGCAGACCCAGGCCATCGACCGGGTGCACCGGATCGGACAGACCGAGCCGGTCACCGCCTGGCGGATCATCGCTGCCCAGACCATCGATCCGAAGATCGCCCAGCTCATCGACGACAAGGCAGGGCTGGCAGCCAGGGCGTTGGACGGCTCCGACGAGGAGGTCGGCTCCTCGGCCGACGTGCAGCTCGAGGCGCTCATCGCCTTGCTCACCGAGACGTTGGAGGCCGACCTCCCAGGTGCCTGAGGGGGTTCGCCGCAAGAGGGCGAACCCCAACAGGTCAGTCCCTCACTTTCGGGCGAACGTCTTCCACATGGGCACCACGCCCTCGGCGCTCTCACCGGCGTGGCCGAGATACCCCAGCCCCCAGTTCTGCTCGATCGTGGTGAGCAGCGAGTAGTGGTTGTAGGGAGTGTTGTCGACGACGTGGTGCGGGCCGTCGCCGGTGACGATGATCGCCGGGATCTTGCCACCGCCGTAGGTGCCGCCCGGCCAGTCAGCCGAGACACGCGGGTCGTGGGCCGCGACGTAGGGGCTCCCACAGCACCCGTCTGCCGACTCCCAGCCGCCCGTCTCGGCGTTACCGGTGTAGTCGTTCTCGTCAGTGACGATGACGATGGCGGACTTCTTGGTCCACGCGGCGCTGTCCATGATCGTCGTCACGGCGTCCTTGACGAAGGCGTCGGCCTTCTGCTTCAGGGAGGCGTCGTTGGCGTCGTCCTTGGTCGAGCCGTATGGGCAGGGGGTCTCGGGGTGGCCTGTGACCGGCGCGTAGACGCCACCGTGCATGTCGTTGCACTGGTTCGGCGAGATCCAGAGGAACTTCGGCGCACTGGACGAGTTGAGGTCGGCGCGCAGGGCGGAGTAGTCCTTGACCTTGGCCATCTCCGACGGGCTCTTCTTCACGCTGTCGAAGAGGACGAACGGGTTGTGCTTCTTGGCATACAGCTTGGCGGTGCCCGGGCCGTAACGGTCGAGCTTGTTGGCCGGGAGATCCTCCATGTAGGCACCCCACGGGATGTGCGCGCTGGTGAGCTGTTGGGCGAGGTTCGGCCGGTCGAGGTTGACGACGTTCTCGTCCTCGTCGTCCTGGATGCCGAAGTTGTCGCCAGCGATGGTGGCGATGTAGTTCGGCATCGAGGGGTGCGTCACTCCGTAGTAGTTGGTCGCCGTCGCATACTTCTCGGCCAGGGAGTTCATGAACGGGGCGTTGACGTCGCCGATGACGCTCGACTGGGAGTGGTTCTCGAGCATGATGACGTACAGATGGTCGAAGGTGCCGTGGGCACGGTCGTTCTGCCGGTGCGCTCCGCTCTGACCACCGGCACCGGTGGCGAGTGCGGGGGTGGCCGCGAGACCGAGCATCGCGACAGAGGCCGCGATCAGGGTGGGAGTGAGTCGACGCATGGGATTTCTCCTCCTCCTCCAGCGGGCGCTGGGACGGTCGGCACGCTACGCCCGATCAGAGGCGCCGGGAACCCTTGCGCCCCGGCGGATGTGGTGCGCCCCCGCGCGCCTCTCAGCGGGTTCTTACCGCCACGCGCGGCCGCGGGCCGCGGCCGATCCTTCCCCCCTGAAGAGAAGCGCGGCTGGGATGGTTTGATCGGGTCATGCGCATCTTCTTCACCGGAGGCAGCGGCAAGGCCGGCAGGCACGTCGCCCCCGCCCTCGCCGAGCAGGGCCACCAGGTCACGAACGCCGACCTCGTCCCCTTGGAGCACCCAGCTGTCGCAGATCTCCGAGTTGACCTCACCGACGCCGGGGAGGCCTACTCTGCGCTGGCAGGCCTGGCGACGTTCGAGGAGCTGGACCTGCCCGAGAAGCCTGCCTACGACGCGGTCGTGCACTTCGCGGCCGTCCCGCGGATCCTGCTCAGGCCGGACGCGGCGACCTATGCGGCGAACGTGCTCAGCACCTACAACGTGCTCGAGGCGGCAACCCGCCTCGGAGTGCGCAAGATCGTCTTCGCGTCCTCGGAGACGGCCTACGGGATCTGCTTCGCCCAGGGCGAGCGACGGCCGGACTACGTGCCCCTGGACGAGGACCACCCCACGGTGCCCGAGGACTCCTACGGGATGTCCAAGGTCGCCAACGAGGTGACGGCGCGTTCCTTCCAAGCACGCTCCGGCGCCGACATCTACGGTCTGCGGATCAACAACGTCATCGAGCCGCAGGAGTACGCGGAGCTGTTCCCGGGGTTCCTCGCGGATCCAGCGGTGCGACGACGCAACATCTTTGCCTACATCGACACGCGCGACCTCGCTCAGATGGTGCAACGCTGCCTGGCGGTCGACGGGCTGGGCTACGAGGTCTTCAACGTCGCCAACGCAGACCTGTCCGTGGGCGCGACGACGCAGGAGATCCGGCACCGCTTCTACGACGGGGTCGACGTGCGCGCGGAGATGGGGCGCGACGAGACGTTCTACTCCATCGACAAGGCGCGAGACCTCCTCGGGTTCGCTCCTCGTCACTCCTGGCGCGACGTGTTCCCTGACACCGGGGCCCGGCACAGCTGAGCACCCTCGCACCGATCGGATCAGCACTGGCTCAATAGGATGCAGACGTGAGCCACTCAGTCGTCGAGCCCGTCTCCTCGGCCGCACCGGCGCTGACCGGCCCGGTGATGATGAACCAGAGCTGGCGGGACCTGACCTTCCTGCACTGGGCGGTCGACCCGGTGCAGGTCGCGCACCGGATGCCGCCCGGCACCAGACCGGACACCCTCGACGGTGTCACGTACGTCGGGCTGATCCCGTTCCGGATGGTCGGCGCAGGAGTCGCCGGCGGTCCCGCCGTCCCCTGGTTGGGCTCGTTCCTGGAGACCAACGTGCGGCTCTACTCCGTCGATGACACGGGCCGCCGCGGCATCGTGTTCCTCAGCCTCGACGCGGACCGGTCAGCGGTCGTCCTGGGTGCGCGCGCGGCGTTCGGGTTGCCCTACCGCTGGGCCCGGATGCGCTACCGGAAGAGTGGCGACATCCATACCTACGACGCGCACCTCCGCCGCCCCGGGCGGCGAGCAAACAGCCACATCGTGATCCGAGCCGGAGCGCGGCGTCGCAGCACCGAGCTCGACGACTTCCTCAGCGCACGGTGGGGATTGCACGTGCGCTGGTGGGGCCGAACGTTGTACGTCCCCAACCACCACGAGGCCTGGCCGGTGCACGACGCTGAGGTGCTGGCGCTGGACGACGGGCTGATGGCGTCGGTGGGCCTGCCCGAGCTGGCCGACCGCCCTCCCGATCACGTGGCCTTCAGCCCCGGTGTGCGCACCGAGTTCGCGCTCCCCGGTGACGCGACCCGCCCACGGCCCGCATGAGTGTCGTGGCTGTCACATCGCGGCCCGACGACACTGCGAAACAGCGCCGAGGATCATCACCATCACGCTGCACACCACGACGCTCCAGGTCGATCGCGGCTCGCACGGCGACACCAGGGTGGTCACGATGGAGATGCCACCTCTCGGGGACGGGCAGGTGCGTTGTCGGGTGGAGCGTGTCGCCCTCACCGCGAACACCGTCTCCTACGCGACGCTCGGCGCCACGCTCGGCTACGGGTCATCTCGCTCCGGGACTGATCCACCCCATCCATCCGGCCCCACGGCATCCCGTGCGCCGCGGCATCCGCGGCGTGTGATCCAGGCGAACCAGCAGCCTGCCTACCTCGAGAGCAGCTCCTCGACACTGCTCGGCCGACGCTTCGTGGTGAGGAGCGTCGAGCGCCCCGGCGATACCGAGATCCCCCGGCTTCCCTGCCGACCCGTCAGGTCTGGGCTCGGCCGGGGGGTGGGTGGTGCGGCGGTGGGGCCTGCGACACGTTGACCGTCGGGATGCCGGAACCGGAGCGAGCGATCACAGCCAGGGACGGGTGCCGCCCCGGGTTCGACTCCCGGTGCACGGTGAACGCCGGAACCCGGACGTAGTCACCCGCGACCGCGTCGACCCACCCCTCCACCCCCTCACACTCCAGGCGAAGCACCCCGCTGACCACGTAGAGCATGGAGGTGTTGGAGTCGTGGTGGTGCCATCCGGAGAGGGCTCCGGGCTCGGTCACGACCTGGCCGGCCCACAGGCCGGGCGCCTCGAAGGCGCGCCGACGCAGCATCCCCGCCGTCGGGTCCGTCTCAAGCAGTTCTGCGTCGCGGACGACGCGCACCGCCTCCGGACGCTCCGTGGGGACCATGGGGACCACGCTAGCGCCACGCCCCGAGCCGAGGGGCGAGCATCAGCCACCCGGATCGGACGGAGGCCCCGTCACACTTCGCTGCCGCCGAACGTCATCAAGGTGGCAGGCTTCCCCGCACGAGAGAAGAGGACCATGGACGAGACCGCAGGGTTCGAGGCAGAGCGGCCGCGGCTGCTCCGCCTGGCCGGCCGCGTGCTCGGGGACCCCATGGAGGCGGAGGACATCGTCCAGCAGTCATGGCTGCGCCTGCACGGCACCGACGCTGACGTCGCGAACCTGCCCGGCTGGTTGAGCACGGTGGTGACGCGGTTGTGCCTGGACCGGCTCCGGGCCCGGACTCCGGTGCCCAGCGAGCCGTCCGAGGCTGCGGCCGCGTCAGGACGGGTCGGGTCCCCGGATGCCGCACCCACCCCTGCCGACCCCGCCGACCACGTCGCGCTCGCCGACACCGTCGGAGTCGCCCTCCAGGTCGTGCTCGACCGGCTCACCCCCGGCGAGCGGGTCGCCTTCGTCCTCCATGACACCTTCGGGTTCGAGTTCAGCACCATCGCCGCGATCCTCGACACGACGCCCGGCGCTGCACGCAAGCTGGCGTCGCGGGCGAGGGCCAAGGTTCGCGATGTGCCCGCCGAGGGTGGACACGAGCTGGATCGACCGGCCCACTGGGAGGTGGTCGATGCCTTCCTCGCAGCAGCGAGAGGCGGGGACGTCGCACAGCTCCTCCGACTCCTCGCCCCGGACGTGGTCGTCACCGCCGACCCCGCGGCAGTCGCCAGCGGCACACCGGAGCGGCTCGCCGGTCAGCGAGCGGTCGCGACGATGTTCGACGGCGCCGCGAAGGCAGCGCTCCCGGTGCTCATCGACGAGCGACCCGGCGCCGGGTGGTTCCACCGCGGCGAGGCCCGGGTGCTCTTCGACTTCACCATCGAGCACGGCGTCATCACCCGCATCGTCTTCCGTGCCGACCCCGACGTGCTCGCCCGGGTCGTCCGGCGCACCGATGGGCGCCCCACCTGACCCCACCCGAACGACGCAGTGCACCCCGACCCAAGGAGACACCAATGAAGACGATGACCTGCCGGCAGCTCGGCGGCCCCTGCGATCTCGACCTGAGGGGTGAGAGCGCCGACGACGTGATCAAGGCCCAGGACCGCCACCTCAAGGACGCCGTGAAGGCCGGGGACGCGGCGCACCACCAGGCCCACGACGACATGAAGGGCCGGTGGCGCAACCCGATCAAGGGGATGGGTTGGTATCGAGACACGAAGAAGGCCTTCGCTGCGCTCCCCGAGGACGGCCCCGACGGCAGTCCCGTCAGCCACGAAGACGGTCAGGCGTAGGCGCATCCCAGCGAGACCGTCGTGCGAGCTGGGGACGAACGCCTGACACACCAGGTCACCATCCCGAGCGAGGTGGCCTGGTCGATGACGATCAGCCGGGGACCAGCCACTGGAGCACGGTCACCACGCCGATGACAGCACACGCGACGAAGATCGCCGCTGCCAGCCAGGCGATGAACTGGGCTGCGTCCAGACCCCCTTCGTCCTCGTCACCAGGCTGGTCGGCGTCGGTGCGGTTGTCGGCGACCGGCGAGCCCGAATCGCCCTGGTCCGCCCCTGGTTCGTCGATGCTCGCGTCCAGCCCGCGAGCCCGGTCGCGCAGGGCCTCCAGCCGTGCCGACTGCGGGTCCGCCCGTACGGAGGCGGGCAACGACCGCCACATGACGGGAAAGTTGTCGTGGCTGCGCTCGCGCCACGCGGCGACGGCCGTGTCGACCTCTGGGCCCTTCGCCCCGGCCGCGAACCACACCGCTCCCGCCGCCGGGAGGTCTCCCATTCCTTGGTAGACCTCCCCCAGCAGTGTCAGCGCCTCCGCGTCGCGGTGCCCATCGAGGTGACGCACGAGCAGGTCCCGAGCCCGCCATGGAGCGCCCTGCGCGATGGCTGCGCGAGCCTGCTCGAGCCGAGCGCTCTCCGGCATCCCACTCATCTCGCAGTCTCCATCCCTTGCCGAACCCGGTCGATGACGAAGCCTCCCAGAACCGAGCCCATCACGAACACGCACCCACCCATCGAGTCATGCAGCCGGGTCGCGACGGGGCGAGGACAACGACCCGCAGCTCCATCGCGCTGGCGACGCTGCCGCGCTCGGCGGTGTTCCAGGTCACCAGGGGGCGGCGCAGCGCCACGTCGATGATGCCCACGACACGAGTATGCCGGGGAGGGAGTTCTCGCATTCCCCTTGCTTTTGTTACCCGCCGGTAGCAGACTGGTAAGCAAGCGCTCACTTCTTCCTGGAGGTACCCGTCATGGGCCACTACAAGAGCAACCTTCGCGACATCGAGTTCAACCTCTTCGAGGTGCTCGGTCGCGGCGACGTGCTGGGCTCCGGCCCCTACGCCGAGCTCGATGCCGACACCGCCCGCGAGATGCTCCGCGAGGTCGCGCGCCTGTCCGAGCACGAGCTGGCCGAGTCCTTCGAGGACTCCGACCGCCACCCGCCGGTCTATGACCCGGCCACCCAGTCGGTGACCATGCCCGAGTCCTTCAAGAAGTCGTTCCAGGCCTACCGCGACAGCGGTTTCTGGGCCATCGACCTTCAGGCCGAGCTCGGTGGCACCGTCGCCCCGCCGAGCCTGCGCTGGGGCGTCAACGAGATGCTGCTGGGCTCCAACCCCGCCGTCTCGATGTTCGCCGCGTCCTACGGCTTCGCCAAGCTCCTCTACGCCCTGGGCAACGAGGAGCAGAAGAAGCTCGCCCAGCTCATCGTCGACAACGGCTGGCACTGCACCATGGTGCTCACCGAGCCCGATGCCGGGTCCGATGTGGGCGCCGGCCGCACCAGGGCCGTGCAGAACGAGGACGGCACCTGGACCCTCACCGGGGTCAAGCGCTTCATCACCAGCGCCGAGTCCGACATGGTCGACAACGTCGTGCACTTCGTGCTGGCGCGCCCCGAGGGCGCCGGCCCGGGGACCAAGGGCCTCTCGCTCTTCGTGCTCACCAAGTTCGCCGTCGACCTCGAGACCGGTGAGCTCGGCGAGCGCAACGGTGTCTACGTCACCAACGTCGAGAAGAAGATGGGCCTGAAGGTCTCCACCACGTGCGAGCTGACCTTCGGCGGCGAGAAGCCCGCGGTGGGAACTCTGCTCGGCGACACCCACAACGGCATCGCCCAGATGTTCCACGTCATCGAGAACGCTCGGATGATGGTGGGCACCAAGGCGATCGCCACCCTCTCCACCGGCTACCTCAACGCCCTGGAGTACGCCAAGGTGCGGGTGCAGGGCGCCGACCTCACCCAGATGACCGACAAGTCGGCCCCTCGCGTGACGATCACCCACCACCCCGACGTGCGTCGCTCGCTGATGCTCCAGAAGGCCTACTCCGAGGGCCTGCGCGGGCTGGTGCTCTACACGGCCAGCCAGCAGGACATCGTCGACCAGCACGTGCTGAGCACCGGCGCGGAGGAGTTCGAGCCCGGCTCGGCCGCAGACGTCGCCAACCGGGTCAACGACCTGCTCCTGCCCCTCGTGAAGGGCCTCGGCTCGGAGCGGGCCTGGACGATCCTGGGCACCGAGTCGCTGCAGACGTTCGGTGGGTCCGGCTTCCTGCAGGACTACCCCGTCGAGCAGTACGTGCGCGACGCGAAGATCGACACCCTCTACGAAGGCACCACCGCCATCCAGGGCCTGGACTTCTTCTTCCGCAAGATCGTCCGTGACAAGGGCCAGGCACTGACCCACGTGTCGAGCCAGATCCAGGAGTTCGCCAAGGGGCTGGGCGGCCACGACGGGCGCCTGGACCGCGAGCGCGAGCTGCTCGGCCAGGCCCTGGAGGACGTGCAGGGCACGCTCGGCTTCATGGTCGGCGAGCTGATGAAGTCCGACCCGCGCCAGGGTGGCGACGTCAGCAACCTCTACAAGGTGGGCCAGAACACCACGCGCCTGCTCCTGGGTGCGGGCGACCTCGTGGTCGGGTGGCTGCTGCTGCGCCAGGCCGACGTGGCGCTGGCCGCCCTCGAAGCGGGCGCCGGCGGCAAGGACAAGGACTTCTACGAGGGCAAGGTCGCCGCCGCCCAGTTCTTCGCCCGCCAGGTGCTCCCCCGCCTGGGAGCCGAGCGCGCGATGGCCGAGGCCACCGACAACGCGCTCATGGATGTGCCGGAGTCCGCGTTCTGAGTGCCAGCCGCTGACCGGCAGCACCCGGTCAGCCACCGACCCCGGGTCGGGCACCCTGCCACGAGCGAGCGCCCGACCCGGCCCCACCTGACGAAGGCCCACCCCGTGGCGGGGTGGGCCTTCGTGGCGACGTGTCTCTGGTGCGTCAGTTCGGGTCGACGTCGGTCCGGTCGACGCGCGATCCCGTCGCGGGGTCGACATGACTCTCACGGGTGGCGGTGTAGCCGACTCGCCCGCGGTTGCGGCTCGCGGACATCACGAACGACAGGATGATCGCGAGCACTCCGGCGACCATGAGGATCATGCCGACGGTGTTGATGTCGATGCCCGCGACGGACGCCTCGACAGCGAAGTAGAGGATCGCGCCGAGCGCGAGGAGGAAGATGCCGAGTCCGATGTACATGAGGTCTCCTGAGGGGGCCGAGGGTCGGCTGACCTGCCGACCATACCGGGGCGAGGGTGCTGACCTGCGCTTTCGGACCGGCCAGTTCGCGGCTGAGGTCAGAGGATCGCGCCCGGGTTGAGGATGCCCTGGGGATCGAGCGCGTCCTTGACCCGTCGGGTGAGGGCCATGACGTCGGGGCCGAGCTGGGCGGGCAGGAGGTCGCGCTTGAGGCGCCCGGTGCCGTGCTCACCGGTGATCGTGCCCCCGAGCTCGATCGCCGCCTCCATGACGGCGTCGAATGCCGCCCGCGCCCGCGCCTCCGCCTCCGGGTCCCCTGGGGGGTAGACGATCGCGGGGTGGGTGTTGCCGTCGCCGGCGTGGGCCACCAACGGGATCTCCACGGCATACTGCTCCGCGATCTCCTCGACCCGCGCGAGCAGTGCGGGCAGCTGGGGGACGGGCACGCCGACGTCCTCGGGCAGTACCGATCCGCGCACGTCGATCGCCGCGAAGTGCAGGCGCCGGGCGCGCACGAACATCTCCCCCTCCTCGGCATCGTCGGTGGAGAACACCTCCTTGGACCCGGCGAGCTCGCACGCGCCGACGATCACCGCCACCTCGTCGGTCCGCGCTGCGCCGGGAGCGTCGGACTGGATGACGAGGAGCGCCCCCGCATCACGGTCCAGACCCATCGGCTGGAAGTCCTCGACCGCGTTGATCGAGGTGCGGTCCATCAGCTCGACCATCGAGGCGCGCACGGTGCGGCCCAGCTCGATGACCGCGGCAGCCGCCCCCGCGACGGTGGGGAAGGTCGCGACGACGGTGGACCGCGGCGGTTGGGCCGGCACGAGGCGAAGGATGGCGCGGGTCACGATGCCCAGGGTGCCTTCGGAGCCGACGAAGAGCTTGAGGAGCGGCAGCCCGGCGACGTCCTTGATCCGCTTGCCGCCCAGGGTGATGAGGGTGCCGTCGGCCAGCACCACGTCCAGACCCAGGACGTAGTCGGTGGTGACGCCGTACTTCACGCAGCAGAGCCCCCCGGCGTTCGTGGCGATGTTTCCGCCGATCGAGCACATCTCGAAGGAGCTGGGGTCCGGTGGGTACCAGAGGCCGTCGGCCGCCGCCGCCGCCTTGACCTCGACGTTGAGGGCGCCGGGCTCGACGACCGCGACACGGGCAGCGGTGTCGATCTCGACGGCGCGCATCCGCTCGAGGCTGACGACGATGCCGCCGTCGACGGCCAGGGCTCCCCCGGACAGGCCGGAGCCGGCCCCCCGAGGGACCACCGGGATGCCGTGCGTGCTCGCCCAGCGCACCGCCACCTGCACGTGCTCCGCACTCTCGGCACGGACGGCCGCGACCGGCATCCCCGCACTGGCGTCGTGGGTCCAGTCGAACCGGTACTTCTCGAGAGTCTCGGCATCGGTGACGACCACCCCTTCGGGGAGTGCCGTGACCAGGTCGTGCAGTGCTGACGCAGTGTCCATCCGCCGATTGTCGCACTCACCCCGGTGGCCCGGTGCTCCCCGACTTGCGCTGTCAGATTGCTGGTTTCGGGAGCTCAGAACGGCGTATCGCCGCACGTCGGCAGACGAGGCCGGGGAGGGCGGAGGCGGTAGAGGTCGGGGAGGGAGAGGGGTCAGAGACGACGGTCGGCGAGGACCGGGAAGGACTGCCGGTATGCCGTGGTGGCGGCGAGGTCGACCTCCACCGACAGCACCTCCTGCTCGGTGGCCGACGCCTCGGCGAGCACCTCGCCGGTGGCCGAGACGACCTGGCTTCGACCACCCATCTCGATCCCCGCATGGGTGCCGGCCGTGTTGCACTGCACGAGCACGCTCTGGTTCTCGAGGGCTCGTGCGCGGCCGAGGAGCGACCAGTGCCCCACCCGAGCTGCTGGCCAGGCTGCGGGCACGACGAAGAGCTCGGCTCCGGCATCCACCTGGCGCCGGTAGAGCTCGGGGAATCGCAGGTCGTAACACGTCGAGATGCCCACGGGCACTGGTTGCCCGGCCCCCGAGGGGAGCGGCACGACGACCACCCCGGTGCCTGCCTCCATGAGCGTGGGCTCGCCGGCGCCGAAGCCGAAGCGGTGGATCTTGCGATAGGTCGCGATGACGCCGCCCTGCGCGTCGAACACCACCGAGGTGTTGGCGAGGTCGCGACCTTCGGGCCCACGCTCCGGCATCCGCTCCACGAGCGAGCCTGCGTGCAGGGTCACGCCGGCGGAGCGAGCCGCCTCAGCCATCGCCGCCACCCATGGCCCATCGAGCGGCTGGGCATCGCGCTCCCACCGCCGGTAGTCGAAACCCGTTGCGCCCCACAGCTCTGGGAGCACCACCAGATCGTGGCCGGACTGGGCCGAAACGAGTTCGGCGACCCTGTCGGCCCGGTGCTCGAAGGACTCCTCGTCACCGTAGGAGAGCTGGACGACCGCGATGCGCATGACGTCATCCTCCCCCACGACCACCCTCAGGTGCGCTCGACCTCTTCGCGGAGCTGCGCGAGGTGGGCGTTGTAGGCGTTCAGTTCGGCATCGCCGTCACGGTCGGCCTGGCGGTCCTTGCGACGGCCCTCCTTCTCGTCGGTGCGGAACCACTGCACCGCGACGATGACCGCGAGGACGAGGGTGGGGAACTCGCTCACCCCCCAGGCGATCTGACCCGCTCGCTGCTGGTCGTAGAGGAGGTCCGGGCCCCAGGGAAGGTTGATCTGCTCGAAGAAGCCGGGCGCGAGCAGGGTGTCGCTGCCGGCAAGGGCCACCCCGAAGAAGGCGTGGAACGAGATCGTCGCGAAGAGGATCACGAGCAGGATCGGCGGCGACCAGCGTCGCGGCCCCGGGTCGATGCCGATGAGCACCCAGGTGAAGAGGTAGCCCGTGAGGAGGAAGTGCGCGAGCATCAGCAGGTGACCCGTGTGCGTCACGAGCGCGATCTCGAAGAGCCCGGAGAAGTAGAACGTCGCGAGGCTGAAGAAGAAGAGCACGGCCGCGATCACGGGGTTGGACATCAGCTGCATGGCCCGTGAATGCACCACCTGCAGGATCAGCTCGCGCGGCCCCCAGGTGCGGTCCTTTCGGGCGCGAAGGGCGCGCAGGGCCAGCGTGAGCGGCGCCCCGGGCACCAGGAGCAGGGGCACCGTCATGGCGACGATCATGTGCATCACCATGTGCACCGAGAAGAGCACCCGCCCCCAGATGCCCGGCGCACCGCTCGTCGCGTAGACGAACAGCGCCCAGCCGAGCACCCAACAGATGGTGCGGCCGATCGGCCAGGCGTCACCGCGGCGGTGCAGCCGCAGCACGCCCGCGAGGTAGAGCCCGACCGCGACGACCGCGATGCCGAGCAACAGCCACTCGATGCGCCACGCGGTGACCCAGTCCGCCCCGGTGACCGGCCCCGGGTCCGGGAAACCGGTGAGCTCGAGCACGCGTGAGGGGTCGGGGAGGGAGTCGGGAACCGGCGGGCGCGTGCGCGCGAGCACCGCGGCCAGTCCGGTCGCCGCACCCATGACGATGAGCTCACCAACGGCCAGCCGCGCGAACGCCCGACCGTCGGAGGGATCGGAACCCAGCCGCGAGACGATGTTGCGGCGGTGCAGCCAGCCGAGACCCCCGAGCACGAGGATTGCCGCGCTCTTCAGGAGCACGACGACCCCGTATGCCGTGCCCAGGCCTGCCAGCGAACCCAGCCGGATCCAGGCCTGCTGGATGCCGGAGAGCGCCACGAGCACGAAGCACCAGCCAGCGAGCACGGAGTAGCGCGCCACGCTCGCACCGAGGTCGCGACCCAGGCCACCGCGCAACACGGCGAGGGCGATCAGACCGCCGACCCAGGGGACGACCCCGAGCAGGTGGACGAAGAGGGCATTCACGGCATCCTCATGGCTCGTCGACCCTGCTGCGTGACCGGTGAGGGACTGGACGAGCACTCCGGAGAGGCCGATCAGCGCGAGCCAGGCGAGAGGGCCCCGCCGCGTGGTGAAGCGGGCAGCGACCGCGACCACCACCGCTGCCGCCGTGCTGAGCAGCAGGACCCGCGTGGTCTCGATCGTCCACACGAACGTCGTGAACTGCGAGAACAGACCCGGTTCGGTGAGCGGCGATCCCGCCAGGTCGGCGAAACCGAGGAACAGCTCGAGGAAGGCTGCGGCGGCCCAGACCGCCGCCGCGGACGCGGCATACCGCACGGCCAGCGAGCGACGGTTGGTCGTGGTGCGCTCCGGGACCACGAACGCCGCCATGAGCAGCAGGCCGACGGCGGCGCTCGAGGCGATGGTGGCGACGGTCGACGCGACCGGCACCCCCCACCGGACGAGCGGGCCCGCGTCGGAGAGTGCAAGCGGCGCGAGCGCACCGGTGATCGCCGCCGCGACCGCGACACCCACCACCCCCGAGGCGACCGTCAGACCCACGGGGCGACCCAGCCGCGAGCTCGTCGGGGTGGTCATCCCCCCAGCGTAGGTACTGTGGGCCCATGTCACTGCACCCCCCGGCCCCCGAGGAGCTGGGTGAGCTGATCGAGGCGTACGCCCAGAGCGTGCGGAGCGTGATCGACCTGGCCCTGACCCTGCGCCCGGGCGACGCCGAGCGCCCCACCGACTGCCCCGGGTGGACCGTCGCCGACCAGGTGGCGCACGTCGTCGGGGGTGAGGCGATGGCCGCCGGCGAGGAGGATGCCGACATCGACGTCAGTGCATTCGCCCACGTCAAGCACGCGTTCGGGGCCAGGCACGAGAAGGCGGTGCACCTCCGGCGCGGACGGCCGCTCGGCGAGGTGGTCGAAGAGCTCGAGGAACGCCTCGAGGAGCGGCTCGCCTTCTACGGCGCCGAGGACGCCACGGCGCAGACCCCCGTGGACGGACCCTTCGGCGCCACCACGCTGGGGGAGGTCCTCGCGCTGCGCACCTTTGACATCTGGGTGCACGAGCAGGACATCCGCGAGGCGATCGGGCGGCCCGGCGGGCTGGACACCCCTGCGGCAGCCTTGTCCGTGAGCCGGGTCTTCGCTGCCGTGCCGCGCGTGGTGGCTCGAGACGCCCAGGTGCCTCCCGGCCACGCCGTCGTGCTGGACCTCACCGGACCCACCGTGGGTCGGGTCGGCGCGCGGGTGGAGGAGCAGGATGGCAGGCGGGTCGGCATCCCGCTGTTCGCCGGTGGGCAGGAGGAGCACCCCGACGTGGTGACGACCTCGCTGACGATGTCGACGCGGGTCGCCATGCGCCTGGCAGCCGGGAGGGGGGACCGCGCCGACCTGCACGTCGTGGTCCACGGGGACGAGGAGATCGCCGAGCGCGTGCTGCAGTCGCTGGCGATGACTCCCTGACCGCACCCTCGACACCGGCCACGGGCTCAGCGCCCCCGAATACGGCATCGCGGCGCACGCCGTTAGGGTTTCCGCCATGGCCACCTTCTCCACCGGCACGGTCTCTGAGGCCACGGTCAGCGCGAGCCCGGACGAGGTCTGGGCCGCGCTCTCGAGCCCGGACCTCATCGCCGAGTTCACTCCGTTCCTGAAGAAGGTCACGCCCCGGGGGCCCGATCACTGGGTCTGGGAGCTCTCGCGGATCCCGGTGCTCGGCAAGAGCTTCTCCTTCGTCTTCACCGAGCGGATGACCTTCGAGGAGCCCCACCGCATCGAGTTCACCCACGACCCCGATGCCGGCTCCGCCAAGGAGTCCGCCGGTGTCGAAGGCTGGTATGCCCTGCGCCCCGCCCCGAAGGGGACTCACCTGAAGACGTCCATGGAGATCAGCGTCGAGCTGCCCTTCCCCGGCATCACCCGGCCCGCGGTCAACGCCGCGATGAAGGCCGTCGTCGCGCTGATGGGTCAGCGCTTCTCGAGCAACCTGCTGCACCACCTCGGCGCGCACAGCGTCTGAACGGGCCAGCCCGCGGCGGTTCCCTGACGTAGGTCGGCGGCCACACGCCACTGTGTGTGGCCTCCGACCCCTTGCGACGCGCTGTGCAACCTTCGACACGTTTTGGGGAATCGTTCGACAAAACATATGGTTGCATGCTGCAAGCAACCATTCAGGAGGTGATGTTCGAATGCCGTTCCGTTCCGTCCCGTCGACCCCGACCGCAGTGCTCGGGGACGACCTGATCCGGGTCTTCAAGCTGTTGCACACGATGCGAGCGCACGCCCCCCGCCAGCACCCGGCGGTGGATCCGATGGCCTACCCGATGATCTTCCAGCTCGCGAGCCGCCCGATGCGGGTCTCCGACCTCGCCGAGGTGCTGCACACCGACGTCTCGACGGTGAGCCGTCAGGTGAGCACGCTGGTCGACCACCACTTCGTGACGCGGGGCCCGGACCCCGACGACCGACGGGCCCAGGCCCTGACCCTCAGCGACGAGGGCAAGGAGCTGCTCACGGCGATCCGCATCAGCAGGGATGTCTGGCTCCAGGGTGTCCTCGCCGACTGGCCGGACACCGACGTGCGCGACTTCAGCACCCACCTCCAGCACTTTGCCTCCGACCTGGAGGCCTCCCTCACCCACTCGACGACGACAAGGAACGACCGATGAGCACCACCTCCACCCCGGGGGCGTCCTCGGACTCACCCACCTCGGGGGCTGACCCTCGGGACGCAGCCCCCCGCCACGCCAAGAAGACGGCACCCGCACCGGCATCCGGTGCTCCCGCCGACGCCCCCACGGGCCCGCTCACCCACCGCCAGATCATCACGATCCTCGTCGGGCTGATGATGGGCATGTTCCTCGCCGCCCTGGACCAGACCATCGTGGCAACCGCGATCCGCACCATCGCCGACGACCTCAACGGCCTGGAGCACCAGGCGTGGGCGACGACGGCCTACCTCATCACCGCCACCATCGTGACCCCGCTCTACGGCAAGCTCGGCGACATCTACGGTCGCAAGAAGCTGTTCATCACGGCCATCACCATCTTCATCATCGGTTCGGTGCTGTGCACCTTCGCCATGACGATGGGCCAGCTCGCGTCCTTCCGCGCGGTGCAGGGCCTGGGCGCAGGCGGCCTCTTCTCCCTCGCCCTCGCCATCGTCGGTGACATCGTGCCGCCGCGTGAGCGCGCGAAGTACCAGGGCTACTTCCTCGCCGTCTTCGGCACCTCCTCGGTGCTCGGCCCGGTCATCGGCGGCTTCTTCGCCGGCGCCGACTCGATCTTCGGCATCACCGGCTGGCGCTGGGTCTTCCTCGTCAACGTGCCCGTGGCCATCGCCGCGCTCATCGTCGTCTCCAAGACCTTGCACCTGCGGCACACCCGTCTGGACCACCGCATCGACTGGCCCGGCGCAGCCCTCCTGTCCGTCTCCCTCGTGCCCTTGCTGCTCGTCGCCGAGCAGGGCCGGGAGTGGGGCTGGACCTCCGGCAACTCCATCGCGTGCTACGCCATCGGCATCTTCGCTGCGATCGGCTTCATCGTGCAGGAGATGCGGATGGGCGAGGAGGCGATCCTCCCGCTGAAGATGTTCGGCAACAAGACCGTCGGCGTGTCCTCGGTCGCTTCCCTGATCATTGGCATCGCGATGTTCGGTGGGCTCGCGAGCCTCCCGCTCTACCTCCAGATCGTCAAGGGCGCGAGCCCGACGGAAGCGGGCCTGCTGCTGCTGCCGTTGACCCTGGGCATCATGGTCGGGTCGATCTTCTCCGGGCAGGTCATCTCCCGCATCGGGCGCTACCGGATCTTCCCGGTCATCGGCTCCGGGCTGCTCACGATCGCCCTGTTCACCTTCCACTTCATCGCCTTCGACACGCCCCTGTGGCAGACGATGGTCGTCATGGTCGTCTTCGGGCTCGGGCTCGGTTTCAACTTCCAGCCGCTCACCCTGGCCGTGCAGAATGCCGTGCCGCCGCAGCAGATCGGGGTCGCGACCTCGACAGCCACCTTCACCCGTCAGATGGGTGGCACCATCGGCACCGCGGTGTTCCTCACCGTGCTGTTCTCGACGGTGCCCGACAAGATCACCGCGGCGTTCACCCGTTACGCACCGACCCCGGAGTTCCAGAGCGCGCTGAAGGACCCGGCCAACGCCGCGTTCGCGCAGCAGTTCCAGTCCTCACAGGGCGGTGGCTCGGCGGCGGCGAGCGGGGTGCTCTCGAACAGCTCGTTCCTCAGCACGTTGGACGCCCGCCTGGCCAAGCCGTTCCTCGTCGGCTTCTCTGAGTCGATGGACCTGGTGTTCCTCGTGGGCGGGTGCGTCATGGTCTTCGGGTTCCTCGTGATGCTGCTCCTCCCGGAGGTCGAGCTGCGCTCGGGCTCGAACTATGACGATCGCGGCGCCACCGCGGAGGAGTCGGCCGCCGAGCCGGCAGCGGTCACCGGCTGACGCTCAGGGGTGGGGCAACCCGGCGACACCAGCCGCCGCGGCTGCCCCACCCTCTGGCTCGCTGCCCCCTGCGCGCTCGGCCCGCTCCAGCGGGGCACGCCACCCGGCCACGATCACCAGGGCCAGGGCCCCAGCAAGGACGGGCACGGCATACGCAGCCTGTGCTCCCCAGACCTCGATGGCCCAGCCCCCGACGGCCGAGCCGATGGAGATGCCGATCAGGATGCCGGTGATCGCCACCGCCATCCCTTCGGTGATGAGCGCCCGGGGAACCAGTCGCTGCGCCAGCGACAAGCTGGTGATGAGCATCGGCGCGGTCGCCGAACCGGCCACGAGCATGACGACGGCCAGTGGCCAGACGCCGCCGACGAAGAGCGCCGGCACCTCCAGGACGAACATCGCAGCAGAGGCGATCAGCAGGCGCGTCGTGAGGGACACCGTGAAGGTGTGCACCCCGAAGAAGATCCCTGCGACCGTCGATCCGATGGCGAAGGCGCCCAGGACCACGCTGGAGAAGCTGGGGTTGCCCTGCTCGGTGGTGAAGGCCACGGCGATGACCTCGTTGCCGCCGAAGATCACCCCCGTCATGACGAGCACGCTCGCGACGGTGAGCAGACCCGGGCGCCGGATCGCGACGCCGGCCGGGCGCTCGTCGTGCGGCACCACGAGGGGCTCGGTGGCCGTGGCCGAGAGGAAGGTGAGCATGCCGAACAGGAACAGCACCTCGGCGAGCAACAGCCCCGCCTCGGGAAACCACATCGTGGAGACGAGCACCCCGATGACCGGCCCCACGACGAAGGCGGCCTCGTCCGCCACCTGCTCGAAGGACATGGCCGTGTGCAGGCCCTGGGGATCCTCGCGGTAGATGTGTGCCCATCGGGCCCGCGACATCGGCCCCGGCTCGGGAAGGAAGGCGCTCATCCCGTAGAGCACGAAGAGGGTCCACGCCGGGGCGCCGAGCCAGGACGCGAGCACCGTGCCGAATCCAGCGAGCGAGGCGAAGAGGATGAACGGGATCGCGGCCCGTCGCTGCCCGTGGCGGTCGATGAGGCGGCCGATGAACGGCCCGGCGGCCGCCAGCACGGCCACGCCCACCGCCGAGACGGCTCCCGCGAGGCCGAAGGAGCCGCGCCGCTCGCTGATCATGATGATCAGCGAGACCCCGAACATCGCTCCGCCCACCCGCGAGAAGGCGGTGCCGGAGAGGAAGCGCAGGGCTCCGGGGACCCGGAACAGGGGCGCGTAGGCGGACAGCACGGTGACCTCAGGTCTCAGGTGTTCAGCGGCTCGGTGTTCAACGGCTCTGGTGCTCGGTGGCTCAGGTGTGACGTGGCCCAGGGTTTCACGCGATCGAGGGCGGGGCCGCGTCAGCGGAACGCGGACTCGCCCGTGAGGGCCTGACCGATGACCAGGGTGTGCATCTCGACGGTGCCCTCGTAGGTGAGCACGGACTCCAGGTTGTTGGCGTGGCGCATCACGGGATACTCCCCGCTGACGCCGTTGGCGCCCAAGATCGTTCGCGCCGTGCGGCAGATCTCGATCGCCTTGGAGATGTTGTTGTACTTCCCCACCGAGACCTGCTCCGGGCGCAGACCCACGGAGTCCTTGCGGCGGCCGAGGTGCAGGGCGAGCAGCTGGCCGAGCTGGAGCTCGGTCGCCATCGCCGCGAGCTTGGCCTGGGTCAGCTGGAAGCCGGCGATGGGCCGGCCGAACTGCACCCGCTCCATCGAGTAGCGACGGGCAGCGTCCAACGAGGACCGGGCCGCGCCGAGCGAGCCCCAGACGATGCCGTAGCGCGCTTCGGACAGGCACGACAGCGGGCCCTTGAGCCCGGTGACCTCCGGCAGCACGGCATCCGCCGGCAGCCTGAGGTTCTCCAAGGTCAGCTCGGAGGTGATCGAGGCGCGCAACGACATCTTGTGGGTGATCGTGTGGGCCGCGAATCCCGGTGTGTCGGTGGGCACCACAAAACCTCGGATGCCGCCGTGCTCCTCACCGGCATTCGCCCAGACGACCGCGACATCGGCGATCGAGCCGTTGGTGATCCACATCTTCGAGCCGTTGAGCACCCAGTCGTCCCCGTCTCGCCGGGCGCGGGTGCGCATGCCGGCCGGGTCGGAGCCGTGGTCGGGCTCGGTGAGGCCGAAGCAGCCGATCGCCTCGCCAGCGGCCATCCGCGGCAGCCACTCCTGCTTCTGCTCCTCCGAGCCGAAGCGCCAGATCGCGAACATCGCCAGGCTGCCCTGCACCGAGACCAGCGAACGGATGCCGGAGTCGCTCGCTTCCAGCTCCAGGCAGGCCAGGCCGTAGTCGACGCACGACATGCCGGCGCAGCCATAGCCGTCGAGATGCATGCCAAGCAGGCCGACCTTGCCGAACTCCTTGGCCAGCTCTCGGGCGACGGGCAGGTCACCCTGCTCGTACCACTGCATGACGTGCGGGTCGACGAGCTCGGCGCACACCTGGCGCACCGTCGCCCGGATCGCCTTCTCCTCATCGGTGAGCATCGAGTCGACGTCGATGAGGTCCAAGGGGTCGGTGGGGCGCTTGGGCATCGACGAGCTCATGGACACCATCATGGACTGTCCGTGCCGGATGTGCCGTCACGCGGGGAGGGCGCGGTCGGCCGTTCGACGGCCACACCCGGGTCGCACTCGCTGCACCCTTCCCGGTGGGGAGTCGGAAACGCCGCGCCCCGGGCCGCGTTCTCCGCCGCACGGTAAACCGTTCGAAAATTCTCTCGGTCCAGCGGTTGCAGGCTCTCCAGCCCGGCCCTATTGTCATCCCTGTTCGGGCCGAAGGGGCGGGCTGAACGGGGGACCTTCTTTCGCACTTCGAGTGACTGTTCCATGTCCATTCAAGGGATTTCCATTCCATTCGACATCACACTGAGGAGTAGAGACAGTTCGAGTCGCTGCTGCTGCACTCGTTGCCGCAGGAGCCATGATGATTTCTCCGAACGCGTGGGCATCGTCGCCGAGCGGTGACCAGCTTTCGCCGGACCAGCGATCCACGATCAACAACCTGAACACGCCGGCCACCGTCAGCAGTCTGGGCTCGAGCAAGCCGAAGGGGAGTTCCGCAACGCCCGCCTCCTCGAAGCGACTCAGCCTCTACCGGGGTAGCTTCCTCATGTGGGCTCGCGACACCGCGACGTGGTACTACGACTACAGCAGGGTCAACTCCAGCACGCTGTGGCAGGAGGCCGGGTACGTCTTCCCCAACACCTCCCAGGCCAAGGGAACCAGCCGGTACTACACGGCCACGACGAAGCACTCCTGGCGTGGGCGCTACACCATCGGGGCAGGGACCACCACGCCATGGGGATCGGTGAACCTCTACGCGGCCGACTACTCCACCGATTGGCAGCCGTACCGTAACGGAGCCGGTACGGGACAGTGGAACTGACCGTCCGATGACCCGGGGTGGGGGCCTCTTTTCCTCGGAAAGAGGCCCCACCCCACCGCCGACCAAAGGAGCGTCGTGATCACCGTCGACAACCTCACCAAGAAGTATGCCGGTGTCGTCCTGGATGACTTCACCTGGGAATTCTCGAGGTCCTCGGTCACGGCCGTTGTGGGCCCGAATGGAACCGGGAAGACCACGCTGTTCAAGTGTGTCCTCGGGCTCGAGCGCTATCACGGCACGATTCTTTTCGACGGTCGCCCTCTCGAGGAGGTTCGCGACCGCGTGGTCTCGGTCTTCGACGACGCGCCGCTCTACACCCATCTCTCCGGCAGGGACAACCTTAGGTACTTCCTCCCTGACCGCGCTGTCAGTGCGCGTGGGCACTACGCGGACCTGCTCGTGGGCCCGGACGGCCGGTGGCTCCAGCAGCGGGTCGGGTCCATGTCCCACGGCCAGCGCAAGCGGCTGGCCGTGCTCATCGCCCTCGGCAGCGACCCGCTGTACGTCGTGCTCGACGAGGTCTCGAACGGAATCGACGTCCTCGCCCTCGACGGCTTGGCGGCAGCAGTCGCCGAGATCTCGTCCGTGGCGACGGTGATCGTCTCCGGGCACGATCTCGGCTTCCTCGCCACCATGGCCCAGCGGTCCGTCGCGATCGTGGACGGCGTTGCACACGAGGTGGCTCGTCCCGGGTCGCAGTTCACACTGGAGCAGGAGTACCGCCGTGTCTATGGATGAGATCAAGAGCGAAGTCGGATACCAGGTGCGTTCGCGATACCTGCTCTACTGCTCCCTGCTCACGAGCGCCGTCGCCCTGATGTCCTCATGGAACCTGGTGGGCCGGGCGAACAGCCTGTACGCCCAGTTCCTCCGGACCGTCGAGGAGTCAGGCCAGCAGGGCATCACCTTGGACGCCGCACTGGCGCAGCCACTCTCGGTCCAGGAGCAGGGCCCGGGCGAGCTCCTCATCGACAACGTCCTGCGATACGACTTCGAGACGAGCGCGTCAGCGGTCCACAACCTCGGCCCCACGGCCTTCGCCACCAACTTCCTGCAGCTCGCGACCTTCGTCGCAGTCCCGGCGTTCGCCTTCATCCTCGGATGCTCGGTGCTCTCCCGTGACGCTCGGATGGCGGTGCTGAAGGCCCGAGTCATTCGCGTGGGGGCCCTTCGGCTGCACAGCACCCAGGCCGTGGTCACGGTCCTCGTCGCCCTCGGATCAGTCCTCGTCGGTCTCGTCGTGGCCATGGTCTCCGGCCTGGCCTTCCGACAGGTCCAGCTACAGGTCGACGACGCGCGCATCCTCGACGCGCCGGCTGCCGGCATCCCCCTCAGTGAGCTCGCTGCAAGCCTGGGCCTGGCGGCACTGGTCACGGCCTACTTCGCGCTCGTCGGCGCGGCCTTCGGCGTCGCCCTCCGCCATGTCCTCATCCCGGCGATCGCCTTCGCGGTCTGGAACACCGCAGTGCCGATGCTCGGCCCGTGGGACCCCCGGGTGCCGTGGGCGAGCCTGGGACAACGGGTCTTCGACTTCCAGGGGTCGTTCCAGCTGTCGGTGCCCTTCAGCCTGGGGACGACGGCATCCGCCGCCTACCTCTGCCTGCTCGCAGCCATCGTGGGCCTGGGTGCCTTCGCCCTGGCCAGGCGAAAGAGCCTGTACGCATGATGCGGCGCCAGGACGGCCCACCGTCGGTTGTGAGGCGCGGGGCTGATGCTGTCACTCCTCGGCCTGGTCGCCTCCGCCCTCGTCGGGCCGACCGCCGAGGTGGCTCAGGCCGCGCAGCGGCCGCACACCGAGTTCACCTGCCAGGCTCCGCCATCGAGCTCATCGGCCCGCTGCCTGGTGCGACAGTGGCAGGACTCCGCAGGGCGCAGCGTCGGGCCCGCCGACGTCCCGGGGACACCCCTGGAGTCGGTCGACATCCGTGACGCCTACAACCTGGACGGCACCAGCGCCCGGGGTCGAGCCGTGGCGATCGTGGCCGCAAGGGGCTACCCGGACCTCGAGGCCGACCTGGCCGTGTATCGCGCGGCGCAAGGGCTGCCCGCGTGCACCGCAGGCGGCGGATGCCTGCGGGTCGTCAACCAGCGTGGCGGAACTGATCCTCCTCCGGTGCTGGAAGGGTGGCCGGTGGAGCAGGCTCTCGACGTCGACGCCGTGTCAGCCACGTGCCCCGACTGCCAGATCGTCGTGGTCCAGGCCGACACGGCCGACATCGCCGACCTCGGCCGGTCGGTCGTCACCGCGGCCGGGATGGAGGCTGTCGTGGCCATCTCGAACTCCTACACGACGCGCTTGGACCAGTCGGACCGCAAGTACGGGGCGCTGTTCCACCACCCGGGGATCGCTGTCACCGCTGCTGCCGGGGACGACGGTCCCGGCAGGCCGGGGTACCCGGCGTCTTCGACGTTCGTGACCGCTGTGGGAGGGACCCTGCTGCTGCGAGCGCCGGCGACGGCGCGGGGCTGGACGGAGGCCGCGTGGAGCGGGACGGGTGCCGGCTGTTCGAAGAAGAACAGTCCCCTCCAGGGACAGCTGTCCCTCGTGACGGCATGCCGCGGACGAGCCGTCGCCGACGTCGCCGCTGTGGCCGACCCCTCGAGCGGGCTCGCCGTCTTCGGCCCGACCGAGTCCGGATCAGCGTGGATGGTCCTGGGCGGCACCTCACTGTCGTCACCCATCATCGCGTCGGTCTACGCGCTCGCAGGCGCCCCCGGAGACACGCCGAACGAGAGCCCATACCTGGCCCCTGACAACTCCGTCAACGACATCACCGGGCCCCCGGAGCCGGGCTGCACCTCCGTCCTGTGCGCCGCGGGCGTCGGCTGGGACGGTCTCACCGGACTCGGCACCCCCGACGGGCTGGGGGCCTTCGTCGCCCGGTTGAGCGACACACGCCCGGATGGGACGAACGAGCCCCGCGCTCGCTGATGTCGAGGATGCTGCTCCGGCTCCGTCCCAGGGGTGGCGCCACCACAATGGTGCGCACGAACGACGGGAGAAGATCATGGCGAAGTACCTGATGCTCAAGCACTACCGAGGTGGCCCCGCGGCCATCAACGACGTCCCCATGAGCGAGTGGACCTCGCAGGAGGTCGACGACCACGTGAAATTCATGGACGACTTCGCCGACGAGCTGCGCGAGAGCGGGGAGTTCGTCGACGCCCAGGCCCTCTCGCCGGACGGGATGTGGGTGCGCTTCGACGGGGAGGGCGCGCCGCCTGTCGTCGACGGCCCGTTCGCGGAGACCAAGGACCTCATCGCCGGCTGGATGGTCATCGACGTCGACTCACGCGACCGCGCGGTGGAGCTGGCCGGGAAGCTGTCGGCGGCCCCGGCCGCTGGCGGGCGACCCCTGGGCGAGTGGCTCGAGCTGCGGCCCTTCCTCGACGACCGCCCCAACGCCGCCGAGTGACCGCAGCGGGCGTCGACGAGTCAGTCGTCAGGGACGTCGTGCCCTCGGTGCTCGGCATCCTCGTCCGGCGCGGTGTGGACTTCGCATCGGCCGAGGATGCCGTGCAGGAGGCCCTGGTCTCGGCGTTCGAGACCTGGCCGGAGCGTCCGCCACGCGACCCCAAGGCCTGGCTCGTCACGGCATCCTGGCGGCGCCACCTGGACCACGTGCGGGCCGACGGTGCCAGGCGTGCCCGGGAGGAGCGGCGCCTGGCGGAGCCGGACGCCGGCCCGGCGCAGCAGGCCGACGACACCCTGCGGCTGTACTTCCTCTGCGCGCATCCGTCGCTCAGCCCGTCGGCGGCCGTGGCGCTCACCCTGCGGGCCCTCGGCGGCCTGACGACACGCCAGATCGCGTCGGCCCACCTGGTGCCCGAGGCGACGATGGCCCAGCGGATCAGCCGGGCCAAGCGCACGCTCGCCCAGGGGCGGCTCGACGCCCCGGGGGGCCTGGGCACCGTCATGCGGGTGCTCTACCTGGTGTTCAACGAGGGCTACGGCGGTGACGTCGACCTGGCCGCCGAGGCGATCCGGCTCACGAGGCAGCTGCGGTCCCTCACCGACGAGCCGGAGGTGTCGGGCCTCCTGGCCCTGTTCCTGCTGACTCACGCCCGTCGCGACGCCCGCAGCGGCGAGCACGGGGTGCTGGTGCCACTGGCCGATCAGGACAGGTCGCTGTGGCGGCCCGACCTCGTCGCCGAAGGCGTGTTCGTGCTCCAGGGGGCCCTGGCCCGGGACCGGCTCGGGGAGTACCAGGCGCAGGCCGCGATCGCCGCGCTGCACGCCGACGCTGCCACCGTGGAGGAGACCGACTGGGTGCAGATCCGGGAGTGGTACGACGAGCTGGTGGCCATCACGGGGAGCCCGGTGCACCGGCTCAACCGTGCGGTCGCCGTGGGCGAGGCCGACGGCGCCGAGGCCGGGCTCGACGCCCTCGCCGAGCTCGACCCGGCTCTTGCCCGATACACCGCGGTGTCGGCCCACCTGCACGAGAAGGCCGGGGATCTCGAGGCCGCCGGCCGGCTCTATCGTGAGGCAGCCGCCGCGGCGACCTCCGTCGGCGAGCGGGACCACCTCACCCGCCAAGCCGCCCGCCTCCACCACCTCCTCTCCCCTCCGCGGAGCGGGTGTGGGGATGCCGGCCGGTCAGCGGGCGGAGGCGGAGCCGAGCAGGGCAGCCAGGCCCAGGGCGCTGCGCGGGTCGTAGGCCGAGCGCCACAGGCCACCGTGTGCGGCGGCATACGCCTCGTCCTGCCAGGGGTGCTCCTGCGCGGGAGGTGACGCCATGAGGTCGTGGACCAGGAGGGCAGCCATCAGCGTGTTGGCGGTGCCCGGCTCGAAGACCTCGACGCCGAACCGGTGCGCCCCGGCATACGCAGCAGCGAGCGCGCGGTTCTTCAGCACCGACCTGGTGCGGGTGGGAGGCGCCACCTTGAACGAGACCTGGGCGCCCTCGGCGCGGGCAGCGGTTGCCCGCCAACGCTGGATCCGCTTGGCGAGAAGGTAGTTCGGCCCCTGCTGGAGCACCACGGAGTCGTTGATGCCCGGGTCCTCACCCGGGACGTAGTTGCGCCTCAGCAGGCGGCCCCCGGAGAGGGTGCGCAGCGGGACCCGCAACACCTTGGACGTTCGGCGCCTGGCGTAGCTCTCGGTGGCGGCATCGACTGCCTCACGGGGCACCGCGAAGATGTCGGTCGGGGTCGCGAGGAAGGACAGGGCCGTGTTGGACCGGGATTGGCGCACGTGCTGGGTGAGCGCGTCGACCGCCGTGCTGACCCGCACGTTGGTCGCGCCGTCGGCGTAGACGTAGTTGCCGATGACCAAGCTCCCCTCGAGGCCGCTCACCCAGGCGGTCGCCGTCGGGAGGTCGTGGATGAGGTCGACACCGGCCCGCTCCGAGAGGGGCCGGGTGCCGGGCGAGACAGGGAGCAGCAGGCGGCCCGGTGAGTCCGCGGTCTCCTCGAGCAGCCGAACCCAGACGTCTGGGCGAGGGAGGTCCAGGGCCGCGACGGTTCCGCCCCAGCGAAGGAGCGAGCGCAGTGGGCCCATCTCGGCGGCGGCACCCAGCACGACGACGGTTCGCCCCTCGAGGCGGAGCATCTCGGGGTGGTCCAGCACCGTGCCGACGGCCTCGCGCAGGCTCGGCTCCACGGTGCCCTGCTCCACCCACGTGTCGAGTTGGCGACGCAGGTCGTCGCCCGCCAGCCGCCGACCCCGATAGGGAATGGTCAGGGCGGTGTCGGGGCCGCCCGCACCACCGAGCTCCTCGGTGGCGAGGGTGTTTGTGGGGCTGCCCGCCGCGCCACCCAGCGCCGCGTCGAGCGTCACCTCACAGCCGTCGGGGTCCGCCCAGACCATCCGTGAGTGCAGTGATTCCAGCCCTGCTTCGGCGATCGAGCGGGCGTCGGAGTAGCTCGGCAGCCCCGCCTCGACGAGCCGCCGGAAGTGCGTGACATAGCCACTGCGCCAGTTCGTTTCGCGATGTGCTGCAGCTGATCCGACGGGGTCGACCTGCGCGAGCGCGTCAGCGACGACGGCACGCCCCGTGGCCGCGGTGGACCTGCGCCCGTCGGTCTCCGGGAAGAGGACGCCCGTGGTGTCGGTGCCCGGCATCCGCTCAGCTCCAGACGAGGGCGCGGGATGGGTCTGCCAGCAGGGCCGCGACATCCGCGAGGAAGCGGCTGCCGAGCTCACCGTCGACGAGCCGGTGGTCGAAGGAGAGCGCGAGCGTGGTGACCCAGCGCGGTGCGATCACCTCGGACCCGTCAGCGGCCGTGATGACCCAGGGCCGGCGGGCCACCGTGCCGAACGCCATGATCGCGGCCTCACCAGGATTGAGGATCGGGGTCCCGGCATCCACCCCGAACACCCCGACGTTGGTGATGGTGATCGTGCCGCCCGACATCTCCGCAGGCTGCGTGCGGCCGTCGCGCGCGGTGGCGGTGAGCACGCCGATCGCCTCCGCCAGCTCGCGCATCGACATGGCGTCGGCGTCCTTGACGTTGGGCACGACGAGGCCGCGGGGGGTGGCCGCGGCGATGCCGAGGTTGACGTAGTGCTTGAGCACGATCTCCTGCGCGGCTTCGTCCCAGCTCGCGTTGACGCCGGGGTTGCGGCGGATCGCGACACACATCGCCTTCGCCAGCACGAGGAGCGGCGTGACCTTGACGTCGCGGAACTCTCGATCCTTCTTCAGTCGCTCGACGAGGTCCATCGTGGCGGTGACGTCGAGGGTGACCCACTCGGTCACGTGCGGCGCGGTGAACGCCGAGCCGACCATGGCCTGCGCGGTCATCTTGCGCACGCCCTTGATGGGCACCCGGGTCTCGCGCTCTCCGGGCGCACGTCCAGGATCGGATGCCGGTGCCGTGGCCTGCCCGGCCCCCGCACCTGCGGAGGCAGCCGCCTCCACGTCGGCTCGGGTGACCGTGCCGCCCTCGCCCGTCGGGGTCACCGACGCGAGATCGACGTCGAGGTCCTTGGCGAGCTTGCGCACTGGCGGTTTGGCGAGCGCCCGATCGCGAGATCCATCCGTCGAGGCGTGAACAACTGACCTATTGGTCGACTGTTCACCGGTTGTCGGGGCCGGGGCGGCGGGTGTCGAGTGAACAACTGACCTATTGGTCGATTGGTCACCGGCCGGGGGTGGGGGCACGCTGGGTGCCCGGGGCGGGAGGGGTGCGTCGTGCTCCTCGGGCCGACGCGTCGCGAGGCTCACCCGGGGGCGCCGCTTGGCCTCGGTCTGCTTCACGCCATAACCGACGAGCACTGCGGTGCGACCGGTCGACGTCGTGCCGCCGATCAGCCCCTCCGCGACCTCTTCCTCCGCGGGGGCCTGCGAGGCCGAGCCCCCGCTCGGCTGTGAGGTGGGCGCCGCCGGCACGTCCGCGCCGTCGTCGACGGTGATGATCGGCGAGCCGACCTCGACGGTGTCACCCTCCGAGACATGGATCTCCGCCACGGTGCCGGCGAAAGGCACCGGCAGCTCCACGAGGGACTTCGCCGTCTCGACCTCCACGACGACGTCGTTGACCTTGACGGTGTCACCCACCGCGACGTGCCAGGTGACGATGTCGGCCTCGGTCAGACCCTCGCCGGGGTCGGGGAGCTTGAACTCACGCAG
>JBDSNZ010000080.1:0-8891 GCA_039915055.1 Ornithinibacter sp.
CGCAGCTCCTCGAAGAGCGTGATGAGCCGGCCCAGGTTGGTGTCGTCCAGGGCGGCCTCGACCTCGTCCATGATGTAGAACGGGCTCGGCCTGGCCTTGAAGATCGCGACGAGCAGCGCCACGGCGACGAGTGAGCGCTCGCCACCGGAGAGCAGAGAGAGCCGCTTGACCTTCTTGCCGGGCGGCCGGGCCTCGACCTCGATGCCCGTGGTGAGCATGCTGTCGGGGTCGGTGAGCACGAGCCGGCCCTCACCGCCGGGGAAGAGCCGCTCGAAGACCCGCTCGAACTGCTCCTTGGTGTCGTGGAAGGCCGCGGTGAAGACCTGTTCGACCCGCTCGTCGACCTCCTTGACGATGTCCAGGAGGTCGCGCTTGGAGCGCTTGAGGTCCTCGAGCTGGGTGGTGAGGAAGGTGTGCCGCTCCTCCAGCGCCGCGAACTCCTCCAGCGCGAGGGGGTTGACCCGACCGAGGGAGGCCAGGCCGCGCTCGGCCTTGCGCAGCCGCTTCTCCTGCACGTCGCGCACGTAGGGCGCGGGCTCGGGCACCTGCGCATCTGCCTCGTCGGCGGCACCGATGTGCGGCACGAGCTGGTGCGGGCCGAACTCCTCCACGAGCACCTCGGGGTCGATGCCGAGCTCCTCGACGGCCTTGGCCTGCAGCTGCTCGATCCGGGCCACCTGCCTGGCCCGGGCCATCTCGTCGCGGTGCGCGGTGTCGGTGAGGTCGCGCAGCTCGTCCTGTGCCACGACCAGCTGCTGGCGCAGCTCGGCTCCCACCCTGTCCCGCTCCACGCGGGCGGCCTCCGCGGTGTCGCGCTCGGCGCTCGCCCGCGCGAGGGCTCGCGCCGCCCGCACGACGGCGTATGCCGCGGCACCGCTCACCGCCGCGGCCACGTCGGCCTCGCGGCGCCGTCGCTCCCGGCGCTCGCGCAGCCGTTCCCTGGCGGCGAGCTCGTTGCGCGCGGCGCCCTCGAGGGACTCGGCGCGCCCCTTCAGGGCCCGGGCGCGCTCCTCGCGCGTGCGCAGCGTGAGCCGCAGCTCGGTCTCCGCCGTGCGGGCGCGGCTCGCGGCGAGCTCGAGGGCATCGCGCTCCTCGGTGGAGGGTTCCTGGGTCTCCTCCGGCTCCATGCCGGCCTCGTCCAGGCGCAGGGCAAGGGCCTCGAGCTCGCTGTGGTCCGTGTCGAGGGTGAGGCGTGCCTGAGCGATCGCCCGCTCCGTGCGGTCGGCCTCGGCCCCAGCGGTGCGCATCGCCGACCCGAGGTGTCCCAGCTGCTCCGCGACCGCCGCCATCCGAGCGTCCGACTCGTGCAGGGCCTCCAGGGCCGCCTCCACGTCGTGCGCGCGCGCCGACGCCACGTCACGCGCCGCGACGAGGGCGAAACGGGCCTGCTCGGCGCGGGCGGTCGCCGCCGCCAGGGTCTCGCGTGTCTCCTCGGCCGCCGCCTGGATCTCGAGCAGGCTCTCCCCCGCGGTGCTGCCGCCCCGGGCGAAACCGGGACCGAAGACGTCACCGGCGGCGGTGACAGCCGTGACCGAGGGCTGGCTCGCGACCAGCGCCACCGCGTGGGCCGGTGTCGCGACGATCGCGACCCGGTCGAGCATCTGGTCCACCGCGGCCCGCACCGAGGCCTGGGCTCGCACGACGTCGCGCGCCCAGAGCGCGCTTGCCTCGAGCTCGGGCCAGCGCGCGCGCTCGTCGGGGCGGGCCGTGTCCGCGACGAGGAGACCCGCGCGACCGCCGTCACGATCCCGAAGGGCCTCGATGGCGCGAGCGGCGTGGTCGGCGCTCGGCACGACGAGCGCCTCAGAGGCCCAGCCCAGGGCGGCTGCCACCGCAGCCTCGTGCCCCCCAGTCACCGTGACCAGCGAGGCGACCGTGCCGACGATCGCGTGCTCCCCATCGGCCGCCGCCAGCAGCGTCGCGGCGCCGTCCTTGCGGCGCAGCCCGATCTCCAGCGCCCCGAGCCGTGCTGCTGCCGAGGACCGGTCGCGCTCGGCGTCGCGCTCCGCGGTGACGAGCTTCTCGATCTCCGCCTCCGCAGCAGCCAGCGCAGTCGCCGCCCGCTCGTGCGTCGTGTCGAGCCCCTCCTCGCCCTCCTCGTCGGCGGCCACGCCGCCCTCGAGGCGGGAGAAGGCCTGCTCGGCCTCGGCAGCGCGTGCCCGAGCGGCGGTGACGACCTCCTGGAGACGTCCGATCTCGGCCTCTCCGGCCTCGATCCGGCTCCGCCGGGCGGCGACCTGCCCGGCGAGCCGGGCCAGTCCTTCGCGACGGTCGGCAGAAGTGCGAGCGAGCCGCGCCAGGCGGGCCTGCTCCGCGGCATACGCCTCCTCCACCTTCGCGCGAGAGGCAACGGCAGCGGCCAGCTCCGCACTCGCCGAAGTCACCTCGGCCAGCAACCCGGCCTCTTCGGCGCGGGCCTTCTCGGCCTGGGCCCGCAGTTCCTCGGGGTCACGACCCGAGGTGGTCTCGTGCTCCTCGTCCTGGGAGAGCAGCCGCACGCGTTCGGCGGCGACCGACCCGATCGACTCGAGCCGGTCGCGCAGGCTGAGGAGGCGCACGTGCCGCTCTTGTGCGCGACCGAGCTCGGGCGCGGCACCGGCCGCCTGACGCTCGATCTCGGTGACGCGGGCCCGAACTGCGGCGACGGCATCCTCCACCGCGGTGCGGCGCTCGATCAGGGCGGTCTCGTCGGCGACCTCCTGCTCGAGCAACGAGGTGAGCTGGACGAGGTCGTCCGCCAGGAGGCGCAGGCGTGAGTCGCGGGCGTCTGCCTGGATCACCGCGGCGCGCCGGGCCGCCTCGGCCTGGCGGCCGAGCGGGCCGAGCTGGCGACGGATCTCACCGGTGAGGTCCTGCACGCGGGTGAGGTTGGTCTCCATCGTGTCGAGCTTGCGCAGCGCGCGCTCCTTGCGACGGCGGTGCTTCAGCACCCCGGCGGCCTCCTCGATGAAGCCGCGGCGCTCCTCCGGCGTGGCGCGGAGCACGGTGTCGAGCTGGCCCTGGCCCACGATCACGTGCATCTCGCGGCCCAACCCCGAGTCGGAGAGCAGCTCCTGGACATCGAGCAGACGGCATCCGGTGCCGTTGATCGCGTACTCCGAGCCACCACCGCGGAACATCGTGCGGGTGATCGTCACCTCGCTGTAGTCGATCGGCAGGGCTCCGTCGGCGTTGTCGATCGTCAGGCTCACCTCGGCGCGGCCCAGCGGGGGGCGGCCGGTGGTACCGGCGAAGATGACGTCCTCCATCTTGCCCCCGCGCAGCGACTTCGCGCCCTGCTCGCCCATCACCCACGCGAGGGCGTCGACGACGTTGGACTTCCCCGATCCGTTGGGCCCGACGACGCAGGTGATCCCGGGCTCGAGGCGCAGCGTCGTCGCGGAGGCGAAGGACTTGAAACCCTTGAGGGTCAGCGTCTTCAGGTACATGCGGCGATCGTCAGCTCTCGTGTCGTCCGTGGGGCACCGGGCCCCGTGCGGGTCGGGCCGACTCTACCGGCGGGACGCTGCGCCGAGGGGACGTCGCCGCGGGCCGGTGGTGCCTGTGGCCGGTGTTACCCCATGTGACTCCTGTGACCCCTGCCAGGCCTCGCGCTCGATCACGGCCGGCGGCTCGGGCGGTCAGGATCCTTGGTCGGCGGACGCGATCGCCTCGTGGTGGCGGATCACTTCGGCGATGACGAAGGTGATGAACTTCTCCGCGAACTGCGGGTCCAGCCCGGCCTCGTCCGCCAGCCCCCGCAGCCTTCCGATCTGACGCTCCTCACGGGCCGGGTCGGCTGGCGGCATCCCGGCGGCGGCCTTGAGCTCGCCGACGCGCTGGGTGGCCTTGAACCGCTCGGCCAGCAGGTGCACGAGGGCGGCGTCGATGTTGTCGATGCTCGACCGCAGCCGGGCCAGGTCTGGAGGGACGTCGCTCACCGCGCCATCGTAGGAAGCCACGCGTCGCCGGGCGGGCGCCGTCCACCCCCCGGATGCCGTCAACGGTCCAGTCCGCGCCCCCCGGGTCCACCGTCCCCCGCTCCGCCACGGGTCGGGGCGCGCTCAGCGCTCGAGGAAACCCCGCGCACCGAGTGGCGCGCTCCACGTCGGCGAGGACACCGCACGGATGCTCCCCGGCCGGCGCGTCGTGCTCGGTGACTCCCGGATCAGCTCGACCAACTGCTCCAGCCCGGCCGGAGGGCCCTCGGCGACGATCTCCACCCGCCCGTCCGAGGTGTTGCGGGCGTGCCCGACGAGCCCGAGCTCCAGGGCGCGGGCCCTCGTCCACCACCGGAAGCCGACCCCCTGCACCCGCCCACGCACGAAGATGGTCATCCGCCGCTCCCGGTCCTCCTCGATCGCCTCCACCAGATCAGCATCGCAGGCCTCCCGCGTGCCTCCCGGCCCGTGTCGTACCGAGTCCCTACCGTGGCAGCATGAGCACGAGCGTGGCTCCTCCCACGACGACCGGCGGGTCGGTGCCCGGGCGTGCGCCCGGGCACGTCGTCGCGTCGAGCGATGGTGTCGGGCACGGGCGGCTGCCCGGTCTCGACGGCCTGCGGACCCTCGCCATCCTCGCCGTGCTGGCGGTCCACCTCGACCCGTCGTGGCTCCCGGGCGGCTTTCTCGGTGTCGACGTGTTCTTCGTCATCTCCGGGTTTCTCATCACCACGCTGCTGCTCCGTGAACGCGCCGCCACCGGAACCCTCGACGTGCGTGCCTTCTGGTCGCGGCGCGCCCGCCGCCTCCTGCCGGCCCTGCTCGTGGTGCTCCCGGCATCGGTGTTCCTCGCACGGCTGACCGAGACCGACCTGCTCGTCGGCGTGGGTCGTCAGGTTGCAGGGGCGCTGACCTTCACGTCCAACTGGGTCGAGATCGCGGCGGGCAGCGACTACTTCACCTCCACCAGCCCGCAGCTCTTCATGAACCTCTGGTCCCTCGCGGTCGAGGAGCAGTTCTACCTGCTCTGGCCCCTGGCGGTCCTGCTCCTGTTCCGCGTCGGCACCCCGATGAGCCGGGCCGGGGCGGCGCTCGGCCTGGGGCTCGCCTCGGCGCTGCTCATGGCCGTGCTCCTTGACCCGGCGAGCCCGACTCGCGTCTACTACGGCACCGACACCCACCTCGTCGGCCTCATGGTCGGCGCGGCCACGGCCTTCGCGTATGCCGGTCCGCTCCGGGCGTGGACCGCGTCGCCCTGGTGGCGGCGGCACCACCGCACGCTGGTCATCGGCGCACTCGTCACGCTCGGGGGGCTGCTGTGGTCCGCCGACCAGTCCTCGGCGCTCACGTTCCGCGGAGGCATCGCGCTCGCGTCGGTGGCCACCGCGGTGCTGTTGCTCTCCGCCGTCTCGACGCCGGGTCCGCTGCGGTCGGTCCTGGAGCTCCCCCCAGCGCGCTGGCTCGGAGTGCGATCCTACGGCATCTACCTCTGGCACTGGCCGGTGATCCTCATCGTGGGACAGGACCTCGACCTCGCGCCCGGAGGCCCCGCCTACCTGTGGAGCCGGCTCTGGTGCCTGGTCGTCATCCTCGCCCTGTCCGACCTGACCTTCCGCTTCATCGAGACCCCGGTGCGACGACGCGGGTTCACCGGCACTGCCCAGCACGTGCTCGACAGGCTCCGCCGGGGCGGCACCCGCACCGCCCGCGTGGTGTGGGGTTTGGTGCTCGCTGCCACGCTGGTGCTGACCGTCGTGCTCATCACCGCTCCTGAGCGCTCCTCCACCGAACAGCTGCTCAGCGCCAACGAGGCCTCACTCACCCGCGACGTCCGCTCCGCTGGCACGGCACCTGCCCTCCTGCCCCCATCCACGCGGGGAGCGGCGGCCGCGCCGAGCCCCTCAGCCGCAGCACGACCCACCGGCGGTGCTGCCCAGGACTGGTCGATGCCCGACAGCACCGAGATCGACGCATTCGGCGACTCGATGATGGTCGGCGCCAAGGGGGCACTGACGTACTACTTCCCCACGATCCGAATGGATGCCAGGTCCAACCGGCGCTGGACCCAGGTGCCGGGCATCATCGCCGAGCAACCGAGCGTGCGTCGAGCGGTGGTGCTCGCCTTCGGCACCAACTGGGGCACCGACGAGACCGCGATCGCCCGCGTCCTCGATGACCTCGGTCCCGATCGGATGGTCGTCGTCGTCACCGTGCACGGTCCGTTCAGTCGGGTCAAGACCGACAACGCCAAGCTCACGAAGGTTCTCGCAGGCCGCCCCAACGTCGCTGTCGCTGACTGGGACCGAGCCCTCGCGGGCACCACCGGCCAGCTCCAGCCCGACGGCATCCACCCCAGCCGCACCGGCGCGCACCTCTACGCGAAGACGGTCCGAGCTGCGCTCGCCCAGCTCTCCGAGCAGCACACCGGGAAGCCGGTCACCCTCAAGGAGCTCCCGATCCCCTGAGCCGTGGGCGAGGCTGGCACCGGGGGCAGCTGAACGACGAGCGGTTCATGAACGCCTCCCGGCGGATCGGGGTCCCGCACCGACGACAGGGCCGCCCCTCCTGCCCGTAGGCCGCGAGCGAGCGGTCGAAGTAGCCCGACGCGCCGTTGACGTTGACGTAGAGAGCGTCGAAGCTCGTCCCGCCCTGCGCGAGGGCCTCGCGCATCACCTCGCCAGCGTGGTCCAGGACCGCCCCGATCCGCGGTCTGGTGAGGGCGCTGGCCAGCCGCTCGCCGTGCACCTCGGCACGCCACAGCGCCTCGTCCGCATAGATGTTCCCGATCCCGGAGGCCAGGGACTGGTCCAGAAGCACCCGCTTGATCGCGCTGTCACGTGCTTTCATCCGACGCACCACGCCAACGCGGTCATAGGCCGGCTCCAACAGGTCTGGTGCGATGTGCCGGATCGGCTCGGGGACCCCTGCCTCGTCGAGCTCGGCCAGAGCCAGCCCACCGAAGGTGCGCTGGTCAACGAACCTCAGCTCGGGGCCGTCGTCCGCGAAGGAGAAGCGGGCGTGCAGGTGCTTCTCGTCGGGGGCCTCTGGCTCCTCCACGAGAAGCTGCCCGCTCATCCCCAGGTGCACGATCAGGCCCAGCGCGGGGGGCGCGTCACCGTCGGCGAGCACCAGCCACAGGTACTTGCCTCGTCGCCTGACCTCCGCGATGCGGCTGCCCGTCAGCCGGACGATGAGATCCTGCGGCCCGGGAAGGTGGCGACGAGCCACCCGGTGCCCACGCAGCTCCACCGCCGCGACGGTCCTACCCAGGACGTGGGCCGCCAGCCCGCGACGGACCACCTCGACCTCTGGCAGCTCAGGCACGGTCGGTGGTCGAGGGCGCCTCGGCCGCGGGGTCCTCGTGTGCGTCCCGGATGGCCGTCCAGGCGAGTGCGGCGGCCTGCTGCTCGGCGATCTTCTTCGTGCGGCCCACGCCACGGCCGTGGACCGCCCCGCCGACCAGCACGGTCGCCTCGAAGGTCTTGGCGTGCTCCGGACCGTCCTCGGTGACGACATACTCCGCTGTGCCCAGACCGTGCCGCGCGGTGATCTCCTGGAGGCTGGTCTTCCAGTCCAGTCCGGCCCCCAAGGTCGCCGAGGAAGCGAGCAGAGGGTCGATGAGGTGGTGCACGAGCTCGGTCGCGGCTGCCATGCCGGCGGTCGAGTAGACGGCACCGATCACGGCCTCGACGGTGTCGGCGAGGATCGAGTCCTTGTCGCGCCCACCGGTGGACTCCTCACCCCGCCCGAGGAAGACGTAGTCGCCCAGCCCGAGGGTGCGGCCGACCTCCGCGAGGGCTCGCATGTTGACGACCGCGGCGCGCAGCTTCGCGAGCTGGCCCTCCGTGGTGTCGGGGTGGGCTTCATAGAGGGTGGTGGTGACGACGAGCCCGAGGACGGAGTCCCCGAGGAACTCCAGTCGCTCGTTGTGCGGCAGTCCCCCCGCCTCGTAGGCGTAGGAGCGGTGGGTCAGGGCACGGCGGAGCACCGACTCGCCGACCGAGGTGCCGGTCACCTCATCGAGGTGGTCCAGCAGCTCGTCGACGGGTCGGAGCGGTGTCAGCCCTTCGACCGACTGCGGCCCCTTCCCCATGGGGGTGGGGTCAGCCCTGGTGCTCGGTGCGCTCGGCCACGCCGTAGTGGCGACCCCTGTAGGTGCCACACGACGGGCACGCGATGTGCGGCTGGGTCAGCGACTTGCACTGGGGGCAGACCGTCGTGGTGACGGCCGTCGCCTTCCAGTTGGCGCGGCGCGAGCGGGTGTTGGAGCGCGACGTCTTCCGCTTCGGAACAGCCACGTCAGGTCCTCTTCTCTGTTGTCGAGGGCGGCTCGGCCAGAGCCGAGAGTGCCGCCCACCTGGGGTCGATCGTGTCGTGCTGGTGATCCGGGTCCTCCGCGAGCGGTTGTCCGCACTCGGAGCACAGCCCGGGACAGTCGGGCCGGCACACCGGCTGGAACGGCAGTGCTGGCACCACCGTGTCCCTGAGCAACGGCTCGAGGTTGAGGTACCCGTCCTCGACCCGGCGCTCTTCTTCTGCGTCCTCGTCCCCCACCTCGCGGTGGTGAGTGTGCCGATCGGCGTAGACGAACAGCTCCTGGAATGACCCGCCGACCTCGAGGGTGACAGGATCCAGGCACCGCACGCAGGCACCGGTCGCCGTGCCTGTGACCGAACCGGTGACGAGGACGCCCTCGAGCACGGACTCCAGGCGGATGTCGAGGTGCAGGCTCTCGCCCTCCTCGACGCGCATGACGTCAGTGCCGAAGTCGCTCGGCGCCCCCACGTCACGCGTCAGCTCGTGCATCGTGCCCGGTCGACGGCCCACGAGCTTGGTGTCGAGCACCATCGGGGACCGGGGGTCGAGTCGAGTCATGAGCCTTGGGTGGAGTCGGAGTGGTTCGGCCACGCCACACGGACGCAGACCGAGGAGCAAGGTTACCGGTTGGACCCCCACGACCCAAACCGACCG
>JBDSNZ010000322.1:0-2710 GCA_039915055.1 Ornithinibacter sp.
TCGCCGAACTTCACGTGCATCAGGCCGGGGACGGTCACCGTCGGGTCGGCGTCCTGGTAGTAGTGCACGCCCTGGACGAGGGACGACGCACAGTTTCCGACGCCGACGATGGCGACACGGATTCTTCCCATGTGCTTTTCTCCTGTAGGTCACTGGATGGGTGGGTGGATGGTGGTGCGGTATGCCGGTATGCCGGTGCGCCGGGGGTCGGCGGCCGGCGCACCTACGGCTGGGGGCCGGGGTCGGTGGGGTGGCGCCGCTCGGCGTCGAGGAGCTCGCTGAGCCAGCGGACCTCGCGCTCGCTGGTCTCCTCGCCGTACTGCTGGAGGGCGGAGGTGTAGGCGTCGAGGCGCTCGCGGCCCCGGGCGGCGCGCTCGCGGACCCGTTCGAGGTCCTCCTCGACGCGGGAGCGCCGGCCCTCGAGGATGCGGATCCGCACCTCTCGCTCGGTGCGGGCGAAGAACGCGAAGCGCACGTCGAAGCCGTCGTCGTCGTAGGACGTCGCGTCGGTGCGCGCGACGAGGTCGGCGAAGTGCTCCTTGCCGGTCGCGGTGAGCTCGTAGACGACCCGGGCGCGCTTGCCGCTGGGGCCGAGCGGGTCAGTCGTCTGCGCGATGAGGCCACGGTCGAACAGGCCCTTCAGGGCCGGGTAGAGGGTGCCGTAGGACAGGGCGCGGAAGGGGCCCAGGGCGGTGTTCAGCCGGCGCCTCAGGTCGTAGCCGTGGGTGGGCCCCTCGTGCAGCAGTCCGAGCACGGCGAACTCCAGCAGGTGGGCGCGGCGTGAGACCACGAGAACCTCCTTGAGTGTGGGAACCGACCTGGCACACCAGTCGTGTGTCAGGTCGAACGTAACACAGATATATCGGCCCGATATATCGCCGATGGAGTCCGGGAGGCGCCCGAGGGGCCTTCCGACGGCCGCTGCGTTCAGGTTGCGTCCAGTTTCACCCCCATACTTGGGGGTGGGCGTCGTGCACCGCAGGCGCCCGCATCTCCCCTGATCCCCACCCCGGAAGTCGCATGAGCCAACGTCAGCCGAACACCCGCGCCAAGGCCAACGGCCCCTCTGGCGCCACCTCGAAGGGCTCCTCCTCGGGGGCCGGAAAGCGATCCCGCAAGGGCACCTGGCTCCGTCGCGGACTGTGGACGCTGCTGGCCCTCTTCATCGCGGGGGTGGCCGCGCTGGGGGTCGCCTATGCGCTGACCGACGTCCCCAAGCCCAACGAGATCGCCACGGCCGAGGCGTCGATCGTCTACTACGCCGACGGCAAGTCCGAGATGGCCCGGCTCTCCGACGCCGAGGGCAACCGCCAGTCGGTGCCGCTCGCGCAGGTCAGCGAGGACATGCAGCACGCGATCCTCGCGGCCGAGGACAAGAACTTCTACTCCAACAACGGCATCTCACCAACGGGCATCGCCCGCGCGGTGTGGGTGGCGGTCAAGGGTGGCCAGGCGACCCAGGGTGGGTCCACGATCACCCAGCAGTACGTGAAGAACTACTTCCTCACCCAGGACCGCACGCTGACGCGCAAGGCCCGCGAGATCCTCATCTCCCTGAAGATCGACCAACAGCAGTCCAAGGACCAGATCCTGGAGAACTACCTCAACACCATCTACTACGGCCGCGGCGCCTACGGCATCGAGAGCGCGGCCCGGGCGTACTTCGGCATCAGCGCCGCGAAGCTCGACCCGGCCCAGAGCGCCTTGCTGGCTTCGGTCATCCGCGGCCCGTCGTTCTACGACCCGGCCCTGGGTGCGGAGCAGAAGGCAAATGCGCAGAAGCGCTCCGGGTTCGTGCTCGACGCCATGGTCGAGAAGGGCTGGCTCACCGCGGCGCAGCGCACCGCCGCGACCTTCCCGGAGACCAAGAAGTTCAGGCCGCGCACCCTCGGCGGCACCAACGGTTACGTCGTCGACGTGATCAAGAAGGAGCTCATCAGCAAGCACAAGCTCACCGATGCCGACATCCAGCGCGGCGGACTGCGGATCATCTCCACGATCCAGAAGCCGAAGCAGGCGGATGCCGTGAAGGCCGTCCGGGACGAGCGTCCGAAGGACACCCCCGACGTGCACGTGGGCGTGGTCTCGATCACCCCCGGCGACGGTGCCATCGAGGCGATGTACGGGGGTGAGGACTTCGCCAAGCGCCCCCAGAACGACGCCACCCAGAGCAAGATGCAGGCCGGCTCGACCTTCAAGATCTTCACCCTCATCGCGGCTCTGCAGAGCGGTGACGTCGCCACGGCATCGCGCTTCTCCGGCGCGAGCCCGCAGTACTTCAAGGAGTTCGCCGACTCCGGTGCCAGCACCGAGGCGGGCCGTCGGGGCAGGGTGAAGAACTACGGGAACGAGGGCTTCGGCTCCATCGACCTGCTCAAGGCGACCAAGAACTCGGTCAACACCGTCTACGCCCAGCTCAACATCGAGGCGGGGCCCGAGAAGACGATGAAGGCCGCCGAGGCAGCGGGCGTCCGCTCCCCGCTCGAGGCCAACATGGCCAACGTGCTGGGCACCGACTACGTCACGGTCATGGACATGGCCACGGCATACGCCACCATCGCCGCCGAAGGCGTGCGTGCGGACCCGTACATCGTCAAGGAGATCCGCTTCCGCGACGAGAACGTGCCCACGATCAAGGCCAAGCCCGTCACCAAGCGGGTCTTCGACAAGGACCTCATGACCGATGTCATCGAGTGCATGACCCAGCCCG
>JBDSNZ010000030.1:0-4800 GCA_039915055.1 Ornithinibacter sp.
GCGAACCTCGTCGACCTCCAGGCCGCGGTGCGCCAGCACGGGGCCGACCTGGGGCTCGCCTTCGACGGTGACGCCGACCGCTGTTTCGTCGTCGACGAGCGCGGGGAGCCCGTCAGCCCCAGCGCGATCACCGGCCTGATCGCCCGCCGTGAGGTGGCCCGCGCGGTCGCTGACGGGGCGGATGCCGGTGACGTCGCCATCGTCCACAACGTCATCACCTCGGCTCAGGTGCCCGAGGTCATCGCCGCGACGGGCGCTCGCGCGGTGCGCACCCGGGTCGGGCACTCGTTCATCAAGGCCGAGATGGCGCGCAACGACGCGGTCTTCGGTGGGGAGCACAGCGCGCACTACTACTTCCGAGACTTCTGGTTCGCCGACACGGGCATGCTCGCCGCGATGCACGTCCTGGCCGCGCTCGGTGAGCAGCCCGCCGCTCTCAGCGAGGTGATGGCAGACCTGAGCCGGTACGCCGCGTCCGGCGAGATCAACTCCACGGTCGAGGACGCGGTGGCAAGCACCGAGCAGGTCCGAGTGTGGGCCGCGGACCAGCGTGTCGAGGTCGACGAGCTCGACGGGTTGACCCTCGTGCACGCTGGCGGCACAGGGGACGCGATGTGGTGGCTCAACCTTCGCGCGTCCAACACCGAGCCGCTGCTCCGGCTCAACGTCGAGGCGGCCGACGCCGAGACGATGGCGCTCGTGCGCGACGAGGTGCTCGCCCTGGTGCGCGCAACCGGCTGAACGCCCGGCTGTGGGAGGATCGGAACAGTCAGCGAACACCATCCCCGGAAGGGATCGCATGAGCGAGCACGACACCCCCGTGGCCCCGATCGAGCCGTGGCTGCGCGAGATCCTTCGTTGCCCCAAGTGCCGCAGCGAGCTGCGCGACGAGACCGGCCCCACCGGCCACGAGCTCGTCTGCACCTCCTCGGAGTGCGGCCTCGCCTACCGGATCGACGAGGGTGTCCCCGTGCTCCTCGTCGACGAGGCGCGCAGCCCCTCCTGACACTCCCTCGATCGCACCCACGCAGGAGGCGCAGATGCCCTGGCTCGACGAGGCACGGCTCGATGACGTCAGCGCCCTGCAGGCGCTCGACACCCGGGACAGCCTGCGATCCCTGGCCTCGGCAGGCGCCCAGGTGCGCCGCGCAGTGGTCGCAGCGCAGGAGGCGGGAGCCGAGCGGGCGACGCAGGGTGAGCGCCCCAGGTCCGTGCTCGTCGCGGCCCTCGGCGGCAGTGCCGTCGTCGGCGACGTGCTCGACCTCCTGGCCGAGCCAGGTTCCCCGGTTCCTCTCTCCTGCCGCCGCGATGCGCCACTCCCTGGCTGGGTCGGCCCCCTCGACCTCGTCATCGCCGTCTCCCAGTCGGGCCGCGCCGCGGGCCCGCTCGCGCTGGCCGCCGAGGCCGCCCGTCGTGGTGCGTCGGTGCTCACCGTCGGGGCAGCCGGCTCACCGCTGGCCGACGTCTGTGCCCGGGCCCACGGCATCCACGTCGACGTCGCGATCCCGGCACCTTCCTCGCGCACCGCGCTCTGGTCCCTGCTCACCCCCGTGCTCTTCGCAGCTGACGCCATGGGCCTGATCCACTGCGCCCCAGACGTTCTCGATCGTGTGGCTGCCGTGCTCGACGAGGTTGCGGAAGAGTGTCGACCCTCCTCCGAGTCATTCGTCAACCCCGCCAAGGTGCTCGCCACCGGCATCGCCGCCACGGTGCCCGTCGTGCTCGGTGACGGCCCGCTCACGGGGGTCGCCGCCAGCCGCGCGGCAGCGATGCTCGCTCGCACCGCTCGCGTTCCTGCCACCCACGGCTCACTGCCGGATGCCGCAGCCCAGGTCGTCGCCTGCCTCGACGGCCCCTACGGCGGCGGCTCGGGCCCGGCATCCCCGGCCACCACTGGTGGCGGCGACATCTTCGCCGACCCCTACCTCGACGGCCCGCCCACTCCGCGACTGGGGCTGCTCGCGCTGCGCGACCCCGGCCTCGACCCGCGCGGGGTCTCCCTCGCGGATGCCGTCATCGGCTCGGCGCGTGACGCGGGAGTCACCGTCTGGGAGCAGGAGGCTCGGGCCGGCGAGCCGATCGAGCGCCTCGCCTCGCTCATCGCGCTCACCGACTTCGCCGCGACCTACCTCGCGCTCGGGCTCGGGCTGGACCCCTCCGTCTCCCGCCACGTCACCGACCTGCGCGACCGCACCTCCTGAGCGATCCGGACTTGCCAAACGCCAGTCACGGGGGGCAACGCTGTGTCATTCTGGCGGTTCAGGAATCAGCAGATGGAGGAGCAGCCATGGCCGCCGACGTCGACGTTCCCCGCACGTGGTCACTCGCGCTCCAAGGTGCGTTCTGGAGCAGCACCGGCCCCGCCGCGGCCTTGAAGGGCCGGTGGCGTATGCCGATCTTCGGCAACTCGATCGAGTGGCTGGACCCTCAGGCCCGCGACTACTGGGGGCGCATCGTCGGAGATCCCGAGGTCTACCCCTCTGTGCCGGAGTATCCGCCCGGGGGACCGGCCGACGGCGACGAGCGCCACTGCGGCCGGTGTGGCGCGCAGGCGACGAGTGACGACGTCTTCTGCCGTGCGTGCGGGAGCCGCCTGCACTGACGGCGAGCACAGCGCCGGGACAGCCCACCAGGGGCAGCTGCCAGGCTCGCTCGTGGCGGAGACGTCACGGCCCTTGGAGTGCGATGTAGCCGAGGGAGACCTTCTGCTCGTTGCCGGTAGGGAGGTTCAGCGCGGCCTGCACGTGGTCGAAGAGCCGCTCCACCCCATAGCCGCGTGACTGGGAGTAGATCGCCACCGCACACGCCCCCTTGTAGGCGCCCAGCGGCACCTGCACGGAAGACTCGACGACGGTGCTGCCGTCGGCTCCGGGCCCGGCCTGCGTCCACAGGAGCAGGTCGCCCGAACTCGTGGGATACGGGGTCCTGCTCTCCTGCATGGGGGTTCGCAGCACCGTGGACCGACAACCCGGATCGGTCGCGAGGTAGGACTCAGCATCCGTGGGGATGCCGGTGCGCAGCCCCTGGAGCTGCACCAGCATGTCCTCGCGGGCCCGGAGCCCGGAGGCGGTGGCCCGCACGGTGATGGTCCAGGTGCCGGGGGCGGTCGCGGATGCCGGGGTCGACGTGGCTTTCAGTGCGACGGACGGCTTGTCGCGCTCGTCGATGCTCGTGGCGCCCAGGCCGAGGGTGAGCAGGACCACCCCCAGGATCGCGACGCCGGCGACCACGCGGACTGCACCCTTGGATCGCTCCGCCACCACGGCGAGCACGATCAGCACCGCGATCGCCACGACGATCGTCCCGGGGGACGAACGCACGGCACGCACCAGCACCCCACCGGTGAGCCCGATCAGCGCGAGCACCCCGGCCGACAGCGCCACCACCGCGGTGACGCCTCCGGGCACGACCGGCTTGTCGCGCGGCGCGTCGGGGGGTGACGCCCCGGGCTCGAGCCCTGACACGCTGCCCGGCTCCTCGCGCGGTGCGCCCACGTCGCCACGCGAACCCGCAGCCTTGCGGCCCGATCTCATGGGCGTCAGGATCCTCTGCCGCGGCGGCCCGGGTCACCCTTTTGGCGAAACTCGGCTTCGGGTCCGGACTGCGCGACACGAGCCGTGTTGTCACCGCTGCGCGAGCGCGACCTCCACGGCCCCGGGCAGCCCGAGCAGGGCCGCCCCGTCGAGGAGCACCTTGCTGCGACGCAGTCCGCTCCCGATCACGACCTCACCGGCAGCAACCACTGCCGGGTCGACGAGCACCGGCCACCCGGCCGGCAGCCCGATGGGCGTGATCCCGCCGAATTCCATCCCGGTCAGCCCCACGGCATCCTCCATCGGTGCGAACGAGATCTTGCGGGCCCCCAGGTGCTTGCGCACCACCCCGTTGACGTCAGCGCGGTCGGTGGCGAGCACCATCACAGCGGCATAGGTGGTCACCTCGCCGCGCCGCCCGGCGACCACGACACAGTTCGCGCTCGCCGCCAACGACACGTCGTATGCCGTGCAGAAGGCGGCCGTGTCGGCGAGCCCCGGGTCGATGGGCGCCACAAGGGCCCCGGGCACCGACGCAAGGGCAGCCGCCACCGCACCCGCGAGCAGGTCAGGATGGTCGGCCGCGGGTGACCAGGGGAGCGTTCCTCGAGCAGACGGCATGGCGCCGACGCTACCGAAGGAGCAGCACGGCATCCCGCTCGGTCGACCGAGAGCGAAGACCGCCTGATGGATCCGCCGCACACTCCCGTCGGCCGCGACCTCCCGGTCATACCGGGTGACCACGATGCAGTCGGTGTCACCGACCCGAAGCACAGCGCTGTGCGCCCCCGCGAGATCGACGTCCCGCGCGAGAGCGAGACAGGCGTGCTCGGCGCGGACCAGCCCCCGCCGGGTGCGGTCGTCGACCGTGAGGATGTGCGTCGAGGCGGCGCCATGGCGGGGGCGCCCGAAACCACCATCTGGGGTGCGGGCGAGGAGCATCGTGTCCGCGAGTCCGGCGATCGACAGCTCGGAGTCGTCGTAGAGCCCGAGTGGGTGGTCACTCAACTCGGCCACGGCACGGTCCAGTCCGTGCTCGTCGTAGGGCTCCACCGAGGGTGGCGGGCGGTGCTCGAGGTCGAACGTGGCGACGGGGACGTCCTCGAGGTGCACGGTCAGAGTGCGTGGCCTCATGGCCCGGATAGCTCGATGACCACCTCGGCGCCGAGCCGCCGCAGGGTCCGCAGCGCTCTCCGCACGCTCCTCGGGGCAGGCGCACCTAGGATCGGCGCATGTCATCTGAGGGTGGGAACACGGCGATCTTCGC
>JBDSNZ010000038.1:0-18981 GCA_039915055.1 Ornithinibacter sp.
TCGACGACGACTTCCTCCTGCTGTTCAACGGTGACTCCCAAGCCCAGGACTTCCGGCTCCCGGGGGAGGAGTGGGGTGAGACGTGGACGGTCGAGATCGACACCTCGGTCCATGACGTCGACACCGAATGGCGTGAGGCAGGAACGAACATGCAGGTCCCGGCTCGGGCGGTCGTCGTGCTGCGCTGCCCGCACGAGGCTCCGACCGTTCCTGCGGGAGCGGCCGCCACACCCAAGGTGTGAGGATGGAAGGCGTGCACCGACCCGAACCTGGCCACGTCGTCCCCACCTCGACCTACCGCCTCCAGATCAACGGAGGGTTCGGTTTCGACGCCGCGGCCGAGCAGACGGCATACCTCTCCTCCCTCGGGGTGTCGCACCTCTACCTCTCCCCGGTGCTCCAGCCTGCGCCGGGGTCCACCCACGGCTACGACGTGCTCGACCACACCCGGATCAACGAGGAGGCCGGCGGTCGTGAGGCGTTCGAGCGGCTCGTGGTCGCCGCACGGGCGGTGGGGCTCGGCATCATCGTCGACGTCGTGCCCAACCACATGACGGTGCCCCAGCCGGCGCACCTCAACGCCCCGTTCTGGTCCTTGCTGCGCGACGGGCGCCGATCGCCCTATGCCGGGTGGTTCGACGTCGACTGGGCGGCTGAGGACGACCGCATCCTGATGCCGGTCCTCGGCGGGACGGTGCAGCAGGCCATCGACGCGGGAGAGCTCCTGCTCGTCGACGACGGCGGGCCCTCTGCCAGCGACCACGTGCTGCGCTACTACGACGCCGAGTTCCCGGTGGCCGCGGGAACGGAGACCCTTCCCATGGATGAGCTGGTCGACGCGCAGGCCTATCGGCTCTCCTCGTGGCGGGACTCCGAGGAGCTGAACTACCGCAGGTTCTTCGATGTCACCTCCCTCGTGGCGGTGCGCGTCGAGGACCCGATCGTCTTCATGGGGACCCACGCCCTCCTGCTGGCACTGAACGGGCACGGCGAGGTCGACGGCTTCCGGATCGACCACCCTGATGGGTTGGCCGACCCCGGCGGCTACCTCGAGCGCCTGGCGGACGCCACCGGTGGCGCCTGGGTCGTCGTCGAGAAGATCCTCGAGGGGGAGGAGACGCTTCCGCAGTCCTGGCGCTGCGCGGGCACCACGGGGTATGACGCGCTGTTGCGGGTGCAGCAGGTGCTCACGCCTCCCGACCCGACGGGCACCCTGGACCGCCTGTGGCAGGAGGTCGCCCCCGAGCTCACCTCCCTCGACGGCGTCGTCACCGAGGCCAAGCGCCTCGTCGTGGACGACGTGCAGGCGGCGGAGGTCGACCGGCTGATGCGCCTCGTGCGCCGGGTGCTCCCCGGCGAGGACGCCGCCTCCCTCCGCCGGGCGCTCGAGGCCCTCCTCATCTCGATGGACCGCTATCGGGCCTACATCGTGCCGGGCCGAGGGGTCGACCCCGAGCAGGCGGCGGTCATCGACGACGCCGCCGAGCGTGCCCGCGGTCGGCTGGCACCGAGCGACCAGGACGCCCTCGACACCGTGGTCGCGCTCGTCGTGGACCGCGACCTCCCGCAGGCCCAGCTCGACACCAGCGCCTTCGCCGACGAGTTCCGGGTGCGCTTCCAGCAGACCTGCGGCCCCGTCATGGCCAAGGGCATCGAGGACACGGCGTTCTACCGGTGGTTCCGCCTCGCGGGCGCCAACGAGGTGGGCGGGGACCCCGAGCACCTGTCGATCGGTGCCCAGGACTTCCACGACTGGTGCACCGAGCTGCAGGCGAGCTGGCCCACCTCGATGACGACGCTCACCACGCACGACACCAAGCGCTCGGAGGACACCCGCGCCCGGCTCATGGTGCTCTCGGAGGACGCTCCCGGGTGGGCCACCTGGCTCGAGCACGCCCGCGAGCTCGCTGCACCGCACCGCACCGAGCGCGTCGACGCCCCCACGGAGTACCTCGTCTGGCAGACCCTCGTCGGCACCTGGCCGATCACCGGGGGTCGGTTGGAGGAGTACCTGCTCAAGGCGGTCCGCGAAGCGAAGGTGCACACGGCATGGGTCGACGGCGACACCGGCTACGAGGACGAGGTCGTCGCCTTCGCCCGGGCGCTCGGTCGCGATGCGGCGGTGCACGCCCACCTCGACGCATGGACCGCGGCCCACGAGACATCGGTGCGCGCGATCATCCTCGGGCAGAAGCTGGTCCAGCTCACCATGCCAGGGGTTCCTGATGTCTTCCAGGGCTGCGAGATCGGCCGGCTGGCCCTCGTCGACCCCGACAACCGGCGCCCCGTCGACTGGACCGACAGGTCCCTGCGGCTCTCCCGGGTGCTCGATGACGAGCCGTGCTTCGACCTCGATGACGACAAGATCCGGGTCACCGCTCTCACGCTGCGGCTGCGACGCGAGATGCCCGAGGTGTTCGTCGGTGCCGACGCCACGTATGCCGGCCTCGAGACCGGCGGTGAGCACGCCCTCGCATTCGCGCGGGGAGACGAGGCGGGGGCCAAGGTCGTCACGGTCGTCACGCGGTCCGCCGGGCGCCTGGAGGTCGCTGGCGGTTTCGGCGAGACCGTGGTCGGGGTTCCGCCAGGGGAGTGGCTCGACGTGCTCGCCGGACGGTCACACACCTGCGACGGCTCAGGACTGCTGCTGCGCGACGTGCTCGCCGAGCGCCCCGTTGCACTGTTGGTGAGGCAGGCGTGACGCACATCGAGGTGTGGGCTCCCCTGCCGGAGACCGTTGAGATCCAGTGGTCCCGCGCTCCCGAGGCGGGCGACGGGCCCCCTGGGGACAAGGGTCACCGGGACGCGATGACCTCCATCGGTGGCGGGTGGTGGCGTTGGCAGGCGCCCGCGGCAGACGATGCCGGCGACGGTGAGACCACGGCATCCCCGATCGACTACGCGTTCGTCCTCGACGGCGTTGAGCCGGCAGTTCCCGACCCGCGAAGTCCGTGGCAGCCGAACGGCATCCACGCGGCGAGTCGTTCTTTTGACGCGTCGGCCTTCCCGTGGGGTGATGGCGACTGGCGCGGCATCCGTTCTGGCGCAGGGGTGCTCGGCGCGCTGATCTACGAGCTGCACATCGGTACCTTCACGGCCGAGGGCACCTTCGATGCGGCCATCGACCGCTTGGACCACCTCGTCTCCCTCGGTGTCGAGGTCGTCGAGGTCATGCCGATCGCCTCGTTCCCCGGTCGGTGGGGGTGGGGGTATGACGGCGTGGGGATGTATGCCGTGCACGACCCCTACGGTGGTCCGCTGGCCTTCCAGCGGTTCGTCGACGCGTGCCACGCGCGGGGGCTCGCCGTCTGCGTCGACGTGGTGCACAACCACCTCGGCGCGAGCGGCAACTACCTGGCGCGGTTCGGCCCGTACTTCACGCAGGCCCACGAGACCCCGTGGGGGCCGGCTGTCAACCTCGACCAGGAGGGGGCGCCGGAGGTGCGTGCGTTCCTCATCGACAGCGCCCTGCGGTGGTTCCGCGACTTCCACGTCGACGCCCTGCGACTGGATGCCGTGCACGAGCTCAAGGACGACAGCCCGCGGCACTACCTCGGTGAGCTGTCCGACGACGTGGCGGCGCTCGCACTGACGCTCGGCCGGCCCCTGGACCTCATTGCCGAGAGCGACCTCAACGACACGATGATGGTCACGCCGACGGCAGCAGGCGGTCGCGGCATGACGGCACAGTGGGACGACGACCTCCACCACGCGTTGCACGTGACCCTCACCGGTGAGCGCCAGGGCTACTACGCGGACTTCGCCGGGCACGGCGAGGCACTGCCCGGCGGAGGGCCGGTGGCCGTGCTCGCGAAGGTGCTCACCCGCGGCTTCCTCCACGACGGCACCATGTCGACGTTCCGCGGGCACCCCTGGGGGAAGCCGGTCGACACCAAGGCCTTGGACGCCCGGCGCCTCGTCGGCTACCTGCAGACCCACGACCAGGTCGGCAACAGGATGGTCGGCGACCGCATCTCTGCGCTGCTCCCACCTGGGCTCCAGGCTGCCGGCGCCGCGCTCTACCTCCTGGGTCCGCTCACCCCGATGCTCTTCATGGGGGAGGAGTGGGCGGCATCCACCCCGTGGCAGTTCTTCACGAGCTTCGAGGAGGACTGGCTTGCGGATGCCGTGCGAGCCGGTCGCCGAGCGGAGTTCGGGAGCCACGGCTGGTCGGCGCAGAATGTGCCGGACCCCCAGGACCCCGCCACTCGCGACCGTTCCGTGCTGGACTGGTCCGAGCTCGACACCGGCCCGCATCCGCGGATGCTGCGCTGGTATGCCGCGTGCATCAGTGCCCGTCGAACCCTCCTGCCGGGTGGGCCCACCCGGCTCGCCGACGTGGAGGTGTCCTTCGACGAGGACGCCGGCTGGGTGGTGATGCGTCACGCACCAGCCGGGTGTCCGGCATACGTCGTGGTGGTGACCCTCTCTGCCACCGAGCAGGCGGTTCCCGTGGTGGGTGCAGGCGAGGTGCTCCTCGCGTGGGACGAGGTGACCCCCCTGGTGGGTGAGGACGTGGTGCACCTCCCCGCGACCTCGGTCGCCGTCGTCGAGGTCCGCGTCACCGGCACCGGCACCGGCACCGTCACCGGCCCGACGACCCCCTGACCGACCTCGACTCATTGCCGCACAGCGACGCCCGAGAGCCTCCCCGAGGGGCCCGAGCGTCGCTGGCGCGCAATGAGTCGGGGTTGGGGACGTCAGTCGGGGACGCGGAGCATGCCTTCTTGTGCGACGCTGGCGATGAGCGTGCCGTCGCGGGTGAACATCCGCCCGATCCCGAGGCCGCGGCCGCCCTGCGCCGAGGGTGAGTGCTGGTCGTAGAGGATCCATTCGTCGGCGCGCGCGGGGCGGTGGAACCACATGGCGTGGTCCAGGCTCGCCGCGCGCAGCCCGGGGCTTCGCCAGGACTTCCCGTGCGCTCGCAGCGCAGACTCGAGCAGTGAGTAGTCCGACGCGTAGGCGAGCACCGCCTCGTGGATCAAGGGATCGTCGGGGAGACTGCCGATGGCGCGCATCCAGACGTGCTGATCGGCGACGCGCTCTTTCGCCGGCTGGGCGAAGAGGTCGCCCTCCAGGTGTCGCAGCTCGATGGCGCGGCTCTCGACCAGGTGTCGCGCCGCGGGGGTGTCGACCGCGCCGTAGAGATCGGCCAGTGACGGCACGCTCTCCGGCGCGGCCACCTCGGGCATCAGGTCCTGGTGGTCGATCCCGCCGTCCGGTGTCTGGAAGGACGCGCTCATCGACAGGATCGGCTTGCCGTGCTGCACCGCGTGGACCCGCCGGGTCGAGAACGAGCGACCGTCGCGCATGCGCTCCACGCTGAACGTGATGGGCTGCGTGTCGTCTCCGGGCCGCATGAAGTAGGCGTGGATCGAGTGCAGGCGTCGGTCTGCGCCATCCTCGATGGACAGCACCGTGCGGCCTGCTGCGACGACGCCCTGTGCGAGCACCTGACCACCGAAAACCCTGCCATGGGGCTGCTTCTGGCTCTGCCCCCGAAAGAGCGTCACGTCTTCGGCGAAGGTCTCCGGAAGCGGATCTGCACCCAGCTCCAACAGTTTGCCGGCAGTCGCCTGCGGGCGGACCTCGACCTGGGCGGAGCCGAGCTCCTCGAGGTCCAGGGTCGCGAGGAGGTCGAGCAGGGCGGCTGGTTGGTCGGTGGTCACGAGCGCAACGATATCCAGCCGGGAGCGCGCGTGGGTCACGCGACGAGGGGGCGGCGCGAGACCGTGCCCCGCCGCCGCGCGAGATCGCCGGTCGCGCTCTCACGTGGAGCTCGGTGCCCCTGCTGTCGCAGGCGGTCAATCGCACCCGCGAGGCGGTTGACCGCCTGGGTCATCGTCTCCGGCGCCAGGACGAACGGCAGGCGGATCCAGCGGTCCAAGCCACCCACGACCGCGAACCTGGGCCCGGCGGCCATGAGCAGGCCCTCGTGCTCCGCGGCCAGCGCCACCTCCGTCGCGCTCAGATCCCCGGGCAGCTCGCACCAGAGCGACAGCCCACCCGACGGCATCCGGAAGGTGAGGTCGGGCAGGCGCTCTCGCAGCGCGGTGGTCAGCGCGTCGCGTGAGCGGCAGAGGTCCTCCCGCCGCTCGGGCGTGAGTCCGGGCGAGACCCTCATCAGCTCGAGCAGCACGAGCTGTTCGAGCACGGCAGCGCCCAGGTCCGTCGTGACACGCGCCTCCACCAGTGCAGTCACGGCGCTTCGCGGAGCCCTGATCCACCCCGTTCGCAGCCCGCCCCAGTGAGACTTCGACGAGCTTCCGACGCTGATGGTTCGCGGGTCGTGCGCAGCGAACGGCAGGGGCAGCGGCAGGCCCGGGTCGAGGGACACCTCGGCGATCGTCTCGTCGATGATCGGCACGGTGCCTGCGTCACGCAGCGCCCGCGCCACCCGAGAGCGGTCCTCGTCCGACATCAGTGCGCCGGTGGGGTTGTGGAAGTCGGGGATGAGCACGGCGGCAGCGGCGCGTGTGGTCCGGATGGTGGCCGCCGCGCCATGCACGTCCCAGCCGTCAGGGTCCATCGCGAGCGGCACGAGCCGTGCCCCGCCGCGGCGCAGTGCGTCGACGCTGTTGGGGTAGGTGGGGTTCTCCACCACGACGCGGTCACCGTGGGTGAGCACGGCACGGGCGACGATGCCCAGCCCGGCGACCGCACCGGACGTCACGAGGATCTCCTCGGGGCTCGTGGGCAGCCCTCTCGCGCAGTAGCGCTCGGCGATGACCTCGCGCAGCTCGGGCACGCCCAGGGTGAGGTAGCCAGCGCCCGCGAGATACGCCGGAAGCCGGGTCACGGCGCGCTCGTAGGCCTCGATCACCCCGGCTGGTGCCCGGCTCGCGGCACACGTCAGGTCGATGTCTCCCTCCGCGACGTCCGCGGGGAACAGGGCTCCCGTCCCACGCAGCCGGGTGCTGCTCGGCAAGGTTGCCAGCGACCCCGACCCGCGCTTCGAGGTGAGGTATCCACGCTCGCGGAGCACGGCATACGCACGGGCCACGGTGGTGCGGCTGACCTCGAGAGCAGACGTGAGCTCTCGCTCACTGGGAAGCCGGGTGCCCGCAGCGATGCGTCCGTCGGCGATCGAGTGGCGCAGGGCGTCGGCGAGCAGTCGGTATGCCGGTCCGCCGGTGCGGAGGTCGCCGACCAGGCGGGCAGTGCGGGCAGCGGAGACGGAAGCGGGCGTCATGGGGCCACTCTCTCAGGATTGGCCATCGATGTGAAGGCCACTTTCAGGCACGATGGACCCCATGACCCCGCTGCAGATGGTGCGCCACGGCGTGCGACGACGCGTCGACCTGGTGCCGATGAACCCGATCGAGCAGCTGCGAGCGGGTCGCCTCGCGCACCGGATCGCGCAGCTGCTCGCCGGTCTCGTGCTCTACGGGGTGTCGATGTCCCTGCTGCTGCGCGCCGGTCTCGGGCTCGAGCCCTGGGGGGTGCTGCAGTACGGCCTGATCCAACACGTGCCGATGTCCTACGGCGACATGAGCATCGTCGTCTCGTTCTTCGTGCTGCTCTTGTGGATCCCGCTGCGCCAGTGGCCCGGCCTCGGCACGATCCTCAATGCCGTGGTGATCGGCGTCGCCATCAACATCACCCTCTCCGTGCTCCCCGACATCCAGGGCCTCTGGTGGCGCGTCGTGGTGATGCTCGTCGCCGTGCTCGGCAACGGCATTGCGGGAGCGATGTACATCGGCAGCCAGCTGGGCCCGGGGCCGCGCGACGGCCTGATGACGGGGCTCTCGCGCCGCACCGGCTGGTCGATCCGGCTGGTGCGCACCGGGCTCGAGGTGACCGTCGTGACGCTGGGATGGTTCCTCGGTGGCGTCGTCGGCGTCGGGACGGTGCTCTACGCGCTGCTCATCGGCCCCGCAGTGCAGCTCTTCCTGCCCATCCTCACGGTGCGGGTGCAGCACCCGAACCCTCCGATGCCGAGCGAGCGGGCAGAATCGGCTTCGTGAACGTCGTCAGCAGGGGCTTCGTCGGCCGTCGCGAGGGCAAGGACCCCCGCATCCCACCGGGGCAGTACCTCGAGCGGGACTTCCCGGTGCTCTCCGCCGGACCGACCCCGGTCGTGCGCACCGAGGACTGGCGGCTCAACGTGACCGACACGGCTGGCGACATCCGCACCATCGGGTGGGAGCACCTGATGGCGCTCCCGAGCGAGGAGGTGCGCACCGACATCCACTGCGTGACGAAGTGGAGCAAGCTCGACACCACCTGGCGCGGGGTGCCCCTCGACGCGGTCATCGGCGACACAAGGGGCGACGCAGCGTTTGCCCTGCTCCATTCCTACGGGGGATACACGACGAACCTGCCGCTGGCCGACCTGCTCGGTGGTCGGGCGTGGATCGCCTTCGAGTACGAGGGAGCGCCGCTGCGGCCGGAGCACGGCGGTCCTGCGCGCCTCCTGGTGCCCCACCTCTACTTCTGGAAGTCGGCGAAGTGGGTGAATGGCATCACGCTGGCCGCCACGGACACCCTGGGGTTCTGGGAGGCGCTCGGCTACCACGACTACGGTGACCCGTGGCGCGAGCAGCGCTACGTGGGCGACTGATGACCAGCGTGCTCCAGCCGATGCCGTGGCGCGCCGGATCGCTGACCGACAGCTGGCTCGAGACCCGCACCGCCCGCACCATCGTGCTCGACGTGCCGGGCTGGCCGGGCCACGACGCGGGCCAGCACGTCGACGTGCGGCTGACCGCGCAGGATGGCTACACGGCACAACGCACCTACTCGGTTGCCTCGGCGCCTGAGCGTGACCGCCTGGTGCTCACCGTGCAGCTCGTGGGGGAGGGAGAGGTCTCGCCCTATCTCGTCGAGACGATGCAGCCGGGCGACGAGCTCGAGGTCCGCGGCCCGATCGGCGGGTGGTTCCGCTGGTCCGAGGAGATGCCTGAGCCCGTGCTGCTCGTCGCCGGAGGGTCGGGTGTCGTGCCGTTGATGGCGATGCTGCGCCAACGCGGGCGTGCAGGCGTCGACACCCCGTTCCACCTGATCTACTCCGCGCGCACCCCGGACCACGTGTTCTACACGAACGAGCTCTTCGCGCTGAGCCAGACGAGTCCGGGTCTGCGCGTCGACCGCCTGTTTACGCGCGGTGGGCTGCCCGACGATGCCCGACGGCCGGGCCGGCTGCGGCCGGAGGACCTCCCTGGGGTGGGCGAGGCAGCTGTCCCACCTCGGGTCTACGTGTGCGGACCGTCGGGGTTCGTGGAGTCTGCGGCCGGCATCCTCATCGACAAGGGTCATGACTCCGGCGCCATCCGCACCGAGCGGTTCGGGCCCTCCAGCTGACGGATGGTCTTCGTGACCACCGAGCGGCGCCGACGAGGTGCGGCGTGCTCGGAGGATCAGGTGGTGCGCGCAGGATCAGGTGGTGCGCGGCGCGTACATGATGATGGCGACGCCCAGGAGGCAGATCACGGCTCCGGTGATGTCGTAGCGGTCGGGCCGGAACCCGTCGAGGACCACGCCCCATGCCAGGGAGCCGGCGACGAACACGCCTCCGTAGGCGGCCAGGATGCGGCCGAAGTTGGCGTCGGGCTGCAGGGTGGCGACGAAGCCGTAGACACCGAGCGCGATGATGCCGCCGCCGATCCAGAGCCAACCGCGGTGCTCTCGCACGCCCTGCCAGATCAGCCAGGCGCCACCGATCTCCGTCAGGGCCGCTGCGAGGAACAGGATCAGGGAGCGGGCGAGCGTCATGGCCCAATCCTGTCAGGGCCGTCGCTGCAGCCTGGGGTCGCTGGCAGGACGCGCACCCCCACCGGCAGTCGACGCGGGCCGGGCAGGGGCTGGAGATCACCGGAGCGCCGGCTGGTGGTCCGGACCCCAGTCGCACCTCAGGTGCACACCCTCCGCGATGCGGTAGGGGCCCGTCGCGACGAGGGCACCGACGACCCGACGCAGGCGGCACACCTCGGCCCGCACCGTCACCTCGTGCTCGTCGTCCTCGAAGAGGGCGCGGCTCAGCCCGGCCGCAGTCAGGCCGGCCGGACCCGCGGCAGCGAGCAGTCGCACGATGCTCGCGTGCCGTGGGGTGAGCGCCACCCGCCAGCCCCCGTCGCCGGCAGCCACCTCCAGCACAGAGGAGCCGCCGGCCCCGGTGAGGGTCGCGCTCAGCGTGGCGGCTCGCCCGCCGGGACGCACCAGCCAGCCCGCGCCGAGCCGTTCGGGTACGCACAAGCCGAGCCCGGGGATGGTGAGTGGCCGGTCCGCTCGCGGTGCCGCGATCCGATCGCGCACGAGCACCCCGCTGTAGTGCGCCACCCACCCTTCGTCGTCGACGAGCAGCACTGGACCGCTGGTCGTCGCCAGAACGTGCTCGGCCGATCGGCGCAGCCGCTGCAACGACTGCTCGTGGCGCCGCCACAGCTGCGCCTCCGCGAGTCTGGTGGCGGTCTCCACGAGGGCGATGATGGCCGGATGGAATGTCAGGGCCGGGCCGCTGACGTCGATGACCCCGAGCAGGTCTCCCGTGCGCGGGTCGTGGATCGGCGAGGCCGTGCAGTACCACGGGTGCTGGCCTTCCTCGAAGTGCTCGGCGGAGAACAACTGCACGGGGGCTCGCTCGGCAAGGGCCGTGCCGATGGCGTTGGTGCCCACGCGGTCCTCGGTCCATGCGGCGCCCTCGAAGAAGCCGAGGGAGTCGGCTCGGCGCAGCACGCCGGGGGAACCCTCGCGCCACAGGAGGATGCCGTCCGCATCGGTGACGACGACGATGAAGTGCGAGGCGTCGGCCACCGTCGTCAGCACGGCACGGACCTCGTCCACCACTAGGGACAGGGGTGACGCGTTCCGGCGGCGCTCCACCTCCGAGCGAGGGAGCAGCCCACGGGGGTTGACGTGCGTCGGATCAAGACCGAACCCGAGCACCCTGGACCACGATCGGGAGACCAGGGGCCGCGGTGTGGTGACTGGCACCCCGCCGCCCAACACCGCGTCGTGCACCTCCCGGAGCGCGCGGGCGCGGCGTCCCAGGTCGGTTCCTGGAAGCACGGCACTGCCGGCAAGAGCGGTCATGGTCGACTCCTCACCACCCGGGCGTCGAGGCATCGGGTGAGACTCCGTCAGGGTAGCCCTCGGCGTGGCCGGTCGCCGCTCCGCAACTGCCGGTCCACTGCGCTCAGACGCGGGGCCGGCCGGGCACGAGGTCCCCACTTGCAACGCGATGCAACCCTTCCCGGTGCAGGCCCGGCCGGGGTCTGCTGACGGTCTGTCGGGTCGACGAGGACCCGCCGGCTGAGAAGGAGCCCCGATGACCGAGACCCTTGAGCGCCCCGCCACCGAGGACGCCTCTGCCCCGGACCGAGCGCAGGCGTGGCTCTCCTCCTTCGAGGAGTGCCTCACCGCGCGTGACGTCGACCGGGCTGCAGGGATGTTCGAGACGTCGAGCTTCTGGCGTGACCTCGTCTCGTTCACGTGGAACATCACGACCGTGGAGAACCCTGACGGGGTGCGGGATCTCCTCACCCAGACCCTGGAGCAGACCGACCCCTCGGGCTTCACGACGAGTGAGCCCGCGACCGAGGACGCCGGTGTGGTCACGGCGTGGTTCACCTTCGAGACGGGGGTGGGTCGTGGCACCGGCCTGCTCCGCCTGCGGGAGGAGGACGGCACGGACCGGGCCTGGACGATGCTCACCGCGCTCGAGGAGCTCAAGGGACACGAGGAGCCCAGAGGTGGTCGGCGCGCGATGGGCGCCGACCACGGAGCGAGCAAGCACCGAGCGACGTGGAAGGAGCAGCGCCAAGCCGAGGCGGAGAGCCTCGGGTCCACCACGCAGCCGTACGTGCTCGTCATCGGCGGTGGGCAGGGTGGCATCGGTCTCGGAGCCCGGCTGCGCCAGCTCGGCGTGCCGAGCCTGGTGATCGACAAGCACCCGCGACCGGGGGACCAGTGGCGGGGACGCTACAAGTCACTCTGCCTCCACGACCCTGTCTGGTACGACCACCTTCCCTACCTGAAGTTCCCGGACAACTGGCCGGTGTTCGCGCCGAAGGACAAGATCGGCGACTGGCTCGAGTCCTACGTGAAGGTCATGGAGATCCCGTACTGGTCCAACACCGAGGCGCGCTCGGCCTCGTGGTCCGAGGACGCGGGGGAGTGGAGCGTCGAGGTGGAGCGTGAGGGGATGCCGCTGACGTTGCGACCCACCCACGTGGTCTTCGCGACCGGCATGTCCGGCAAGGCGAGGATGCCGGAGGTCGAGGGCGCCGACATCTTCCGCGGGGAGGTCCACCACTCCTCCCGGCATCCCGGCCCGGACGCCTTCAGGGGGAAGAAGGCAGTCGTCATCGGCAGCAACAACAGCGCCTTCGACATCTGTGGCGCCCTGTGGGAGAACGACGTCGACGTGACGATGGTGCAACGCAGCAGCACCCACATCGTCAAGAGCGCGAGCCTGATGGAGTACGGCTTGGGTGATCTCTACTCCGAGCGGGCGCTCGCTGCCGGGGTCACCACGGAGAAGGCGGATCTGATCTTCGCTTCCCTGCCCTATCGAATCCTGCACGAGTTCCAGATCCCCGCCTACGAGAAGATGGCCGAGGTCGACAAGGACTTCTACGACCGCCTCGAGAAGGCAGGCTTCTGGCACGACTGGGGCTCGGACGGCTCGGGGCTCTTCATGAAGTACCTGCGGCGCGGGTCCGGCTACTACATCGATGTGGGGTCCGCCGAGCTGGTCGCGAACGGGGACGTGGCGCTCGTGCACGGACAGGTGGTGCGGCTCACCGAGGACGCCGTGCTGCTCGACGACGGCACCGAGCTGCCGGCAGACCTCGTCGTGTTCGCGACCGGCTACAACTCCATGAACGGCTGGGTCGCCGACCTGGTCGACCAGGAGACGGCCGATCGGCTGGGCAAGTGCTGGGGTCTCGGCTCGGACACCCCGAAGGACCCCGGGCCGTGGGAGGGCGAGCAGCGCAACATGTGGAAGCCGACCCAGGTGGCGAACCTGTGGATGCACGGTGGCAACCTCCACCAGTCGCGGCACTACTCCCTGGCCCTCGCGTTGCAGCTGGCGGCGCGCCACGCCGACCTCGACACCCCCGTCTATCGGCTGCAGGAGGTGCACCACACCGGCTGAACTCATCGAGTCACATCCACCGATCTGGGTGGCGCCGAGGGGGACCCGCGGTGATTCGGCGGTGTCCTTCGGTGGAGCACCTTGACCTATGTCTCTCGGACCCTGGCGTCAGGCTCGTGGCGCCAGGACCACACGGCCGCGGCAAGTGCGGTCGACAACAGGAGCAGCGATGCCGCCAGTGTCCAGCGCAGCGCGATGCTGGGCGCGTCGGTACCCGAGACCGCCAGCTGGTACACGGTCACGAGCAGGGCGGCACCCATCGCCGAGCCGATCCGTTGCCCGGTCTGCAGTGCACCTCCGGCCGCTCCACCCATCCGGGTCGGAACGTCGGCGAGGGAGAGGGTGATGTTGGGGGAGACGACGGCGCCACCGCCGAGCCCGGCGAGCAGGAGCGGCACGCCGAGCAGCAGCCACATCACCGGGCTGTCGGCGGCCGTCGGGGCCAGGAGTGCGAGTGCCACGATGCCGGTCATCATCACGGTGAGCGCGACGACGGTGAGCGGCCGTCCGACCCGGCTGACGATGCGTCCTGCGAGCGGTGAGGCGATGGCGGAGCCGACGGCGAAGGGGGTCAATATCAGCCCGGCGCTGAGCGGTGTGAGACCAAGGCCGTCTTGGAAGTAGATGCTGAGGACGAGGAAGACTCCGGTGAAACCGGTGAAGTACAGGCTGCCGATGATGATGCCGCTCGCATATCCGGGGGCAGATCTGAGCAGGCTCAGGTCGAGAAGGGGTGCGCCGCCGCTGCGCACGACCCGCCGTTCCCACTGGATGAAGGAGGAGGCGAACACGGGCACGAGCAGGAGCAGCAGCAGCGGGAGTCGCTGCCCACTCTCGACGCTCACCACCGGGTACAGCATGGCGAGCACGGTCGCGCCGAGGAGCGCTGCCCCGGGAAGGTCGAGGCCGGTGTCGGAGGAGGCGTCAGGGTCCCGACCCGGCACGAGTCGTGCGATCGGGACGAGCAGCACCACCCCGATCGGCACGTTGACGAGGAAGATCCAGCGCCACCCGTTCTCCTCGCCGAAGGCGGCGATGAGCAAGCCGCCGAGGATCGGTCCGATCGCCGAGGAGACCGAGACGGTGAACCCGAACAGCCCGAAGGCGACACCTCGCTCGGCCCCACTGAAGAGGGTCTGGATCAAACCGGAGCTCTGCGGGGTGAGGAGCCCTGCGGCGAACCCCTGGACCAGGCGCGCGATCACGAGGACGGTGATCGTGGGGGCCAGACCGGCGGCGGCGCTCGCCGCGATGAACCCGATGAGGCCGATGAGCATCATCGCGCGCCGGCCATGAGCGTCGCCGAGCCGCCCCCCGATGACGAGCAGGAGCCCGAGCGCCAACGCATACCCGGAGACGACCCACTGGATCGCACCGCCGGTGGTGTCCAGTCCGGCTTGCATGGACGGGATGGCGACGTTGACGATCGTGACGTCGAGCAGCACCATGAAACCGACGGTCAGCGTGACCCCGAGCACCTTCCACCGCTGAGGGTCGGGCTCCCCCCGCGCATCGTCGGTGCGCTCCTCGATCTCCTGGCCCTGGCTCACCCGGCCAACGGTAGGCGGTGTGCGGCGGAGCGGGGGTCTCCGCGGCGCTGGCCCCTCAACCCTCGACGGCGAGGGAAAGGGGCAGGATGCCGTCGGCGCCCGCGAGGCGCAGCGCACGACCGGCGATGGTCAGGGACCACCGGGAGGAGACGAGGTCGTCGACGAGGAGCACCGGTCCGTCGACGCCTGTGAGGGCGGCGGCGAGGTCGGGCCCCACGACCATGCGCTCCCACACCCCGGCGAGCCGGAACGCGCTGTTGCCGCCGGGCTCCCCGGTGGGGCCTCCGTGCGCGAGGTCGAGCGTGCCGAGGAACGGCAGTCGTCCGATCTCGGCGAGCCCCGCGGCGAGAGAGGAGACGAGCTGTGGCCGGCCGCGCGAGGGCATCGCCACCACGCCGACGGGCCGCTGCGCCCATCCCCACTCGGCGAGCACGGGCACGCAGGCCCGAAGCAGGTCGGGGTGCGCGGGCGCATCGGTGGCCAGCACCTCGCGCAGACGCTGCCCCCAGCCGAGGTCGGAGAGGCGCGCCAGGGCGCGACCGCGCAGCAGCGCCTGCTCAGCCGGGATCTTCCCCTTGACCGGCACACCCAGGCGATCCATGCCGGTGGGCCACTGCACCCGCGGGTCGATGTCGACACCCACCCTGGCCAGCCGCTCGCGCGCCGCGCCGATCACGCGGTCGGGCACGTCGGTGGCATACCAAGGACCCGCGCACCCGTCGCAGCGACCACATGCGGTCGCGGACGTGTCGTCGAGGGTCTCCTGCAGGAAGGCCATCCGGCACGCATCGGTCCGTTCGTAGTCGAGCATCATCTGCTGCTCGGACCGGCGGGCCTGGGCGACCCGTTCGTAGCGCTCACCGTCGTAGGTCCACGGCACCCCGGTGGAGACCCAGCCCCCGGTGACCCTTTGGACGGCCCCGTCGACGTCGAGCACCTTGAGCAAGAGCTCCAGTCGGGTGCGACGCACGTCGACGGCGGTCTCGATGGCGGCGGTGGACAAGGGTCGTCCAGCCTCGGCCAGGGCACGCAGCACCGCCTCGGCCTGGTCCTCGCGCGGCATGGACACCGACGCGAAGTAGTTCCAGATGTCCTTGTCCTCGGGCCCGGGCATGAGCAGCACGTCGGCGCGCTCGGTGGCGCGGCCGGCACGACCGACCTGCTGGTAGTAGGCCACCGGAGAGCTCGGTGCGCCCAGGTGCACGACGAAGCCGAGGTCGGGTTTGTCGAAGCCCATGCCGAGTGCCGAGGTGGCCACGAGCGCCTTCACCTCGTTGCGGCGCAGCGCTCCCTCCAAACGCTCGCGGTCGGCGGGGTCGGTGCGACCGGTGTAGGAGGCCACGGTGAGGCCGGCTTCGGCCAGGGCTGCAGCGACGTCCTCGGCCCCGGCGACGGTGAGCGTGTAGACGATGCCGCTGCCGGGCAGGTCGCCGAGGTGTGCGACGAGCCACCCCAGTCGTTGCTCGGGTGACATCGACCGGAGCACCCCGAGGCGCAGCGAGTCGCGGGCCAGGCCGCCGCGCACGGTGAGCACCGGCCTGCCACCCACCTCGAGCTGCTCGACCACATCGGTCACGACGCGGGAGTTGGCGGTCGCGGTCGTGGCCAACACGGGCGTGTCACCAGGGAGCCCGGTGAGCAGGTCACCGATGCGGCGGTAGTCGGGGCGGAAGTCGTGCCCCCAGTCGCTGACGCAGTGCGCCTCGTCGACGACGAGGAGACCGCAGCGGCGGGCGAGGTCGGGCAGCTGCTCGTCGCGGAAGCGCGGGTTGTTGAGCCGCTCCGGGCTGACGAGCAGCACGTCGACGGCATCCTCGGCCAGGGCCCGGCGCACCTCGTCCCAGTCCTGCGCGTTGGCGGAGTTCATCGTCACCGCCCGGATGCCGGCACGCTCCGCAGCAGCGATCTGGTCGCGCATGAGCGCGAGGAGCGGGCTGATGATCACGGTGGGTCCGGCGCCCTCGGCGCGACGCAGCGCAGTGGCGACGAAGTAGACGGCCGACTTGCCCCACCCCGTGCGCTGCACCACGAGCACCCGCGCCCGGTCGGCCACCAGGGCCGAGACCGCCTCGAGCTGACCGTCGCGGAAGTCGACGTCGTCACGGCCGACGAGGCGGCGCAGCGCGGCCCGAGCCTCCTCGGCCAGCTCCGTCGGCGGTGGGGCGGGGGAGAGTGGAGCGGTCACGGCATCCGGTGTGGTCGTCATGGTCACCCCACCGTATGCCGGGCGACCGACACCGCTGCCACCGTCATCCACAGGCCTCGCGAACACGGCAGCCGTGAGGTGCTGCTCAGAGCAGCAGCAGCGGCACGAACATCACGGCGGTGAGCAGCGGGAAGAGCCAGGGCGTCAGGAGTCGGCCCATCCGGTCGACGGCAGGGGAGGCCTCGAGGGTTCCGGCATCATCGGCGCCTTCGGGACCGACCACCGGGTCATCCATGGTGCCAGCGCGCTGCAGGGCGAGGAACGTGCCTGCGGCCAGGGCGCTCACCCCCAGGACGAGCGCGGGAACCATCGGCACGGAGAAGAGCACGCTCTGGCCGAAGAGCAGCAACACCCCCACGAAGACCGCCACGGGCACCACCGCGAACACGATGGCGAGCCACACCTTGGTCGCGATCGCCCGTAAGAGCACTGCGGCGTGACGAACGATGAGGACGGTGCCGAGGAGGACGAGTGCGAGGACCACCAGGGAGCCGGCCGTGACGCCGACGGCCGTGCCGGCTCGCCACGCGCCGAGGGCCGCGAGCGTGAGGAGCATGCCGCCGAGGCCGAGCGCCACGGACGGCATCTCCTCTCGCAGCGAGAGGGTCTGGCCAGGCGAGGGCGGCAGCCCGAGCGCCGTGGCGTAGGTCGTGGGAGCGCCGAAGGCGTCGCGCGCACTCTCTCCGCTCTCCGCGCAGTGGGCCTCGATCTCGGCCAGGGTCGCGCCGATCTGCTCGCCGGCGACGCCGCGCAGACGAAGCTCGAGAAGGAAGGACTTGGCCCACTCGGGCTCGACATGGGGTGTGTTCGTGCGGGTGTTCATCGCTGGTCCTCCTGGTGAGATGTCGGGACTGCCCCGTGGCGTGGAACGGTGCGGGTGAGAAAGGTGCGAGTGAGATCGGTGAAGTCCAGCCAGTCGGCCGACTGACGTTCGTGCTCGGCGCGGCCGGCCTCCGTCAGCGTGTAGAACTTGCGACCGGGGCCGCCGTCGCCGGCGCGCCACTCCACCTCGACGAAGCCGCCCTCCTCGAGGCGTGCGAGGAGGGGGTACAGGGTGCCGCCCTTCACCGTGCCGAAGCCCGCGTCGGCGAGTGAGCTGGCGATCGCGTAGCCATAGGTCGGTCCAGCGGAGATGGCGTGCACCACGCACACCCCCAGGGCGCCGCGCAGCCATTCGGTCGGCCAAACCCTCGGCTCCACTCCAGTAGTTGCCTGCATGACTAGATCATTGCGCGATCTAGTCAGCGTGTCAACCTAGCCTGTGATTCGGCGTGGCAGCCCTGCCGGGCACGAGCACGCAGTCCGCCCTCGCGCGTAGTCTCACCCGCATGGTCGAGGCACAGCGCACCACCTACCTCCTGGTCGACGGCGAGAACATCGACGCCACCCTTGGCACCTCGATCCTGGGGCGGCGACCCCGGCCGGAGGAGCGCCCGCGGTGGGAGCGTCTGCTCCAGTTCGCCCGTGACCGGTGGGGCCAGCCCGCGACGGGGTTGTTCTTCCTCGCGGCCAACACCGAGCTGCCCATGACCTTCGTGCAGGCCCTGCTGGCCATCGGCTACCGACCGGTGCCGCTCTCGGGGGCACCGGGCGAGAAGGTCGTCGACATCGCCATCCAGCGCACCCTGCTCGAGATCGGGCGCCGCGAGGGTGACGTGCTGCTGGTGAGCAACGACGGCGACTTCGTCGAGCAGGTGAGCGACGTGCTCGACGGGCGCCGCGTCGGGGTGGTGGGGTTCTCGGAGTTCCGCAACCACGCATTCAGCGCCCTGGCCGAGCGGGGGCTGGAGTTCTTCGACCTCGAGCACGACGTGCAGGCGTTCAACGAGCGGCTGCCCCGCGTGCGGATCATCCCGATCGAGGAGTTCGACCCCGCGCAGTTCCTGTAAGGGCCCTCACGCGTCACGCCTCTCAGCAGAGGGTGGTGCGCGGACCACACGTTGCACCCTGTGGTTGGGCGAGGAACCTCTGCTGAGGTGTCTGGCTCGATGCGCCCAGCAGAGGTTGGTGCGCGGACCGCACGTTGCACCCTGTGGTTGTGGCACGAACCTCTGCTAGCAGAGGTTCGTGGACCAGGGGGCAGGTCGGGGACGTCAGCGCCAGCCGGCCTCGTCGACACCTCCGGG
>JBDSNZ010000052.1:0-3959 GCA_039915055.1 Ornithinibacter sp.
TCAACATCTCCTCCCTGTTCCAGGCAGCAGCGGACAACTCCCCCGCCGGGGAGAAGCTCTTCGAGCCGGGGCTGAAGTACGGCAAGAGCCTCACCACGAAGATCGACTTCATCTCGCTGTCGATGGCCCTCGTGCTGGGCACCGCCGGGCTCCCACACGTGCTCCAGCGGTTCTACACCGTGCCCACGAGCAAGCAGGCCCGCAAGTCCGTGGAATGGGCCATCTGGCTCATCGGCGGTTTCTACCTGCTCACCCTGGTCGTCGGCTACGGCGCGGCTGCACTGGTCGGCCCCGACGCCATCCTCGCGGCCCCCGGCAAGGCCAACTCGGCCGCCCCCCTGCTGGCCTTCGAGCTCGGTGGGTCCGTCCTGCTCGGCATCATTTCGGGCATCGCATTCGCGACGATCCTCGCGGTGGTCGCCGGACTGACGATCACGACCTCAGCCACGTTCGCCCACGACCTCTACAAGGAGGTCTTCAAGCGAGGTGTCACCACCCAGGACCAGGAGGTCCGCGTCGCGCGCCTGGCAGCCATCGTCATCGGTGCCGTCGCCATCGTCGGTGGCATCTTCGCGAAGGACCAGAACATCGCGTTCCTCGTCGCCCTCGCGTTCGCGGTCGCCGCGAGCGCGAACCTGCCGACGATCCTGTACTCGTTGTTCTGGCAGCGCTTCAACACCCGTGGTGCGCTGTTCTCGATCTACGGCGGTCTGATCAGCGCCATCGTGCTGATCGTCTTCAGCCCGGTGGTCTCGGGCAAGGCGCCGGCCGTCGCTGGTGGCCCCAGCCCGTCGATGATCACCGACCCGTCGATCGACTTCCACCTGTTCCCGCTCGACAACCCGGGTCTGGTCTCGATCCCTTTGGCGTTCTTCCTCGGGTGGCTCGGCTCGGTCACGAGCAAGGAGTACAACGCCCAGAAGTACGCCGAGATGGAGGTGCGCAGCCTCACCGGACACGGAGTCGGCGAGGCGGTCGAGCACTGACCGGCCCCAAAGGCGCAGCGGCCGCGGAGACGACCTCGTCTCTCCGCGGCCGCTGTATTCCGTCGCGGCCGTCTCGGGACCCGGCGCCGCCAGCGCGGTGACCTGCTCCACGGCGTGGGGGTGCGCGCCGGTTGCCCTTCGGAGCCTTCACCATCGACGGCGCGGCCACCCACGGCAGCGCCCTCGTGGTGGTCGTCGCGCACCACTGGTGAGGCATCAGGCGAAGGTGGAGGACTCCGCGCGCAGCCGGGCGGCCAGGTCGTCGTCGACGGTGGCGAAGAAGTGACCTACGACGTCCTCGAGGTGATCGACGCTCTCGGCCCGGAAGAGCACCGGCTGGTAGGCCGTGATGTCGTAGTTGAGGGTGCCCATCTGGTGCAGGTCGAGCGGCCGGATGTCCATGTGGCCGAACTCGTCCATCTCGCCGTAGCTGGAGAGGATGCCGGCCCCGTAGGCCTTGGTCTCGCCCTCCTCCGCCATCACGCCGAACTCGATCGAGAACCAGAAGACGTCGGCGACGAACTGCATCGCCTCCTCGCTCTCCAGTCGCGCGCTGGCCTGACCTGCAGCCTGGGTGATCGCCGCGAACCGTGGGCTGGCGAGCTGGTTGGCGTGCCCGATCACCTCGTGGATGATGTCGGGCTCGGGCGTGTAGAGCGGCTGGCTCGGGTGGCGCAGGTACTGGGTGGAGTTGAAGGTGCGGGCCCCGAGGTCGGCGTAGAACGCGCGCAGCGGCACCAGCCCCGGCGCACAGGCGTAGGACCAGCCGGTCAGGGGCCGAAGCAGCGCCGAAACCTCCTCGAGCTGGGGCACCCGGTCGGTCGGCAGGGCGAGCGCTGCCTTGGCGGCGAGGAACTCGGAGTGCGCGTACTTCTCGTGCTTGGGCGCGAGCTCCGCGGAGACGACGCGCCAGATGCCCTGCTCCTCGTCGGTGTAGTCGACGTGCGGCACGGGCTCCCCGGCCCGGTGCGCCAGCGAGACCCCGGCGATCTCGGCCCGCCGGGCACGGTATGCCGTGTCGGTGAAGCCGGGGTGGTTCTCGCCGAGGTGCACCTGCACCTCTCCGTCGGCGTCGGTCGTCACGCTCGAGTAGAGCTGTCCTTCCTCGAACACCGCGCTCACCTCCTCGTGAGTTGTCGTGGCCTCGTGGGCCGGATCCCCCACGGAACCACGATCGACGCCGCGATGGAACCGATGACACGACCCCTGTGCAATGAGCGCACACATTCACCAGCAGTCGTGCAGAAAAGATGGTCATTGTGCACAGTGCGATGTGGAGGGGACGAACACCCCGTATGCCGGCCACGCACCAGCCGCTCGGCGCACGCGAGGCCCGCCCACCGGCATACGGTGTCAGTGGTGTTGCCCAGCGGACACGAGTCGCGGTTGGCTGGGCACAGTCACTCAACGAGGAGGAGCACCCTGTGTCCGACGAGAGCCTGTCCAGCCACGCGCACGAGATGAACTTCGCCCCCGACCCCGCGTTCGCGGCGCAGGCCAACGGCACGGCGCAGATGTATGACGAGGCAGCCACCGACTACGAGGGGTTCTGGGCCGCCCAGGCCCGCGAGCGCATCACGTGGAGCACGGACTTCGACCGCACCCTCGACTGGGACGGCGCGCCCTTCGCCAAGTGGTTCGTCGGTGGCGAGCTCAACGTCGCGCACAACTGCGCGGACCGCCACGTCGAGGCCGGCAACGGCGAGCGCGTCGCCATCCACTTCGAGGGCGAGGGCGGGGACACCCGCACCATCACCTACGCCGACCTCCAGCGCGAGGTCTGCAAGACGGCCAACGCCCTGACCGAGCTCGGCGTGACCAAGGGCGACACCGTCGCGATCTACATGCCGATGATCCCCGAGACCGTCTTCACCATGTTGGCCTGCGCCCGCCTCGGCGCCCCGCACTCGGTGATCTTCGGCGGTTTCTCCGCCGAAGCCCTGCACACGCGGATCAATGACGCCAGGAGCAAGGTCGTCGTCACCACCGACGGCCAGTTCCGCCGCGGCAAGACCGCACCGCTCAAGCCCGCCGTCGACGAGGCCCTGACCCGGGACAACCCGGTCGAGAAGGTCCTCGTCGTGAGGCGCACCGGGGACGACGTGGAGTGGACCGAGGGCCGCGACGTCTGGTGGCACGAGCTCGTCGACAGCCAGCCCGAGACGCACGAGGCCCAGCCCCACGACAGCGAGCACCCCCTGTTCATCCTCTACACCAGCGGCACCACCGGGAAGCCGAAGGGCATCTTCCACACCACCGGCGGGTTCCTCACCCAGGTCGCCTACACCAGCGCCGTCGTGCACGACGTGCACCCGGAGAGCGACGTGTACTGGTGCACCGCCGACGTCGGCTGGGTCACCGGCCACTCCTACATCGTCTACGGGCCCCTCGCCAACGGCGCGACGCAGGTGATCTACGAGGGCACCCCCGACACCCCGCACCAGGGCCGGTGGTGGGAGATCATCGCGAAGTACGGCGTCTCCGTCCTCTACACGGCCCCCACGGCGATCCGCACGTTCATGAAGTGGGGAGACGACATCCCCGCCAAGTTCGACCTCTCGAGCATCCGCGTGCTCGGCAGCGTCGGTGAGCCGATCAACCCCGAGGCCTGGCTCTGGTATCGCAAGCACATCGGCGGCAACACCGCACCGGTGGTCGACACGTGGTGGCAGACCGAGACCGGCGCGATCATGATCAGCCCGCTGCCCGGGGTCACCACCCTGGAACCGGGCTCCGCGCAGAAGTCGATCCCCGGTGTCTCCGCGGAGATCCTCGATGACGACGGCAACCCGTTCACCGAGGCCGACAAGGTCGGCTACCTCGTGCTGACGAAGCCCTGGCCGGCGATGCTCCGCGGCATCTGGGGCGACCCGGAGCGCTACAAGGAGACGTACTGGAGCCGGTTCGGGCCGAAGTACTACTTCGCGGGAGACGGCGCGAAGTATGACGACAAGGGCAACATCTGGCTCCTCG
>JBDSNZ010000069.1:0-6032 GCA_039915055.1 Ornithinibacter sp.
GTCGCGGCACGGCTCCCGCCCTCACGTCGCGCGGCCAGGAGTGGGAGCCGTTCCACTGAGCGAGTGGTCGGGCTCGAGTGGAAGGAGCCCACCGAGGCTCTCGGCGACCACGACCGCGCTGTCCCCCGCCGCCAGTCGGAAGTCCGTCGGTGGGTTGGCCAGGGTGCGGCCGTCGCGGGTGACGGCGAGCAGGGTGGCGCTGTGCTCGCGACGCAGATACGCGGAGAGGTCGTCCATCGTGAGGTCAAGGCAGTCGTCCGGCAGCTCGACGCGGTAGAGCTCGGACCCCTCGCCGCCGGACACGATGTCGGTCACGAGCGCGGCGAGACCGGGGTAGAGCGCCGTGCGCGCGAGCAAGCGCGAGGCCAGCATCGAGGTCACCAGGATCTCGTCGGCATGGGCTCGACGCACGTGCTCGACGTGCTTGGGGTTGTTGACCTCCACGACGGTGCGCACCTGCGGTGCCATCGTCTCGATCGCGAGCACGGTGAGGATCGAGCGCATGTCGGCGGCGTCCGTGGAGTCGCTCGGGCAGATGATGGCTGCCGCGGCGTCACAGATGCCGGCCCGTTCGAGGTCCTCCGAGCTCGTCGCGTCGCCGCGCACGAAGTAGAAGCCGCCCCCCGCCGGGCTGCGGTCGGCTTCGTGGAGCACGACGACCTTCACCCCGAACTCATCCCCCGGAGCTCCTCGACGAGCTCGCGGGCGGTGGCGTTCCACCCGCAGACGACGACGTGGTCCTGATATCCAGCTGCACCCATGCCCTGGCCCTCCTTGAGCAGGAAGTCGATGACGAAACCGACGATGGCGGCGGTGAGGGTGGCGACGATCGCCACCCCGAAGAAGGCGAGCAGCCAGCCGATGAGGTAGCCACCTGCCCCGTGGACATAGCTCGGGTCGCCTGAGCCGATCACGGTGGTCACCGCCCAGTAGGCGGAGCCACCGAGTCCGGCCAGTGATCGCTTCTCCGGCTCCAGCACCGTCACCAGGAGGGCGGCGAGCGAGACGATGATCACCAGCGAGATGGCCAGGGTCCTGAAGAAGTGGAAGTCCAGGCCCTCGCGGATCCGCCGCGCGTGAAACGTGACCCGCTTGATTGCGGGCACATCGGTGAGTGTGCGGAAGGGCGCGCTGAGCACCCGGCGCAGCAGTCCCCGCGCCCTCATCACCTCGCACGCCCGGGCTCGACGTCCATCGCGCCAGTGTGCTGGGTGCTGGATGGCCGCGACAAGGGCCGAACGGCCGAACGCTGCCCTGCGGGCGCCGTGGAGCCCGATCTCGATGTGGTGGAGCGTCTTGAGGGCGGCGTCGTGCCCCTGTACCCCACCGGCCGGTCGCCGGCAGGATGACAGAATCGACGGATGAGCGACGCGGATCTGAGCATCGACGGCCTGCCCGACACCTACACCGCGAGAGTTCCCCGACCTGACGACGGCCCCTCGGTGGTGCGACTGCTCGCGGACCACCAGCGCGCAGCGAAGGGGTCGGCAGGGGTCGATGCCGACGCCGTCACGGGCACCTTGGCAGGCATCGGCTCGTGGACCCGTCGGCAGGCGCTCGTACACGACCGCGACGAACGGCTCCTCGCGTGGCTGTCCGTCTTCGACCGCGCCGCGGGGAGAACCTTGATCGAGGTGACGGTGGACCCAGCGGTCCCGAGGGAGAACGCTGACGTCGTTGCCGCAGCACTGCTCGCGGCCGCGGAGCGGCACGCCGTCGACATCACCGCGGCTCGAGGCCTGCGCACGACGCTGCTCGACTCCGGTGCATACGCCGACGACGACCGCCAGCAGGCCTGGCTCGGCGCAGCCGGCTACGAGCGCACGAGGACCTGGCTCCAGATGACGCGGCCCGTGACGGCGGAGGATGCCACCAGCTGTCCGGCACCGCGCGAGGGAGTCTCGGTGCGCACGGTCGATCGTCACGACGACGGACTGCCGGTGGCGCGGGACCTCCAGGACATCCACCGGGTGCTCGAGGAGTCATTCCAGGACCACTTCAGCTCCTACCGGGAGAGTTTCCCCGAGTTCGTGATGCGACTGCGCTCAGACCCCGGGCACCGTTGGGACCACTGGTGGCTGGCGACCATCGAGACCGAGGAGGGCATGATGCCGGCGGGTGCGCTGGTGTCCACCGTGCTGCGTCCGGACGTCGAGGACATCGAGGGAAGCTATGTCGACTACATCGGGGTCCACCGCCGGGCTCGCGGTCGCGGTGTCGCGAAAGCGTTGCTGTACAGCGTGATAGCAGACGCGGCACGTCGCGGCCGAAACCGTGTGGGTCTGGAGGTCGACGCGGACTCGCCCACCGGCGCCGACGGGCTCTACACCGCGATGGGCTGGGTCACCGCCTACCGCACGGAGTCCTGGCACCGCGATCTGAATGTGTCTCCTCGCCCGTGACGGTCAACGGGCGATGTCGATGACCAGCCGAGTCGGGGCGCTCTCCAACGACACCCGGAACGGTCGCTTGTCGCCGAGGACGCCGATGAAGGACTGGCCGTAACCCTCGAAGCCACCGAAGATCGCGTTCGCCTCGGCCACCACGGTGCCCGACAGCTCCGAAGGCCCGCTGTCGGTCGGTGCCTTCGTGCTGCCGGACGGGACCGAGACGTTGGTGACGAGCACCTCGAGGTAGGCGTCACCCTTCACCGCGACGGTGTCGCCGCTGCCGTCGGCCACCGGGGTGTCCACGTAGCGCACGAGGTAGGTGGGCGTGCCGGTGTCAGCGAAGTCGAAGACGACCCGGTCGAAGCCGGTGTGCTTGCCGACACGCACACCCGCGCCCGGACCGACGTCGTCACCCAGGTCGGGGAACGCGCCACCCTTCTTGGCCTCGAGATCGAAGCCCGCCGGGACCGCGGTGCCCGCGCTGGTCGTGGGCGCCGGTGCGGGAGTAGATGTCGAGGGTGACGGCGATGCTCCGGATGCCGTCGCGCTGGCAGTCGTCGGGGTGGCAGTCGTGGGAGTTGCGTCGGTCGGTGAGGGGTCGGGGCCGGTGGTGCACCCGGCCAGCACCACCAGTGCCGCGGTTCCGATCCCGGCCAGTCGTCGTGATGAACGCATCTGAACCTCCCGTTCCCACGGTAGACCCGAAGGGGTGCGTTCGCGGTCACGCCGAGGTCACGACCCGAATCATCTGACGAGGGAGGTTGGCCGAGCGCGACGAGCTGCAGATCCACAGCGGAGGTGCCTGCACCACGTGCTCCTCCACGTTGGGCTGCAACGGGTTCGCCCCGCGGTCGACGGTGGTGGGCGGGTGACGGTGCAATGGTGGTCCCAGGTAGGTCAGGGAGCGGCGCGTACGACGATGCGAGCTCCGCCACGGGGCACGCTGGTGATGTTGCGCACGCGTGGCGTCTCGTCGGCGATCGCGTGGACGTCGTAGGTCGACAGCACCTCGCGGAGCACTGCTACGCCCTCCATGAGCGAGAAGCCGGCACCGATGCACCGACGCACGCCACCGCCGAACGGGAGCCAGGTGTTGGCGGGCGGGGCTGTGCCGGTGAAGCGTGCGGGCCGGAACGCGGTGGGGTCGGGGTGGTTGGCCGGGCTCGAGTGCGCAAGCAGGATGGACGCTGCGACCGTCGTTCCGGCGGGGAGGTCGACGCCACCGACCCGTGCGGGCTGCTGCAGGACGCGCACGACCATCGGGATGACCGGGTGCAGGCGCATCGACTCCTTGACGACGGCCTCGAGGTAGTCGTCGTCGCCGGTCCGGGCCGCGTGACGCGCCAGGGCGAGTTGTCTCTCGTCGTGCCCGACCTCCTGGAGCGCCCAGGCGAGAGCGGTCGCGGTCGTCTCGTGCCCCGCGAGCAGCAGGGTGACCATCTGGTCGCGCAGCTCTGCGTCGGAGAGGTGATCTCCGTCGGCATCGACCCGGATGAGCCGGGAGAGGACGTCGGTGCGCGTGTCGAGGTCGGCCGCGGCGCGGCGCTCGCCGATGAGGTCGTACACCTGCACGTCGAGATCCCGCACGGCGTCCGCCGCGCGGCGCCACATGCCGATGCGACGCAGCGGGGGGAGGGCCCAGCCCAGCAGCACCGCCGGGCTCACGTCGACGACCGAGCGGATGAGCGGTCGCAGCGCCACCAGTCGCTCTTCGTCGGTGACCCCGAAGACGACGCGCATGATGACCTGCAGGGTGAGGGAGTTCATCCGGTCCAGGCTCCGGAAGGGCACGCCGGGCTGCCAGGACAGCACCTCGGTCTTGGCGACCTCGGTGACGAGACCCTCATAACCCCGCAGGGCGCGGGTGCTGAAGGCCGGCAGGAGGAGGGTGCGGGCGCGGCGGTGCTCCGCGCCGTCGACAAGGAGCAGGGAGTGCTCGCCCATGACCGGACCGAGGATGCTGTTGGCCTCGCCGGCGTGGAAGACGTCCGAGTCGCCGGCGAAGATGTCGCGGATCGCGTCCGGATGGGAGAAGTACACGATCGGCCGGTCGCCCGGGAGGATCCGAAGGGTGAAGACGTCGCCGTAGCGGCGGTGCGCCCACGGGATGAACCGGTGCCGAAAGCGCAGCGTCCCCGCGCTCTGTACGATGCGCGGCAGTCGCGGGCCCCGTGGCAGGAGTGAGGAATCCGGGGCCGGCACCCGGTGGCGTGCCCTGGGTGCGGTGCGCGCCGCCCGCTCCTGTGCGCGACGAGTGACCTCGCTCTGGTCCATGGGCCTCCGTCCGACTCTGACCATCGTAGGTTCGTGGAGACGACCCCGAGCGTCCTGCGTCGACTCCCCGTGACGCGGTCGCAGTGCGCGCTGCTCGTGCGCCTCGCTGCCTTCCGACGTGGCCGCTCTGCTATGTGTGAGCGGCGCTGGTGCTCGGGTGGGCTGCCGCGGCTGCCCGCGCCGACCTGGCCCGGGCGAAGAGTGCGAGGAAGACCAGCGTGGTGATGCTGATCGCGGCGAGCTCCGGAAGGAGCTCGGAAAGGGCGATGTTCGTGCCGGCCACCGCGAGGATCGCGAGGTTGACCAACCAGTGCACGACTGACGTGGTGATCACGCGCTGTCGGGGGGAACCGTTTCCGAGATAGGCCATCAGCACGGCCAGGACGGTGGTCGATGCGATGAATACGGCTCCGATGGCGGCGCCGTCGGCGAAGAGGGGCAGGTGCCACACCGACCAGAGCAGGCCAGTGAGGATGCCGGCACCCCAACGGGGCAGCACGCTCTCCAGGGAGGGCTGGAGCACCCCGCGCCAGCCGACCTCCTCGGCAGTTGCACCGAACAGCCAGATGGCCGCGATGACGGCGAACGGCGTCCCACCAACGGCACGAATGCCGAACGTCTCGTTTCCCCCCACCACGGCATACCCGAACCACAGAAGCAGGGCGAAGAGCGCGCACGCCGCCACCGCGAGGGCGAGGTGCGCCCGGACCTGGCGGGTGCTCACGGCGGCCGGCATCATGTCGCCCAGACGGCGCCGGAAGACCAGCCAGGTGACCAGGGCTGCCAGTGCGGGCCCGTACTGCGCCAGCGCGAGGACGTCCCCGTCGATCTCCAGACCTTCGCGCACCAACGCCAGACCCGATGAGATCACCGCGACCGCCACGACGAACACGGCGGCGACCCGCCACCCAAGAGATCGCACACCGTCACGCTAGTCGTTCGAGGCGGGCGCTCTCGCTCCCCCGGATAGACGGTCGACCAGTGTGTGGGTTCCGGGCGGAGTTGTCGCGGGCACGAGCCGCTGACCTGCGGCGCGACAAGATATCGACACGGACGGCGTTCGACGAACGTGTCCGAATCCTCAGCGTCCAGCGGTGTCCCGGATCTGCCACTGAGCGCGTCCGCGTCGCGAGTGATGTCCGCACTGGAGCAGCCACGCAAAAGATCGGAGCGGACGCACCTATATGTGCGTGGCCTCCGATCGTCTGCGTGTGGCTGGGGTGCGGGCGCCAGGTACGCCTCAGCATCCACACGGACAGCGTCAAGGCGGCCAGCCCGAACAGGAGTAGCCCGCCAGAGCCACCACTCGCGCAGGATGACGCGGCCGGAACGGCAGAGTCGACGCATGAGCCGGACCCGCTCCCGAGA
>JBDSNZ010000083.1:0-2839 GCA_039915055.1 Ornithinibacter sp.
GACGCACCTACGCCGAAGACACCGTGCACTGGCTGTCCTGGTATGTCGGTCCCATCGCCCTGGTGGTCGCCCTCGTCGTGCTCGCGGCAGCGCTGCGGCACGCCGTCCGGCGGGTGAGCGCGGGGGATCTGCCCGCGTGGCTGCCCGCGCTCGTCGTCGCGAGCGGCTCCACGGTGCTCACCCTGCTGCGGCCGGGCATCACCCCGGACCACCCGTGGGCCGATCGGCGGTTGCTCGTCGCACTCCCGCTCGTGGTCGTGCTCGACATGGTCGCCGCGGCGTGGCTCGCGGCCCGGGTGCGCCCGCAGGCTCGGCCGTGGCTGGGGAAGGTCCTCGCGGGGCTCCTCGTCCTCTCCGTGGGCCTGCCCGCGATGCTGGCGACGTGGCCGCACCGCTTCGAGCGGATCGAGCGTGGTTCGCTCGGTGTGGCGGAGGCGGTCTGCGCCGAGCTCGAACCCGGCGACATGGTGCTGATGGTGGACTCCCGCGCTGCCAACGAGTGGTCCCAGGTGGTTCGTGGCATGTGCGGGATCCCGACCCTGGCGGTGGTCACGAGCGTGCGCAAGGACCCGGTCGCGCTCGCGGCGCTGGTCGAGCGGGTGGACACCGCGGTCACCAGCACCGGGGGCCGGCTCGTGCTGCTCGCGGCCGACTCCACGAAGGCGCTCGACGGGCTCGGCGTGCCGGCCCGGGCGATCGCCGACATCGTCGTGCGGGAGGACCAGCACGCGCTCGAGGCGCCGCCGCGGGGCACTGATCGGCTGCCGACGCGCGTCTGGCTCGGCCGGGTCGGTGCATCCTCACGATGATGGCCCCACTCGCCGTCGCTGTCGTCGTCGGCGGATTTCCCACGCTGCGCGTTAGGTTGAGTCTTCGTCGTGGTCGGCCAGCCGTCCAGTCCTGATGTGGAGGAAGCAGTGAACCCGAAGGTCAGCGTGATCGTGGCCGTGTACAACCCCGGCACCAACATCGACCTGTTGATCGACAGCCTGGGGGCACAGACCCTTGCGGCAGACGAGTTCGAAGTGCTCTTCATCGACGACGGCTCCACGGACGGCACCGGCGAGCGGCTGGCGGAGGTCGTGGCCGGCATCCCGACCTGGTCGGTGACGAGGATTCCCAACTCCGGTTGGCCCGGCCGCCCTCGCAACGTCGGAACCGACCTGGCCACCGGCGACTACGTCTTCTTCGCGGACCACGACGACGAGTTCCTGCCCGAGGCCCTCGAGCGGATGTACGCGTTGGGGCGAGACAACGGATCTGACATCGTGTATCCAAAGCTCGTCCGAGTCGGACGGACCACGCCCTACTGGAGCCTGGCGCAGCAGACCCTGGCCGTCGCGGACCCGCTGGGTGATGTCCTCGGCTCGAGAACGGTGCACAAGATGTACCGGCGGCAGTTCCTCAAGGACTGCGGCGCGCGGTTCCCGGAAGGACCGGTGCGCCTTGAGGACCACAACTTCAGCTCCCAGGTGCTTTCCCACGCTCGCGTGATCTCGGTGGTTGCCGATTACCCCTGCTACAAGTGGATCCATCGCAGCGACGGCTCGAACAACTCCGAAGCCGCATCCGAGGCCCACACCTATTGGGGGTACTACACCGAGGTGGTCCGTGTGGTGGAGCGCATCGCAGGGCCGGGACCACTGCTGGACAGGATCCGCGTCGTCGCGATGATGCAGGCCTTCTCGAGGCTTCCGGCGGCTGGGTACCTCAAGCGCTCGGAGGAAGCCCGCCAACAGCTCTTCGCCGCCGTCCATGCCTACGTCGTGGAACAGTTTCCGCCCGGGTTGGACCAGCACCTGCCCGTGCTCAAGCGGATGCGGGTCAAGGCACTCCGCTCGGCGGACCGCGCGGGCTTCGAGAGCCTCCAGCGCCAGCGCACCCAGATCACTTTCCACGTCAAGCTGGCGGACGCGCGATGGGAGGACGAGCGGCTCCGGCTCGCACTTGCCGTCACCGTGGATGACCGGGTGGGCGGCTTCTTCGAGTTCGAGCGCTCGGGAGGGGACGTGCTGGTGCCTCGTGCTGCGGGAGGCGCCGATGAGGCACCTGAAGGTGACCGAATGCTCCTCGCCAGTGACCTCGGCACCGCCGAGGTGACAGTCAGGCACATGCGCACCGGGGTCGAGTGGCCTGTTGCGACCTCGTATCGGCTCGAACAGCTCCCCGTGGGTCAGGGCGTCGGTCTCAGCCTGCACGCCGAGGCCGACATCGACCCCGCGCACGGCTTCTTCGGCACCCCTCTGGAGGACGGGACGTGGTCGCTCCTGGTTCGTGTGCAGTTCCTCGGTGAGTCACTGACCCGTGCGATCCCGGCCACTCCGGGAGTCAGCCTCCCGGCTGTCCCACAGGCCGTCTCGGAGCGGAACGCAGTCGTGCTCCGCACTGGTCAGGGGCGTCTCGTCCTGCGCGTGCCCGCCGAGGTCGAGGACGTGGCGCTCGCGCCGGCGTCGGCCACTGTCACCCAGGCGCGCTGGGTCGATGGTCAGGTGAAGCTTGACATCAGCATCCCCGGCGGAGCCAGCGCGCCGTCCCTTGTCGTGCGGACCCGCGGGCGTGAGGGCAGCCGCTCCGTTCCCCTGCACGACGGCACGGCCGTGGTCGTGGTCGACTCGACCAGCCCGGGCGACATCCTGGACTTCTATGTCCACGTCGGGTCTCCCGAGCGGCCAGGGCGCGAACGACGGCTGATGTTTGCAAACGGGGAGGCCTCGACACACGGGCAACACCGCATGTATCCCACCAGTTCCGGCGCCTTCTCGGTCAAGCACGTGCGCACGCCGAAGAAGAAGGCCGTCAGCACGCCGCGCGCGTTGTCGTCACGGGCACCGGAGTGGTT
>JBDSNZ010000086.1:0-3143 GCA_039915055.1 Ornithinibacter sp.
GGCCGGCGCCCGATGGCGCGGACGGCGGCGCGGTCACCTACGCCGACCTCGAGGCGGCATCCACCGTCCTCCTCGTGGGCCTGGAGCCCGAGGACGAGAGCCCGATGGTCTTCCTCAGGTTGCGCAACGCCTACCGCAAGCACGCAACAGTCGTGTATGCCGTGTCGCCGCTGGCCACCCGCGGCCTGGCCAAGGTCGGCGGCCGGCTCATCCCGACCGCCCCAGGAACCGAGCCAGAGGTGCTGGCGGCGCTGGCCGACGGCAGTGGCTCCGACCTCGTGGCCGAGGCGGGGGCCGCGCTGGCGCAGGGCGGCATCATCCTTCTCGGCGAGCGGCTCGCGATGGTCCCCGGCGCGCTGAGCGCCGCGACATCCCTCGCCGCCAGCACCGGATGCCGGCTGGCCTGGGTTCCCCGTCGCGCGGGGGAGCGTGGCGCCCTCGAGGCGGGCGCGTTCCCGACGCTGCTCCCCGGTGGTCGGCCCCTGGCCGATGCCGAGGCCCGCGCCGAGGTGGCGCGCGTCTGGCAGGTCGCGGACCTGCCCGACGGCCCCGGCCGCGACACCGCCGCGATCGTGGCGGCTGCGGCCTCGGGTGAGATCGGAGCCCTCGTCGTCGGGGGCGTCGACCCTGCGGACCTCGGTGTGCCCGGGGTGCAGGAGGCCCTCGCGGCCACGTTCGTCGTCTCCCTGGAGATCCGCCCGTCGGCCGTGACGGCCCTGGCCGATGTGGTCCTGCCGGTTGCCGCGCACGCGGAGAAGGGTGGGACCTTCCTGGACTGGGAAGGTCGGGTCCGCCCCTTCGAGGCCGCGTTGGAGACCGGTCACGTCAGTGACCACCGCGCCCTCGACATGCTGGCCGACGAGATGGGCGAGTTCCTGGGAACCAGGACCCTGCGAGAGGTGCGCGCCGAGATGCAGGCCCTCGGTCCGTGGTCGGGTGCACGCCCGTCCGCACCCGATGTCGAGCCCGGCGAGGTGCCGAGCCCCGAGCACGGCACCCTCGTGCTCGCCACGTGGCGTCACCTCCTGGACCGCGGGTCCCTCCAGGACGGGGAGCGCTTCCTCGCCGGAACCGCACCGCGGCCCGTGGCCCGACTCTCGGAGGCGACCGCCGCGGGGCTGGGCGTCGCTGACGGTGACCACCTCACCGTCAGCGTCGACGGCACCACGGTCACCGCCCCGGTCCTCGTCTGCGAGATGGCCGACCACGTCGTGTGGCTCCCGACGAACTCGGCCGGCTGCGACCTGCGGCCCGTTCTCGCCGGTGCCCCGGGCGCACTCGTCTCCGTCACCAAGGAGGAGCAGGCATGAGCACACTGAGCGCACTGCCGCAGCTGGTCGCCCTCGTGAGCGAGGGCACCGACAACCCGAGCGCGGACTTCAGCGACACCCCGCTGTGGTTGAGCCTGATCAAGGCGCTGGGCATCTTCGTCTTCCTCCTGCTGTCCACGCTGCTCGTCATCTGGTTCGAGCGCCGGGTCATCGGTCGGATGCAGCAGCGCCCCGGCCCCAACCGCAACGGCCCCTTCGGCCTGCTGCAGACCCTGGCCGACGGCATGAAGTCGATGCTGAAGGAGGATGTGCGCCCCAAGGCGGCCGACGCGTTCGTCTTCACCCTCGCCCCGCTCATCACGGCGACGATGGCCTTCGTCTCGTTCTCGATCATTCCGCTGGGCGGCACGGTCTCCCTCTTCGGCCACACCACCCCGCTCCAGCTCACCGACACCCCCGTCGCCGTGCTGCTCGTCCTCGCGGTGGCCGGTGTGGGCATCTACGGCGTGGTGCTCGCCGGCTGGTCCTCGGGCTCGACGTATCCCCTCATGGGCGGTCTGCGCAGCTCTGCGCAGATGATCTCCTACGAGATCGCCATGGGCCTCTCGCTGGTCGCCGTCTTCCTCTACGCGGGGTCGATGTCGACGTCGCAGATCGTCGCGGCCCAGGCGAACCTGTGGTTCATCATCCCGGCGTTCTTCAGCTTCTTCGTCTACGTCATCACCATGGTCGGTGAGACCAACCGGCTGCCCTTCGACCTCGCCGAGGGCGAGGGTGAGCTGACCGGCGGGTTCCACACGGAGTACGGCTCGATGCGCTTCGCGATGTTCTTCCTCGGCGAGTACATCAACATGTTCACGGTCGCTGCGCTGGCCACGACGATGTTCCTCGGCGGCCCCTCGGCACCTCCCGGGTTCGCCGCGCTCGGTCTCGACGGCGGATGGTGGGGCCTGCTCTGGTTCACCGTCAAGCTCTGGACGTTCATGTTCTTCTTCGTCTGGCTCCGCGGCTCCCTCCCGCGCGTGCGCTACGACCAGTTCATGCGCTTCGGGTGGAAGTTCCTCATCCCGTCCACCCTCGCCTGGGTCGTCGTCGTCGCGTTCTTCCGCGCCGGCCAGAACGGCTGGCTCGGTGGCAGCATCGACTTCGCCGGTCGGCGCTTCCCGGTGATCTCGCTGATGCTCGTCGGTGTCATCGCCGTGCTCGCACTCGTGGGAGGGTGGCTGTGGGACAGCCGTGCGGAGGCCAAGGAAGCCTTGGCCCACCCGGAGGTCCCCGACGAGATCGACCCGTATGCCGGGGGACACCCGGTGCCACCCATGCCGGGACAGCGCCTTCGCGAGCCCTCCCTCGCCGCCCCGGCACTCACCTCTGGCGGGGAACCCAGCGACACCAAGGAGAGCACTCGTGGCTGACGAGCAGAAGAAGTCCAGCTTCTTCTCCGACATGTTCGCCCCCGTTGCCGGTTTCGGGGTGACCTTCTCGACGATGTTCCGCAAGGTGGCCACCGCCGAGTACCCCGAGGAGCGGCGTCCCACCCAACCCCGCTTCCACGGCCGCCACCAGCTCAACCGGCATCCGGACGGTCTCGAGAAGTGCATCGGCTGCGAGCTGTGTGCGTGGGCGTGCCCCGCGGACGCGATCATGGTCGAGGGCGCCGACAACGACGACTCCGAGGGCGGCACGGGGCGGTTCAGCCCGGGTGAGCGCTACGGCCGGATCTACCAGATCAACTACCTCCGCTGCATCTTCTGCGCGATGTGCATCGAGGCCTGCCCGACCCGGGCGCTGACGATGACGAACTTCTACGAGCTCACCGACAACAACCGGGCCGACCTCATCTTCACCAAGGACCAGCTGCTCGCCCCGGTG
>JBDSNZ010000089.1:0-24903 GCA_039915055.1 Ornithinibacter sp.
CGAATCATCGTCACGTCCACCACCTCAGACCCGAACAGATGCCGTTCATTCACCACCGACCGGCATGCACGACGGCATCGAACCGTTCCACGACGCGCGGACCCGGCCGCGCAGCACCGAACCGCCGCGCGCCGCCCGTCACAGACTGCGGGAGATGAGCTCCTTCATGATCTCGTTGGTCCCGCCATAGATCTTCTGGACCCGCGCGCCGGCATACATGCGGGCGATCGGGTACTCGAGCATGTAGCCGTAGCCGCCGAAGACCTGCAGGCAGCGGTCGACGACATCGCACTGCACGTCGGTCGTCCAGTACTTCGCTCGCGACGCGGTGGCGGCGTCGAGCCGTCCGTCGATGTGCAACCCGATGCAGTAGTCGAGGAAGGTCCGCGCCGCGAGGACATCCGTGCTCACCTCGGCGAGCGTGAACCGGGTGTGCTGGAAATGGGCGATGGGCTTGCCGAACGCCTCGCGCTCCTTGGAGTAGCCGATGGCCAGCTCGACAGCCTTGTCGGCCGACGCGACCGCGCCGACCGCGATGGCCAGTCGCTCCTGCGGCAACTGGAGCATGAGCTGGTAGAAGCCCTGGCCCTCCTCCTCGCCCAACAGGTTGGCAACCGGCACGCGCATGTCAGTGAACGAGAGCTCGCGGGTGTCCTGCCCGTGCTGACCGATCTTCTGCAGCACGCGCCCACGCTCGAAGCCGGCGAGCCCCTCGACCTCCGCGACGAGGAGCGACACGCCCTGGGCTCCCTCGCCGCCGGTGCGCGCCACGATCACGACGAGCCCGGCGTGCGAGGAGTTCGTGATGAAGGTCTTGCTGCCGTTGACCACGTAGTGGTCACCGTCGCGCCTGGCCGTGGTGCGGATCGCCTGCAGGTCCGATCCGGTGCCCGGCTCGGTCATCGCGATGGCACCGACGAGCTCGCCCGAGGCCATTCGCGGGAGCCACCGCACCTTCTGCTCCTGCGAGCCGTACTGGAGGAGGTAGTGGGCCACGATCGAGGAGTGCACCGAGTAGCCGAACGCGTCGTCAGCGGCGCGCCCCTGCTCCCACATCACCGCAGCCTCGTGGGCGAAGGTGCCCCCACCGCCGCCGTACTCCTCGGGAACCGAGATGCACAACAGCCCCGCGGCACCGGCCGCCAGCCAGGTCTCCTTGTCGACCTGGTGCTGCTCGGCGAACCGCTCGGTGTGCGGCGTGACCTCGCGCTCGAAGAAGGTGCGGGCGAGGTCGGCGACATCGGTCACCTCGTCCTGCATCCAGGGGGAGGTGTAGGTCGCCGGGGGCAGGAGCTGGGCCATGGTGGTTCCTCTGGTTCTGTGGAGAGTGGAGGGTCTGTAGAGAGTGGAGGGTCTGTGGAGTGGGAGCGCGTCAGGCGGTCACGACGGCCACGAGGGGGATGTCTCGCTCGTCGGCCCACTGCTGCCACTGCGCGGCAGTGCGGTGGGAGAAGGCCTCGGCGAGGCCCTCGTGGCTGAGGTCGTCGGGAGCCATCCCGAGTGCGGTCATCAGTCGTCCGGCGAAGTGTGGCTCAAGGGCTGCCAGGGCCACGTGACCGTCCGCTGCGGCATACGTGCCGTAGACCGGGAGACCACCCCCCAGGAGCCCGCCCGCCACGGTGAGCCCATGGACCACCGGCGCTGACATGGCCGTGGCGACATCGGACAGGGCCACCTCACGTCGGCAGCCCGCTCCGGTGCGGGCGCGTTCGACCAGGGCTGCCGCGGCCTCACCGGCCGCGCGCTCAGCCCCGGCCAGGTCGACGACCGTCGTCGCCGGCATCCGTCCGTCCGTGATGAGGCCAGAGCGTGCCTGGTAGGTCAGGTCGTGCCCTGCCACCTCGGCGCCGGGGCCGGGGTGGCCGACGATGTCGACCTGACACACGTGCGGATGCCGTGCGCTCACCCTGGTGTGGTCGAGTCCCAGGCGCGCGAGCGCCGAAGGCCGCGAGCTGGTGAGGAAGACATCGCTCTGGGCGAGCAGGCGCTCGAGGTGCGCGAGGCCCTCCTCGGTCTTGAGGTCGACGCTCTCGATGCGCTGGCCCTCGTGAAGCTCCTCGAAGTAGGCCTTCGCGAACTGCTCGAGGGGGTCGCCGCTGGGCGGGAGCACCGTCGTGACGCTCGCGCCCTGCGAGGCCAGCCGCGCCACGGCCGCCGGCCCCGGCAGGTTGATGGCCATCGAGAGCACGCGCACGCCCTCCAGCGGCCCGGTCGGCACCGTCACCCGGTCACCGCGACACGGTCGAGCAGGGTGCCCTTCGCGGCACGCTCGGTGAGCCACCGCGAGGGGCGGAACCGCTCGCCGTACTGGTCGGCCAGCTCGTTGGCGCGAGCCACGAAGCCGGCCAGGCTGCCCTCATGGTTCGTCATGAACGTCGCCGGGCCACCGGTGTGCGCAGGGAAGCCGATGCCGAAGATGCCACCGATGTTGGCGGACGGGGTGTCCGTGAGGACCCCGCTCTCGAAGCAGGCGGCCGTCTCGAGCGCCATCCGGAACAGGTAGCGGTCGTGCAGGTCGCGCAGCGGGACCTGCGTGTTCCCGGACCAGCGCTGACGCAGCTCGCGCCACAGCACCTTGGGTGCACCCTCGGGATAGTCGTACAGGCCCGCGCCCGCCGCGCGACCCTTGCGGCCGAGGTCCACAAGCGTGTCGATGACCGCCTCGCCGGGGGTGATGGCGATCTCGGCGCCCTCGGTGGCGGCGGCCTTGCGAGCCTCGCTGCGAATGTGCTGGGTCAGGGTGAGCGAGACCTCGTCGAGCATGGCCAGCGGCGGAGCCGGGAAGCCTGCCGTCGTCGCGGCGCGCTCGATGACCTGCGGGTCGACCCCCTCGCCGAGGAGCTGGACGCCCTCGTCGATCAGGGTGCCGAACACGCGGCTGGTGTAGAAGCCGCGTCCGTCGGCGACGACGATCGGGATCTTGCGGATCTGCTGGACGAGGTCGACGGCCCGGGCCGCAGCCTGCTCGGAGGTCTGCTCGCCCCGGATGATCTCCACGAGCTTCATCTTCTCCACGGGGGAGAAGAAGTGCAGTCCGATGAAGTCGGCGGGCCGGCTGGTGAATCCCTGCAACCCGGTGATGGGCAGGGTGGAGGTGTTGGAGCACAGGAGCGTGTGCGGTCCCACGACGGCCTCGACCTCGGCGAAGACCTGCTCCTTGAGGGCGTGGTCCTCGAAGACTGCCTCGATGACGGCGTCGACGTCGGTGAGGTCGGCAGCCTGCGCGGTCGGCGTGATGCGCGCGAGCACGGCGTCGCGTTCGGCACCGTCCATGCGGCCCGTCGAGACGCGCCCGTCGAGGAGCTTCTCGCTGTAGGACTTGCCCTTCTCGGCGCCCTCGATCGACACGTCCTTCAGGACCACCTCGATGCCCACGCTGGCGCAGGCGTAGGCGATGCCGGCCCCCATCATCCCGGCTCCGAGGACTCCGACCTTGCTGACCGTGGACCGCTCGATGCCCGCGGGCCGCAGAGCCCCCGAGTTGATCGCCTGGAGGTCGAAGAAGAAGGCCTGGATCATGGCGGTGGACTCGGGGCCGGTGACGAGCTCGGTCAGGTAGCGCGACTCGATACGGCTGGCGGTGTCGAAGTCGACCTGGGCGCCTTCCACCGCCGCCGACATGATCGAGCGCGAGGACTTCACCGGGCTGCCCTTCAGCTGCTTGCGCAGGTTGGCGGGGAACGCGGGGAGGTTGGCCGCGAAGGAGGGGCTGCTCGGGGTGCCACCGGGGATCTTGTATCCCTTGACGTCCCAGGGCTTCACCGCGGCGCCGGGATCCGTCGAGTGCTCACGCAGCCACGCCTTGGCGGCCGGGACGAGCTCTTCTCGGGTGGCGACGAGCTCGTCCACGAGGCCCTTGGCGTGGGCGGCGGCGGGGGTGCGCTGCTGACCCTGGAGCAGCCAGCCCATCAGGGCCTCGGTGATGCCCAGCATCCGCACGAGGCGAGTGACCCCGCCGCCGCCGGGAAGCAGGCCGAGGCTGACCTCGGGGAGGCCGAGCTTGATCCTGTCGTCATCGACGGCGATCCGGTGATGAGCGGCCAGGGCGATCTCCAGGCCGCCACCGAGGGCGGCGCCGTTGATGGCCGCGACGACGGGCGTGCCGAGCTGCTCCAGACGGCGAAGCTGACTCTTGATCTCCTCGACCTCGGCGAAGACGTCGCCGGCGTCCGCGGAGGTCGCCTTCTGCAGGTCGGCGAGGTTGCCACCAGCGAAGAAGGTCTTCTTGGCCGAGGTCAGGACCACACCAGTGATGTCGTCGCGCTCTGCCTCGAGCCGGGCGACGGTCTCGCCCATCGCGGCCTTGTAGGCCGCGTTCATCGTGTTCGCTCCCGCACCCGGGTCGTCCATCGTCAGGGTCACGATGCCCTCGTCGTCGCGCTCGTACCGGATCATGTTCTCGCTCATGGCCTGTGGGGTTCCTTCTTCGTGGTTCAGTGCGCGTTCAGATGCGTTCGACGACAGTGGCGATGCCCATGCCGGCGCCGATGCAGAGGGTGGCGATGCCGCGTTCGAGATCGCGGCGCTCGAGCTCGTCCACGAGCGTGCCGAGGATCATGGCGCCCGTGGCGCCGAGTGGGTGGCCCATGGCGATGGCCCCGCCGTTGACGTTTGTCTGGTCCTCGCTCCAGCCCATGTCGCGCATGAGCTTGAGGGCGACCGCGGCGAACGCCTCGTTGATCTCGACGAGGTCGATGTCCGAGGCCTTCATGCCGACCCGGTCGAGGGCCTTGCGGCAGGCCGGGGCCGGGCCGGTGAGCATGATCGTCGGCTCGGAGCCGATGACGGCAGTGGAGATGATGCGGGCACGCGGAGTCAGGCCCATCTCCTTGCCTACCTGCTCGGTGCCGATGAGCATGAGCGCGGCACCGTCGACGATGCCTGAGGAGTTGCCGGCGTGGTGGACGTGGTTGATCTGGTCGACCTGGGTGTACTTCTCGAGGGTGACGTGGTTGAAGCCACCCCGCTCGCCGATGGTCGCGAACGAGGGGTTGAGACCTGAGAGGGACTCCACGCTGGTGCCGGGTCGAATGGTCTCGTCCCGATCCAGAATCGTCAGGCCGTTGCGGTCCTTGACCGGGATGACGGACTGATCGAAGTGACCGGCCTCCCAGGCTGCGGCGGCGCGGGCGTGGGACTGCGCGGCGAACCGGTCGACCTCGGCGCGGTCGAAGCCTTCGAGCGTCGCGATGAGGTCGGCCCCGATGCCCTGGGGCACGAAGTCGGTCGCGAGTGCGGTGGCCGGGTCCATGGCCCAGGCGCCGCCGTCGCTGCCCATCGGGACGCGCGACATCGATTCCACACCGCCGGCGAGGATCAGGTCCTCGAAGCCGGAGCGGACGCGGGCAGCGGCTTGGTTGACGGCCTCGAGCCCGGAGCCGCAGAAGCGGTTGAGCTGGACGCCGGCGACAGGCTCGGGCAGGCCGGCATACAGGGCGGCAACGCGCGGCAGGACAGCCCCCTGGTCACCGACCGGGCTGACGATTCCCAGCACGATGTCGTCGATCTGGGCGGCGTCCAGCCCGGGGTTGCGCTCGCGCACCGCGTTGATCAGTCCGACGACCAGGTCGATTGGCTTGACCTCGTGAAGGGCCCCGGAGGACTTGCCCCTCCCTCTGGGGGTGCGGATGGCGTCATAGATGACGGCCTGGGGCTGCTCGGGCATGGACCGGCTCCTTCTGGGATGAACACCTGTCGGTTCGCTTCGCACCCTACGCAGACATTGAACACTTGTGCAATCGAGGGTAGGAGTGTTGACTGTCACGCACCATGTCGACCACCGCACCGCCCCTGGACTCGCGCTCCCGCATCCGCGAGACCGCGCTGCGCCTCTTCGCTGCCCAGGGGGCCGCGGCGACGAGCCTGCGCGAAGTGGCGCGCGAGGCCGGGGTCACGCCGGGGCTCGTCGTGCACCACTTCGGCGGCAAGGACGGTCTGCGAGCAGCAGTCGACGAGTGCGTCGTCGACCTGTTCCGCGAGGCGGTGGACTCGGTGCCGCTCGAGGGCCCGGCCGAGGAGGTCATCGCCGCACGTGACCGGGCGGCGGCGCAGATGCTCGAGGCGAACCCCGAGGCGGTCGACTACCTGCGACGGGCCGTCGTCACCCCTGACCCCGGCGCCGAGGGTCTGGCCCGCATGCTCATGGAAGAGACCATCCGGCGGACCCAGACCCTGCGTGAGCACGGCATCGCCCGCAGCCGCGTTCCCCTCGAGGAGCAGGCCGTCGCCGTCCTGGTGCGCCAACTTGGCACCCTCCTGCTCCAGCCGGCGCTGGGACGACTGTGGGCCTTGGCAGAGGCGCCGACACCGGTGCCGACCGTCAGGGTCAGCCTCCGGCGCCCCCACCCCTGACGCCGGGCATCCGCCCCGGTCCGTGGCCGTGTCGTCCCGTGCCCGGACTCACCGCGAGACGCGCCGGCCGCGCAGCACCACGGCAGTCGGCGCCGCGAGCACCGCCAGGTCCTCGCGCGGATCGGCCCCGTAGACCACGAGATCCGCCTCCTCCCCCTCCTCCAGCCCCGGCCAGCCGAGCCAGGCGCGGGCCCCCCAGGTCGCGGCGCCCAGCGCCTCGACCGGTCCGAGCCCGGCACGCCCGAGCATGGCCACCTCCTGCGCGACGAGCCCGTGCGGCAGCGCGCCACCGGCGTCGGTGCCGACGTAGACGGGCACCCCCGCGTCGTGCGCGGCGCCGACCGTGGCGAACCGTCGCTCGTGCAGGTCGAGCATGTGGCGGTGGTAGTCGGGGAACTTCTCCCTGGCCGGCTCGGCGATCGCCGGGAAGGTGTCGATGTTGACGAGGGTGGGCACGATGGCGATCCCCTGGGCCGCGAAGGCCGCGACGGTGTCGTCCTGGAGCCCGCAGGCGTGCTCGATGCAGTCGGTGCCCGCAGCGGCGAAGTCGCGCAGGGACTCCTCCCCGAAGCAGTGCGCCGTCACCCGGGCACCCTCCTCGTGCGCGGCCGCGACCGCCTGCGCCAGCACGTCACGCGGCCAGCAGGGGGTGAGGTCACCGGCATCCCGGTCGATCCAGTCACCGACCAACTTCACCCAGCCGTCGCCCGAGCGGGCTTCGATGCGCACCTGGTCGACGAGCTGACCGGGCTCGACCTCCCACGCGTAGTTGCGGATGTAGCGCCGGGTGCGGGCGATGTGGCGGCCGGCACGCACCAACCGCGGCAGGTCCTCCCGCTCCTGCACCCATCGGGTATCGGCCGGTGAGCCCGCGTCGCGCAGGAGCAGGGCCCCCGCGTCGCGGTCGGCGAACGCCTGGGCCTCGGCGGTGGCGTCGTCGGTGCCGCCGTGCTCGTCGAGCCCGATGTGGCTGTGGGCGTCGACCAGACCCGGCAGCACCCACCCGGGCACCGTGCTGACCTCGTGGTCACCGGTGGGTGCGGCATACGTGATCCTCCCCCCGATCACCCACGCCTGCTCGCGGACGTCGTCGGGTCCAACGAGGACCGGACCGGTGAGGTGCAGCACCTGTGCCATGGCCCCGACCCTAGCGGTGCGGACGATCGCGACCGGGTGTCAGCGCGCGGCCGCCCCGAGGGTGTAGCGCATGTCCTGCCAGACCGAGATCTGCCCGCTCGCGTCGCGCGCACCTTCGAGGATCTCGGTGGCACCTGCCACCAGGGAGGCACGCTCCTCCTGCGGCACGAACGACCACATGGCGCGTTGGCCGGTGCTCATCGAGAACCGCTGCCACCCGGCCACGTCCCCGTAGACGACCGGCACCCGGCGGGTCACGGTGCGCACGTCGCCCGCACCGGATGCCGTGAGCAGGGCCTCGGTGCCCGCATCGCTGGCGAACGGGCTCTGGCTGCTGCTCGCCTTGGGGTCGAGCATCCCCGGCGGCAGGTAGGGGCCGAAGAGGGCGTTGACCTGGGCCGAGGCCGGGTGCTCCTCGCCCATGGTCGTGATCCCGATCCGCCCGCCGGGCGCCAGGAGGGTGACCCAGCGGGTCAGCGCTGCGGGCGGGTCGGGAAGGAAGAACACCACGAGCGAGGAGGCGATCACGTCGAAGGCACCCGCCGGCAGGTCCGGGTCGGCCGCGTCCATCGTGCTCACCCCGGCGACGAACCGCTCCTGGTCGAGCAGGGCCCGGGTGTGCGCGACCATCGCCGGGCTGAGGTCGATCGCCTCGAGCCGGCCGGTGGGCAGCACCGCCCGTGCCAGCAGCAGGGTGACCGCGCCGCGACCGCAGCCGATGTCGAGGGCCCGGTCACCCGGTCGCGGGTCGAGAGCCTCGACCAGACCTGCGGCGGTGGGGCCGAAGTAGGGCACGCCGCTCTGGTCGTAGTCGTCGGCGATGGCATCGAACGTCGAGCGCACCCGCTCGGTCGAGTCCTGTGCAGGTGTGCTCATCGACTGAGTATGCGCCGACCAGTGGGTGCGCGTCAGGGCTTCGCGACCACCTGCGCCACCGGGTGCGGCCGCGCCGAGCGCAGACCGCGGCTCAGATGGAGGACGCGGTTCAGATGGAGGACGCGGCTCAGGTGGAGGACGCGACCACCCGGCGGATCGTCTCGGTGACCACCTCGGGTGCCTGGGAGTGCACCCAGTGCCCGACGCCCTTGACCGTGACGAGGCGAGCGCGCGGGAACAGTGCGCGCATCTGCTCGCCGTCCTCGGTGGTCACGTAGGGCGAGTCGCCGCCGACGAGCCAGAGCACCGGCCCTGCGTATGCCGGGGCACCGGTCTGCGGGAAGTCCGCGATCCGCGAGTCGGTGCCACGCGCGGCGTCAGCGGCGAGCAGCTCGAGGTTGGCCTGCCAGACCCAGGTGTCGCCGTGTCGGCGCAGGTTCTGCAGGAGGAAGCCGCGCACCGTCTTGTCGGGCTCTACCGCGGCGAACCGCTCCTCCGCGTCGGCCCGCCCGGTCAGCTCGCTGAGCGGCAGGGACCGCATGGCGTCGATGTAGTGCACGAAGCGCTCGAGGTCGCCGTAGTCCTTCGGGGCGATGTCGACGACGACCAGGCTGGCCACGAGATCGGGTCGGGTGAGCGCGAGCACCATGGCGACCTTGCCGCCGAGCGAGTGCCCGACGAGCACCCACTCCTCACCCGGGGCAGCCTCCGACAGCGTCTCGGCGACGCGGGCGGCATACCCCTCGTAGGAGAACTCCGGTGTCCACGGCGAGCGACCGTGGTCGGGGAGGTCGACGAGCAGGCAGCGGGCCCCGGTGCCATCACGGCCGGCGAGCGCCCTGGCGATCTGGGTCCAGTTGCGCCCTTGGCCGAACAGCCCGTGCAGGAAGGTGACCCGCGGCCCACCGGTGCCCACTGCCAGGGTGTGCAGGCCTGCGGAGGCCCCGGTCTCGGCCCCGGCGGTCACTTCCCGAGGAACTTCTCGAAGCCCTTCGGCAGCGCGGCGGGGTCGAGCGCCGCCGGGTCGATGCCACCGGCACCCGGCGCTCCGGCGCCGAAGGACCCTCCGGCAGGCGTCGCCGGGCGTGCCGCCTCGGCCCGCTCCTCGGCTGCGCGCTTGGCGGGGTTGCCCGACTTGGACTTCTTGCGCGCAGGCACCTGCTGACGCCCCTTCTTGCCCGCACCCCCGCCCATGCCCGGCAGGCCCGGCATGCCCGGAATTCCGCCGCCCTTGGCGAGCTGCTTCATCATCTTCTGCGCGTCGCCGAAGCGCTCGAGCAGCTGGTTGACCTCCGAGGTGGTGACCCCGGAGCCCTTGGCGATGCGCGCGCGGCGGGAGCCGTTGATCTGCTTGGGGTGGTTGCGCTCGAAGGGCGTCATCGAGCGCACCATCGCCTCGACCCGGTCGAACTCCCGCTCGTCGAAGGCGTCCAGCTGGGCCTTCATCTGGCCCATGCCCGGCATCATCCCCAGAATCGACTTCAGCGAGCCCATCTTCTTGATGGCCGCCATCTGCTGGAGGAAGTCATCGAAGGTGAAGTCCTCGGCGGCGAGGAACTTGCGCTCCATCTCGGCGGCCTCGGTGCGGTCGAAGGCCTTCTCGGCCTGCTCGATGAGGGTCAGCACGTCACCCATGTCGAGGATCCGCGACGCCATGCGGTCAGGGTGGAAGACCTCGAAGTCCTTCACCTGCTCGCCGGTACTCGCGAACATGATGGGCCGTCCGGTCACCGAGGCCACGGACAGGGCCGCCCCACCGCGAGCATCACCGTCGAGCTTGGTGAGCACCACGCCGGTGAAGTCGACGCCGTCGAGGAACGCCTCGGCGGTCTCGACCGCCGCCTGGCCGATCATCGCGTCGATGACGAAGAGCACCTCGTCGGGCTGGACGGCGGTGCGGATGTCGGCGGCCTGCTGCATCAGGTCGGCGTCGACCGCGAGGCGGCCTGCGGTGTCGATGATGACCACGTCGTGCTGCTTGGAACGAGCCTCGGCCACACCGGCGCGTGCCACGGCCACCGGGTCACCGTGCGAACGGGTGCCCTCGGCGCCACCGGAGACGGCGTCGTGGCCGAACACGTTGCCGCGTTCAGGCGCGTAGACAGGCACCCCCGCTCGCTCACCGACGACCTGCAGCTGGGTCACGGCATTGGGTCGCTGGAGGTCGGCGGCCACGAGGATCGGTGTGTGGCCCTGGTCCTTGAGCCACCGGGAGAGCTTGCCGGCCAGGGTCGTCTTGCCCGAGCCCTGCAGGCCCGCCAGCATGATGACGGTCGGGGGCTGCTTGGCGAACCGGATGGTGCGCGTGTCACCACCGAGGATCGAGACGAGCTCCTCGTTGACGATCTTGACGATCTGCTGCGCGGGGTTGAGCGACTCGCTGACCTCGGACCCCAGCGCCCGCTCGCGCACGTTGTGGGTGAACTCCTTGACCACCGGCAACGCGACATCGGCGTCGAGGAGCGCGAGGCGGATGTCGCGGACCGTCTTGTTGACGTCGGACTCGGAGAGGCGACCCTTGGAACGGAGGTTCGTGAAGGTCGCGGTCAGGCGGTCGGAGAGGCTGGTGAACACCGGCCAAGGCTAACGCGCGCGCCGGCGTGCTCGATCTCCCATCCACGCGGCCTCTCCGGGCAGGACTTGCGTGCCATGCTGCGGGCATGGTGACTTCACCCCCTCCTACGACCCTGCTCATCCTCGGCGCCGGCGGTGACCTGACCCACCGGTTGCTGCTGCCCGGCCTCGCCAGCCTGCTCGCGGTGGAGCCCGAGCGCCGGGTGCGCGTTGTCGGCGCCGACCGCGTCGACCTGTCCCCGGCGCAGTGGAGCACCCGCCTCACCGATGCCTTCGAGTCCACCGACGCGCCCAAGAAGGTGGTCAAGGCCGTCGCGGGGCACACCACATACGTCAAGGCGGACCTCTTCGACCTGGGTTCCCTGCGCGACCTCCTCTCCGCGTGCGGCGACGGCCCGCTCGTCATCTTCTTCGCCCTGCCCCCGCAGGTGACGATGAAGGTGTGCGACCTGCTGCAGCGGGTCGACCTGCCCGAGACCACCCGCCTGGCGCTCGAGAAGCCGTTCGGCACCGACCGGGCGTCGGCGGCCCGTTTCAACCGACTGCTGCACCGCATCGTCCCCGAGGAGGACATCTATCGGATCGACCACTTCCTCGGTGTCGCAACGGTGTTCAACCTCATCGGCCTGCGGTTCGCCAACCGGATGCTGGCGTCGATCTGGAGCGCGGAACACATCGAGCGGGTCGAGATCGTCTACGACGAGGACCTCGCCCTGGAGGGGCGCGCCGGCTACTACGACCATGCGGGGGCGCTGCGCGACATGCTGCAGAGCCACCTGCTTCAGGTGATGGCGCTCTTCGCGATGGAGTCGATCGCGAGCCTTGACTCCCGCGAGGTGCAGGACCAGAAAGCGCAGGTGCTGCGCGCGACCCGCCTGTGGGGCAACTCCCCCAAGCGATCGTCGCGGCGGGCCCGCTACACCGCCGGGAAGATCGGTCGCCGGTCCGTGCCCGACTACACCTCCGAAGATGGCGTGGATGCCGCGCGCGGCACGGAGACCCTGGCGCAGGTGACCCTGGAGATCGCCAACAGCCGCTGGGCCGGGGTCCCCTTCATCTTGCGCAGCGGGAAGGCCTTGAGCTCTCCGCGGAAGCAGATTGTCGCTCACTTCCGCGATGTCGCCCACCTGCCGACCGGCTTCGAGGGAGCCTCCAACGGGGACCGGCTCACCATCGACGTCAAGCCGGGCGCGGTCTCCCTGACCCTGACGATGAACGCCGAGGGTGACCCGGTCGACCTCGAGCAGAAGACCCTCACGACCACCCTGGCGGCGCCGCGGATGCTCCCCTACGGCGAGGTGCTCGGACAGGTCCTCGACGGCCAGCAGCTGCTCACCGTGCGCGGCGACACCGCCGAGGAGTGCTGGCGCGTCATGGCCCCCGTCATCTCCGCCTGGGCCCGGGACAAGGTGGCGATGGAGGAGTATGCCGCGGGGTCGACGGGGCCCGACGGCTGGCTGCCGAGCTGACCCTTCACCGCACACCCCTCCCCGCGTTCACCAATCGACCAATAGGTCACATCTGCACGCCCGACCCCCCTCCCCGCCCTGCCTTGCCCTGCCACCAAACCCGCTTCACCAACCGACCAATAGGTCACATCTGCACGCCCGACCCCCCTCCCCGCCCTGCCCTGCCCTGCCACCAAACCCGCGTTCACCCATCGACCAATAGGTCACATCTGCACGCGCGCACCCTCCGCGCGGGATCAGACCTCGATGCCGTCACACGTGTCGATGACCAGGCTCACGGCCTGGGCCACCCGCGCGGGCGGGAGCGGAAGCCCGTCGAGGCCGGTGAGGTAGAAGGTGTCGAGCGTCTGACCGGCATACGTCGCGATGTGCGCCGAGCGCACCGAGATCCCGGCCCTCGCCAGCGCAGCGCCCAGCTCGTGCAGCAGCCCCGGCCGGTCCGGGGCCCGCACCTCGAGAACCGTCGCCTCGTGGCTGGCACCGGGCACCACCAGGGCCCGGGACTGTCCCGGCGACCCGGTGCCGGCCCGGCCCGAGGGTCTCGGGAGGTGCGCACGGCGGCGGTCCAGGGAGGACAACGGTGCCCGGTCGCCCCGGCCGAGCCGGGCGAGCCCCCGGGAGATCCGTACGGGGTCCGGCTCACCGCCACCGGGGGACTCCACGTGCCATTCGTCCGCGGCCATGCCGGCCACCGTGCGAAGGATCGCCGTGCGCACGGTGAGTCCCTCGGCGGCGAGGAGCCCGGCAGTATCGGCGAACAGCCCGACCCGGTCGAGGTCGATGATGTCGAGACGGTGCGTCCCGCCGACCGCGATCACCCGCACCGAGGGCTCACCGCCACGAACGGCGGCGATGGTCTCCGGGTCGAGCCCCACCGAGGAGTCCTCACGAGCCGGGCCGCGCTCGTCGGTGGCTGCAGGCACCGGGGCATCGAGGCGATCCCGCACCGCCGAGGCCAACCGGTCGAGCAGCGTCGCGCGCCAGTCGGTCCAGGCAGCCGGCCCCGCAGCCGACGCATCGGCCTCCGTGAGCGCGAGGAGCAGCTCGAAGACCTCGCGGTCACCATCGACAGCCGCGACGGCCGCGTCGAGCGTGGCCGGGTCCTGGTGGTCGCGTCGGGTGGCGAGCTCGATGAGCGTGAGGTGCTCCCGCACCAGGGTGACGAGCGTCGTGACGTCGCGCTGCGGCATCCCCCACCGCTGCGCGATCGTCTCGGTGCGCCGGGCCCCCTCGATGGAGTGGTCATGGGCGCCACGGACCTTGCCGATGTCGTGGAGCAGTGCCGCGACGAGCAGGAGGTCCGGCCGGGCGACGCGCCGCACCAGACCTGAGGCCCGCACCACCGTCTCGATGAGGTGACGGTCGACGGTGTGGCGGTGCACGGCATTGCGCTGGGGGCGGGACCGCACGTCCGACCACTCGGGCAGCCACCGGTCGATGATGCCGACCTGGTCCAGTCCCTCCCAGACGTGGACGAGGCCGGGGCCGCACGCCAGCAGGTCGCCCAGCAGGCTGCGCGGACTCACCGACCACGGCTGCGGCGGCATGGGGGCGTTGCGCGACAGGTTCTCCAGGGTCGCCGGCGCGATCGGCAGCCCTGCCCTCGCAGCGACCACCGCGGCCCTCAGCGGAAGGGCCGAATCGGTCTCCGCGAGGCGTGTCGCGCCGAGAACGACCTCGCCGTCACTGGCGAAGAGGCCGTGACCCAGCGGTGCCATCTGCGGGCGGCGCGGGCCCACGCGCAGGGTGCGTGCGCGCTGGGACTGGCCGGCGCGGCGGAGCGTTCCATCGAGGGCGTAGGCGATGAGCCGCCCCGCTCCGGACACGGCAGTGAGGAGGTCGTCGGCGTCGGCGTGACCGAGGAGCGCGGCGACGGCGTCGTGGTCCTCGCGACCGAGCCGGTCGCGCGAGCGACCGGTCACGACGTGGACCGCGTCCCGAACGTCGAGGAGGAGACCGTATGCCGTGTCGACGCCTCCACCGTGCGGCCGGTCGGCGAGCCAGGCCTGGGTCAACGCCCGGAGCACCGACATGTCGCGCAGACCGCCGTGGGCCTCCTTCAGCTCGGGCTCGATGGACTGGGCCAGCTCACCCTGTCGTTGGTGGCGCGCGGCGACCGCGTCGACGAGCTGCGGGAGGCGGCGGCGCGCGTTGCCCCGCCAGTCGTGGGCCACGGTCGCCCGAGCGGCGGCGACGAGCTCGGCGTCGCCGGCCAACGGCGTGAGATCCAGCAGGCCGACGGCCGCGGTGAGGTCGGCGGCCGCGACCTGGCGGCACTGGGCGAGGGTGCGCACGCTGTGATCGAGGCGCACCCCGGCATCCCAGATGGGGTACCAGATGCGATCGGCGAGCGATGTGAGCTCCGTGGCAGGGAGTGAGCGCTCGGAATGGACGAGCACGAGGTCGTAGTCGCTCAGCGGCCCGGCGTCACCGCGAGCCAGGCTGCCGACGGCGGCCAGGGCCACCCCCTCGATGCGGGCACCACCGGTCGCCTCGCCCCACACCTGCGCCAGCCAGTCCCGGTTGAACGCGGAGAGTGCGGCCCGGCGCGCCTTGCCGGCACCCGCGACGTGGAAGTCGCGGGTGCCGGCCAGGTCGAGCCGCCGGGATCCGATCTCGCTCGAGGGCGTGGGCATCGACTAGATCGCCTCGGTGCCGCGTTCGCCGGTGCGGACCCGGGCGACGTCCTCGACCGGCATGACCCACACCTTGCCGTCTCCGATCCGGCCGGTCCGGGCGGCCTTGAGGATGACGTCGACGACCGACGAGGCGTCCATGTCGTCGACGAGGATCTCCACGCGGCTCTTCGGGACGAAGTCCACGGTGTACTCCGCGCCCCGATAGACCTCGCTGTGCCCGCGCTGGCGACCGTAGCCCTGGGCTTCGCTGATGGTCATGCCCTGGATGCCGAAGGCCTCGAGGGCCTCCTTCACCTCGTCGAGCTGGTGGGGCTTGATGATCGCGGTGACGAGCTTCATGACGTCGCTCCTTCGAGGCTGGTGGCGGCCTCGTCGTGGTGGCGGGCGTCGTGCTGGGGGCCCGAGCTCGTGACGCCCATCCGACCGCCGCGTGGGACGAGGTCGTAGGCGGACTCTGCGTGCTCGGCCTGGTCGATGCCGGCCTGCTCCGCATCCTCCTCGATGCGCCAGCCCATCGTCGCCTTCAGTGCCAGCGCGATGACGAGGGTCACCGCGCCCGAGACGATGAGCGAGCCGAGGGCCACGAGCACCTGGACGATGGTCTGGTCGAAGCCGTCGCCGTAGAAGAGGCCGCCGGAGGTGGCGAGGAGGCCTGCGCCGATGGTGCCCCAGAGGCCGGCGACGAGGTGCACGCCGACGACGTCGAGGGAGTCGTCGTAGCCGTAGCGGAACTTCAGCCCGACGGCCACGGCGGACAGGCCACCTGCCACGACACCGAGAACCATCGACCCGAGCGGGCTGAGCGCGCCACACGCCGGCGTGATCGCCACGAGACCAGCGACGACACCCGAGGCGGCACCGATGGACGTGGCGTGGCCGTCGCGGAACTTCTCCACGAGCAACCAGCCGATCATTGCCGCACACGTGGCAGCCGTGGTGTTGACCCATACCAGGGCCGCGGTGCCGTCTGCTGCGAGCTCGGAGCCGGCGTTGAACCCGAACCAGCCGAACCACAGCAGGCCGGCGCCGATCATCGTCAACGGCACGTTGTGGGGTCGCATCGCGATCTTGCCGAACCCGAGCCGCTTCCCGACCACGAGCGCGAGCACGAGGCCGGCCATCCCTGCGTTGATGTGAACGACGGTGCCACCGGCGAAGTCGATCGGCGGGACGTTGGCCGCCCCGTCGGTGGAGCCGAAGACGAGGGAGGACAGGCTGCGTTCCGCTCCGGAGAGCAGGCCACCACCCCAGACCATGTGCGCGATCGGGAAGTAGGCGAAGGTCACCCACAGCCCGGAGAAGACCATCCAGGTGGAGAACTTCACGCGGTCCGCGACGGCGCCGCTGATCAGCGCGACGGTGATGACCGCGAAGGTCAGCTGAAACCCGACGAACGCGAGCTCGGGGATGTTTCCGTAGCCGTCGTACCCGAAGGGGTTGATGACACCGTCGGTTCCGGCGAGGCCGAACTTCTCGAACGGGTTGGCGATGATCCCGCCGACGTCCTCGCTACCGAAGGACATCGAGTAGCCGTAGAGGACGTAGACGACGCCGATGACGCCCATGGCGCCGAAGGACATCATCATCATGTTGAGGACGGACTTCGCCCGCGTCATCCCGCCGTAGAAGAGCGCGAGACCCGGGGTGGTCATGACGAGGACGAGGGATGCGCAGAGGATGACGAACGCGGTTGCTGCGTAGTCGATCTGTGCGGCCTCCGCCATGGGCAGCAGTGGTGGACTCATGGCGACAACCCTGCGGGCGCCACGTTTCACCTCCCGCGTCGTTGTGTTTCCTCGATGTTGCAAGGTGGGCCCGGGTGTAAGCATCCGGTTTCGGGGGCTGCCGTCTCCCGCATGGTGAGACGGGGTGCACGTGCGAGGATTGAAGGGTGACTCCAGTCCTTGTCTACGACGGCGGCTGCGCCTTCTGCAGCACCTCGGCCCGGTTCATCGGCGACCGTCTCCGCGGCCCAGCACACTCCTACGATGTCGAGCCGTGGCAGCGTCTGGACCTCGACTCCTTGGGCCTCACCCCGCAGGAGTGCGACGAGGCCGTGCGCTGGGTCGCCGCGGACGGCATCCGGTATGCCGGGCACCTCGCCATCGCTCGGGCCCTGCTCGCGTCACGCTGGTGGGTGCGGCCCGCCGGGGCCGTGCTCCTCGCGCCGGGGATCAGCACCCTCGCGGCCGCGGCCTACGGCTGGGTGGCCGCCAACCGTCACCGCCTTCCCGGGGGCACCCCCGCCTGCTCCCTCTAGTCGGCACGCCGATGCCGCACGTGGGTGCAGATCACCGTCCAGACGGGGGTTCTCACCCACCGTCGTGAGGTCAGTCGAGGATGGCGTCGACGAAGGCCTCAGGGTCGAACGGCGCGAGGTCGTCGGGCCCCTCGCCGAGGCCGACGAGCTTGACGGGCACCCCGAGCGCGCGCTGCACCGCGACGACGATGCCGCCCTTGGCGGTGCCGTCGAGCTTGGTGAGCACGATTCCGGTGATGCCGACCACCTGGGCGAACACCTCGGCCTGGCGCATGCCGTTCTGACCGGTCGTGGCGTCGAGCACGAGGAGCACCTCGTCGACGGGGCTCTGCTTCTCGATGACCCGCTTGACCTTCCCGAGCTCGTCCATCAGGCCGACCTTGTTCTGCAGTCGACCGGCAGTGTCGATGATCACGACATCGGCCTCGAGCTCGGCCGCGGCCTTGACGGCGTCGAAAGCCACCGCGGCGGGGTCGGCCCCGTCGCGGTCCGAGCGCACCGTGGGCACACCGACTCGCTCACCCCAGGTCTGCAGCTGGTCGGCCGCTGCCGCCCGGAAGGTGTCGGCTGCGCCGAGCACGACGTCCTTGTCCTCCGCCACGAAGACCCGGGCGAGCTTTCCGACGGTCGTGGTCTTGCCGGTGCCGTTGACACCAACCACGAGCACGCACGCGGGTCGGCCGTCGACGCGTGAAGAGACCAGGGACCGGTCCATGCTCGGGTCGACGAGGCGAAGCAGCTCCTCACGCAGCCAGCCCCGCACCGTGGCCTCATCGGTGGAGCCCTCCACCGCCACCTTCGTGCGCAGCGCGTCCACCAGGTCGGTCGTGGCCGCCACCCCGAGATCGGCGGTGAGGAGGGTGTCCTCGACCTCTTCCCACGCGGCCTCGTCCAGGGTGCCCCCGGACAGCAGTGCGAGCAGGCTCTTGCCCAGGGCGGAGTTGGAGCGCGCCAGCCTGGCGCGCAGCCGCTTCAACCGTCCGGCGGGCGCCTCGGGGCGATCCAGGGCCGGAGTGGGTGCCGGTGCCGGCGGGACGTCCTCCAGCTCGGGCTCGACCGCGGTGTCGATCGGCCGTTCGAGGGTGCCGATCGCCCCTTCCGGGGGCACGTCGACGTCGACTGCGGAGCCGCCACTGGTCGGGGGGGCGGGAAGGTCTGCGCGCCGCCCACCTCGGCCCCGCAGCAGCCCCAGGGCGATGCCCCCGAGGATGACGAGGATGCCGAAGGCGACGGCGAGGTACTCCCAGACGGTGTCGATGGCGCTCACCGGATCATCCTCGCAGCCGCACCGCACCCACCCAAACCGGAGCCACCGGCATCCTGGACCCGCTCGCCACCGCGATCAGAAGATCCGCACCCGCTCCTCCTCCGCCAGCCACAGGCCGTCGCCCTCGGCCACACCGAAGGCGTCGTGGAACTCGGTGAGGTTGCGCACGGCATTCGCCCGCAGGTCGGTGGGGCTGTGCGGGTCGATCGCCAGCAGCCGCTCCGCCTCCTCGCGACGTGCCTTGCCGCGCCACACCTGCGCCCAGCCGAGGAAGAAGCGCTGCTCCCCCGTGACGCCGTCGAGCTCGGGTGCGGGCTCGCCCCCGAGGGAGAGGCGGTATGCCGCGTAGCCGATGGTCAGCCCGCCGAGGTCGCCGATGTTCTCGCCGACGGTGAGGGCACCGTTGACCTTCTTGCCGGGGGCGTCGCGGCTCTCGAGGGTGTCGAACTGGGCGTCGAGCGCGTCCGCGAGGCTCTGGAAGGCGGCTCGGTCATCCTCGGTCCACCAGTTGCGCAGGGTGCCCGTGCCGTCGAACTGCGACCCCTGGTCGTCGAAGCCGTGGCCCACCTCGTGGCCGATCACCGCACCGATGCCGCCGTAGTTGACCGCGTCGTCGGCATCGACGTCGAAGAAGGGAGGCTGGAGGATGGCAGCGGGGAAGACGATCTCGTTCAGGCCGGGGTTGTAGTAGGCGTTGACCGTCTGCGGGGTCATGAACCACTCGCTGAGGTCGACCGGGGCGCCGAGCTTGGCAAAGGCGCGGTCGACCTCGAAGGCGACGGCCCGCCGCACGTTGCCCAGCAGGTCACCGGGCACGACCTCCAGGGAGGAGTAGTCGCGCCAGGAGTCGGGGTAGCCGATCTTCGGGGTGAACTGGCCGAGCTTGGTGAGTGCCTCGACGCGGGTCTCCTCCCCCATCCACGACACGCGCGACAAGCTCTGGCGGAAGGCCTGAACGAGGTTGTCGACGAGCTCGAGCATCCGATCCTTGGCATGCGGGCCGAAGTGCCGCTCCACGTAGAGCTGCCCCACCGCCTCGCCGAGGGCGTCCTCCACGAAGGACACCCCACGCTTCCACCGCGCTCGCATCTCGGGAACCCCGGAGAGGGTGCGGCCGTAGAAGTCGAAGTTCTCCTCGACGAACGAAGCCGAGAGGTAGGGAGCCCGCTCGTGCACGAGGTGCCAGGCCAGCCAGTCGCGCCACGCCTGGATCGGCTCCTCCGCGAGGGCAGTGCCGACGGAGGTGATGTGGTCGGGCTGACGGACGACGACCTGGTCGAGCGCGGTCGCGGGTGCCCCGAGTGCATCGAGGTAGCCGTCCCACTCCAGGCCCGGTGCCAGCCCTGCGAGCCCCTCGCGGTCGAGCAGCGTGTAGGTGGCGACGGGATCCCGGTTGGCGACGTTGTCCCAGTGACCGGCGGCGATCCGCGTCTCCAGCGCCATGACCCGGGAAGCCGCCTCGGCCGCGTCCTCCCAGCCGGCGAGCTCCAGCATCCGCTGGACGTGAGCCAGGTATGCCGTGCGCCTGGCCTGGTGCTGCTCCTCCTTGTAGTAGGACTCGTCGGGTAGGCCGAGCCCCGCCTGCTCCAGGTAGACGAGGTAACGCGAGGGGTCCCTGCTGTCGGTGTTGACGAAGGGGATCACGGCGCCACCCACGCCGGTGCGCCCGAGCGCCCCTGCCGCGACCATCACTCCGGCGGCGTCCTCGACGCCGCGTACCATCTCGAGGTCGTCCGCCAGGGGCTGCGCGCCGAGGACCTCCACGGCATCCTCGTCCATGAAGGCGGCGTAGAGGTCTCCGACCTTGGCCGCGACGCTCCCCGGTTCCGGGGAACCGGCCGCGACCTCCTCGATGATGGTGCGCACCTGCTCCTGCGCCTTCTCGCGCAGCGCGTCGAAGGTGCCGTAGCGGCCCCGGTCAGCCGGGATCTCCGTCGCCGCGAGCCAGCCGCCGTTGACGTGGGCGAAGAGGTCGTCCTGGGGGCGCACACCGGGGTCGGTGCCTTCTGGGTCGATACCGGACTTCATCGGTGCAGGCTCCTTGGCTGGTCGGGGCCCACATTCGACCACAGCGCACCGACGGCGCGGCCCGCAGGGAGCGGGCCGCGCCATCGGATGTGCGGGGTGGGGTCAGCTCGGAGGCTTGATGCTCCAGATCCCACGGCCGTGGGTCGCTGCATAGAGCATGCCGTCCGGGCCCACCTCGAGGTCCATCACCACGGTGAGCGGCAGGTTGGTGCCGAGCCGCGTCCACTGCGTCGCCGTGGGTGCCCGGTAGAACGCACCGAGGTCCGAGCCCACGACGAGGGCACCGTCGGACAGCTGCCTGATGGTGCTCGTCGGGACGTCAGGGAGGTTGGTCGACACGTCGGTCCAGGTCGTGCCACCGTCCGTCGTCTCGTAGACGTGGCCCACACCCACGCCAGGGCCCTCGGTGAACCGGCGCGAGAAGCCGTTCACCGCGGCATACGCGTGGTTGCCGTTGCGCGGGTCCGCCCACAGCCCCTGCACGAAGCGGTTCGGGAAGGATGCCGGGAGCGTCAGCTGGCGCCACGTGCCGCTGACATTGGTCGAGATGCCCCGGGCGAACCCGTTGTTGTTGCACGGCCCGCACCAGGAGGTGTAGCCGACGCCGTTGCTCATCGACACCGCCGTCGTCGAGTGACCGTCGCCGTTGTCGAAGACCTTCTTCAGGGCGCTGGAGTCGCGCGCCTTCCAGATGTCATCGGCGGTGTAGACGAACTGACCCCCGAAGATGGCGTGGTCGGGGTTGGCCGAGTCCAGTCCGACGGGTGCGATGAAGCGCGGGTTGGGGTCACCCGGGTCGAGGCTGTACGTCGTCGCGTCGGCCTCGGAGAGCGCCCCCGGGTTCTGGGCGCAGTTGTTCGTCACCTCGACGGAGAGGTAGACGTACTCCTGCACCTGGTTGCACCCGTTGCGCGGGTCGGCGAAGCCGTCCGCGCCGTCGCCGCCGAAGTTCGATCCCATCCGGTGCTCGGGATCGGCGTTCGACCCGTCGGGCCTGACCCCGAAGAGGTTCGACACTCCGTTGTCCTGCAGACCACCCGAGACGACGACCCCGCTGTTCTGGGCGTCCTTGCCGACGGAGACGGAGTAGTACTGCAGCGCCCCGAGCGTGCCGTCGGCGAGAGACACGAGGTCGGTCGCGTTCCCGTTCTTGTCGAGCGACCCACTGACGGGGCGCCGGTAGACCCCACCGTCGTTGCCGAAGAACACCTTTCCGCCGCCGACCGCGACCGAGTGCTGGTCCGGGTGGCCAGCGAGCGGGCAGGTGTTCTTGGCGTCGTCGATGTTCCAGCAGGGGAAGTAGAAGTTCCAGTACGGCGACGGCGTGCTCCAGTGCGAACCCGAGTCGGTGGTCTCGAAGACTTCTTCGAGCCCTGCCCACACGTGGTCACTGTTGGCCGGGTCGACGGTGAGGAACTGGTTGTACCAGGCCTGCACACCCACGGAGTAACCCTTGCGGTCCAGTGCCGAGCCGCTGTTGTGCAGCTGGCTCGCGTTGGCGATCTGGTTCCAGGGCCCCAGCGGGGAGCCCGTCCTGGAGACGAAGACCCCCATCAGGCTGCTCGAGGAGCTGATCTTGCTCGGCTGCTGCACCAGGGCGTAGAGGCGGTCGCCGGTCTTGCTGAAGGCGAAGGTGGTGTAGCCGACGTCGCTGCCGTTCTTGATCTTTCCCAGGGTCACCTTGAGCTTGCTCCAGCTCGACGGTCCCTTGGTGTAGTCCTTGGTCTCGTAGAAGCCGTTGTAGGAGTCACCCGAGCGCCAGCCGATGGCGGCCACGACGTGCTTGGGGTTCTTGGGGTCGACGGCGATGTCGTTGACGATGTTCTTGTATGCCGCGTTCGTCGCCCCGCACGCGAGGTTGTCGGTGCAGTTCGCCCCACGCGGAACCAGTACCTTGCCGGCGTTGTCGGTGATCTCCGGCATCCAGGACAGGTTCGGCGCGAACGCGAAGGTCCACGGGGCGCTGGTCGAGCCGGCGCCGTGGAACCAGATCCCGCGGTTCGTCGCGGCCCACACCGTGCCTGAGCCACCCGGACGGATTCTCCCGATGGTCGTGGACTCGAGCTCTTGTCCACCGACCTGGTCGGATGCCGTGAAGGAACCGCTCCTGGGGTCCGCCAGCCGGTAGACCCCAGCTCCGACGTAGGAGGTGGCGCCGGTGTTCGCCTCGCCGGTGGAGAACCAGAGCGCACCGTCGGAGGCGAGCTCGAGGTCGCCGGCCGAGAGCGACGGCAACGCATCAGCGATCGGGGTCCAGCCCGGTTTCGCCGACTGCTTCTCCGCCGTCGTGGTGCCCCCGGTCGGTGCCGCACCGGCATTCGAGGTGCGCCACACGCCCCCGTCCGCGCCCGCGGCGTACACGTAGGACCCGCCGGGGTCCGCAGCCAGGCCGGTGATCCGGCCGGTCACGAGCCCGGCACCCCCGCTGCTGTTGGAGTAGTAGTCCCGGTAGCGCGGGTCGTCCGCGTTGTAGGGCGACTTCGTCACTTCGTTCCAGGTGCCACCGACACTGCTGAGATCGGCGATCTCCCGGTAGGCCGATCCGTAGGCGCCGGAGTCGACGATGCCGGACGGCGCCGTGCGAGCCTGCTCGAACTGCTGGGCGATCGTGAACGCCTCGCGTGACTCGTCCTGGGCCTCGCTGGGGTTGCCCCCGGCGATCATCAGGGCCTTCTCCATGACCGCCGCGTTGTAGTGGCGGTCCCGCCACTGGTACTTCAGCCACTGCTCGGTGATGTCGTGGCGACCCGCGAAGGCCAGGCCGGCCGAGGCGACGAGCCCTGCTCCGAGCACGCCGGCGAGGATCCTGCGGCGGCGAGTGGTGCGGGTGGGACGTGGGGTGGGGCTGTCTGACGAACTCATCGATCTCCCTCACGAGCGGCGCTGCGGGGTCACCGCATCGCTCCGGCGGGTGTCGCTCGGCACCCGCCGGGACAGTACGCCCGTGTCCCTCGCCGCCACCAGACCCGCGAGTCAGACGGTTGTCAGGTTCGTCTCAGGATCCGGACGAACCGGGGACGGATCGTGCTCACGTCGGAGCCGCCCCACGTCGGTCCGCTCACGCAGCGAGCCGACGACCTCTTCGCCACGGGCGCTGAGCACCTCGCGACCCTGCCGGCGCGCCGGCAGCGCGACGAGGGCGAGAACTGAGACGGCGAGCCCGAGGCACAGGACCAGGGCGAGGACGACGGCAACCATGGCACAAGGGTCGCGCACGTCGTCAGTGGACCCAAATCGACACGCACTGCACGCCGAACTAGTCTGCCCCTCGTGACTTCCGACGCCCCGGCGGCGGACGGGCCGTCGCCACGACGCCGCCGTCGGCTCCCCCCGTTCACCGAAGTCCTGGTGGCCCTCGTGGCTGTCGCCCTGGTTCAGGCGTTCTTCATCAAGCCGTTCGGGGTCCCCTCGCAGTCGATGGAGGAGACCCTGCACATCGGGGACCGGATCATCGTCAACCGGTTGGACCACTCGATCGCCCGTGGTGACGTCGTGGTCTTCGGGCACGGCACCACGTGGCAGAGCGCCCGCCTGCCCACCGACCCGAACCTGTTCAAGCGCACGGTCAGGGCCGTCGGCGACCTGACGGGCATCGGACCCAGCAACACGGCATACACGGTCAAGCGGGTGATCGGCCTGCCCGGCGACACCGTGGCCTGCTGCAGCGCCGACGGTCGCGTCCTGCGCGACGGTGAGCCGCTGGACGAGCCCTACGTCTTCGAGGACCTGCCGTTCACGCCGGGGGTGATCGACTGTGGGAGCACCCCCAGGTCCACGCGGTGCTTCCCGAAGATCACGGTGCCGTCGCGCCGTTACCTCGTGATGGGTGACCACCGCTCCCAGTCCGCGGACTCGGTCATCGGCTGCCGCGGCGCGACCGAGGGCCCGGAGTGCGTCAACCTCGTGCCGGAGGGCAGGGTCATCGGTCCCGTGGTGCTCCGCTTCTGGCCGCTCACCGACATCGGCCAACTGGCTCGCTGAGCCACCAAGGGTCGGGTGCCCTCGCTCGGATGTCGTGCCCCCGGATGCCGGGTCAGGCGATCGCGGCGACGTCCCGGATGCGCTGCGAGACGACCGTGGTCACACCGTCACCGCGCATCGAGACGCCGTAGAGAGCATCGGCGACCTCCATCGTGCGCTTCTGGTGGGTGATGACGATGAGCTGGCTGGAGTCACGCAGCTCCTCGAAGAGCGTGATGAGCCGGCCCAGGTTGGTGTCGTCCAGGGCGGCCTCGACCTCGTCCATGATGTAGAACGGGCTCGGCCTGGCCTTGAAGATCGCGACGAGCAGCGCCACGGCGA
>JBDSNZ010000023.1:0-2796 GCA_039915055.1 Ornithinibacter sp.
ACGCGTACGGCCGCGAGATCGTGCTCACGGGTGAGGTGCGCGTGGACGGGTCAGGGATGGTCGATGGCGCCGAGCGGCACCTCGTGGCCGCGTTTGGTGAAACGGTCAGCGAGACGGTTCCCGGCCCAGACGGACCAGAGGATGCCGTGGTCGTGGAGCAACCGGTGCTGAGCCTGGTGACCGGAGAGGACCTCGCGGCGGATCAGGTCGTGTTGGCGACCGTCAGGTGGCAGGGGACCGGTGGCCGCGTCATCGACCTCGCTCGGCGGCGCAGGGTGTAGTCAGGCCACCCCGCGGGGTGCGCCCTGCGGAGCCGCGCGCCTACGCTGGCGCCATGGGACTCATCGACATCATCGCGGGGCGACGGGAGCAGACGACGCACGCTGAAGCGGTGGCCCACGGCGGTGGGGGCATCACGGTCTACTGGCGTGCGGGCTGTCCGTTCTGCTCCCGGCTGCGCTTCGCGGTGCGCAAGGACCGGGGCAGCATCAGGTGGGTGAACATCTGGCAGGACGACGATGCCAGGGCATTCGTCGCCAGCGTCAACAACGGCAACGAGACCGTGCCGACCGTCGTCATCAACGGTGTGCCACACACCAACCCCGACCCCTCGGTGGTCAAGAGGGCTCTCGCCGCTGCCTGACCCGGTCGGTGGCGTGTCGCGCACGTCAGGCGCGTCCGGCGGCTGCCTCGATGAGCGTGGTGAGCCGGTCGCGGATCTCCTCGAGGTCGGTGACCTCCATGCCGAGCCGCTCGATCACGGCAGCCGGGATGCCCTGCGCCCGGTGGCGCAACCGCAGGCCGGCTGGCGTGAGTGAGACCGCCACTGCCCGTTCGTCGCTCTCATCGCGCTCGCGCGCGACCAAGCCTGCGGCCTCGAGCCGTTTCAGCAGTGGCGAGAGGGTGGCCGGCTCGAGGCTGAGCCGGTTGGCGATCTGTGAGACGCGCGATGGCGCCTGCTCCCAGAGGCACAGCATCACCAGGTACTGCGGATGCGTGAGGCCGAGGGGCTGCAGGAGCGGTCGGTAGACCCCGACGACAGTGCGGGACGCCACGGCCAGGGCGAAGCAGACCTGCCGGTCCAGGGCGAGCGGATCGGTGTCTTCCTGAGTGGTGTTCGCTGTCTCGTCTCGGCGCGAAGGCGCTGGGGGAGGCTTGGGTGGAGCGGAGATGCTGGTCACCATTGCATCGTAACGGCCGGAGGGCGTAACGTAGTGCACAAGTTGTTAGTGCACGAACTAGTTGGAGGTCGTCATGGCCAGGTCCGATCACGAGGGGCTTTCAGTCTGGTATCGGATCGGCTGGCGGGTGCGCTATGCCTTGACGAGCGTTTTCGGACCGGCGCAGCTCAGCGTCAGTGAAGATCCCCAGTCGCAGCTGATCCGTGAACGTGCGGAGAGAGTGGTCGCGCGCCGCGAGGCGCGCTCGAAGGCGGAGGCCGGCGGCCGCTGATCCGTGGCGGCGCGTCAGGGGCGGGGCATATCGCAGGGGCCCGAGAGGTTGCACCTCACTGACCTTGCAGGACCCACGATCGGAAGGCCCCAGATGTCCGACGCCACCGCACAGCCCACGACGACCCCCCGCGAGGTGCGCCTGATCTCCCGCCCGGTGGGATGGCCCGCCCCCGAGAACTTCGAGCTCGCGGACACCGACGTCCCAGAGCTCGAGGATGGGCAGGTGCGGGTGCGCAACGTCGTGATGTCGGTCGACCCCTACATGCGTGGCCGGATGAGCGACGCGAAGTCGTATGCCGCGCCGTTCGCCCTGGGTGCGGCCATGGACGGTGGCGCCGTGGGAGTCGTGGAGGAGTCTCGCGCCGAGGGGTTCGCCGTCGGTGACCACGTGCTGCACGGTTCCGGGTGGCGTGAGGTGGCGGTCATCGAGGCCAAGGGCGCCCGGGTCGTCGACGTGTCCCGGGTGCCGGCCTCCGCCTATCTGGGGGTGCTCGGCATGACCGGCCTCACGGCATACGCCGGTCTGACCCGCATCGCGCAGGTCAAGCCCGGCGACGTGGTCTTCGTCTCCGGCGCGGCCGGTGCAGTGGGGAGTGCGGTCGGTCAGATCGCCAAGGCGCTCGGCGCCAGCCGCGTCATCGGCAGCGCGGGCTCGGCCGAGAAGGTGCGCCACGTCGTGGAGGACCTCGGCTTCGACGCAGCGTTCAACTACAAGGACGCCTCGGTCTCCACCCAGCTGCGCGAGGCTGCACCCGAGGGCATCGACGTCTACTTCGACAACGTCGGCGGCGACCACCTCGAGGCAGCCATCGGGTCGCTGCGGCTCGGCGGCCGCGTCGCGGTCTGCGGGATGATCTCGGTCTACAACGACACCGAGCCCACGCCGGGCCCACGCAACCTGGCCCGTCTCATCCAGACCCGCGGACGCATCCAGGGCTTCCTGGTCGGCGACCACTGGGACCTGTCGAGCGAGTATGCCGGGAAGGCCGCCGGGTGGTTGGCCTCCGGCGAGCTGACCTCCCGGGAGACCTTCGTCGACGGCATCGACCACGCCGTCGACGCCTTCCTCGGCGTGCTGCGTGGAGAGAACACCGGCAAGATGGTCGTTCGCCTCTGACACACGATCAGAGTGGGCCCCGTGGGGCTCGAACCCACAACCTACGGATTAAAAGTCCGCAGCTCTACCAATTGAGCTAGAGGCCCTGGCGCACGACGGGAATCTCCGCAGCGCGCGATCACTCTAACGGGCCGGCACAGTCCCGCCGGGCAGCACCACGATGCCGCCGAAGGGCACGGATGCCGTCCACGGCTCGTCTGCACCCCGCGCCGCCAGCGCGGCACG
>JBDSNZ010000191.1:0-12962 GCA_039915055.1 Ornithinibacter sp.
GCCGCGACGCAGGCGCCACAGCCGATGCACTCCGCAGCCATGAATGCACGGTCGGCGTTGGCCTTGGGCACCAGCGTCGAGTGCGCGTCAGGGGCCGATCCGGTGTTGACCGAGATGTACCCGCCGGCCTGCACGATGCGGTCGAACGCCCCGCGATCGACGATCAGATCCCGGATCACCGGGAAGGCGCTGGCCCGCCACGGCTCGATCGTGATCGTCTCGCCATCCTTGAAGCTGCGCATGTGCAGCTGGCAGGTGGTCGTCCTCTCGGGACCGTGGGCCTCACCGGAGATCATCAGCCCACACTGACCGCAGATGCCCTCGCGACAGTCGGAGTCGAACGCGATCGGCTCCTCGCCCTTGGCGTTGAGCTGCTCGTTGAGCACGTCGAGCATCTCGAGGAAGCTCATGTCCTCGCTGATGTCGGCGACCTTGTAGGTGACCAGGCCGCCCTTGTCGGACGGCTTGTCCTGACGCCAGATCTTCAGGGTGAGATTCATCGGGGCCCTCGGAAAGTATCGAAGTGACGAAGGAACGTGGAACTTTCTGGGGTGATCACTTGTAGCTCCGCTGCTTCAGCTCGATGGCTTCGTAGGCAAGGTCTTCCTTGTGCAGCACGGGCCGGCCCATCTCCCCGTCGGCGTCGCCGCCGCCGAACTCCCACGCCGCAACGTAGAGGTACTGGTCGTCGTGACGCAGCGCCTCACCGTCCTCGGTCTGGGACTCACCGCGGAAGTGGCCGCCGCAGGACTCCCGGCGGTGCAGTGCGTCGATGCACATGAGCTCGCCGAGCTCGAGGAAGTCCGCGACGCGGCCGGCCTTCTCCAGGCTCTGGTTGAGCGTGTCGGCCGAGCCGAGCACGCGCACATTGCGCCAGAACTCCTCGCGCAGACCGCGGATGAGGTCGATCGCCTTGAGCAGACCCTCCTCGGTGCGCTCCATGCCGCAGTACTCCCACATGACATTGCCGAGCTCCCGGTGGAAGGAGTCGACGCTGCGCTCGCCGTTGATGGCGAGCAGCCGGGCGGTGCGCTCCTGCACGGCGGTGCGCGCCTGGGCCACCGAGGGCGTCTGCTCCGACAGCGGCTCGAACGGGCCCTTGGCGAGGTAGTCGCGGATGGTGTTGGGCAGCACGAAGTAGCCGTCGGCCAAGCCCTGCATCAGCGCGGAGGCCCCGAGCCGGTTGGCGCCGTGGTCGGAGAAGTTGGCCTCCCCCGCCACGAACAAACCGGGGATGCTGGACTCCAGGTCGTAGTCGACCCACAGGCCCCCCATGACGTAGTGCACCGCGGGGTAGATCCGCATCGGCACCTCGTAGGGGTTCTCCCCGGTGATCCGGGCATACATGTCGAAGAGGTTGCCGTACTTGGACTCGACGGTGTCCTTGCCCAAGCGTGAGATCGCGTCCGCGAAGTCGAGGTAGACACCACGACGGAAGTCGCCCACGACGGGTCCGACTCCGCGGCCCTCGTCGCACACGTTCTTGGCCTGCCGTGAGGCGATGTCGCGCGGGACGAGGTTGCCGAAGCTGGGGTAGACCCGCTCCAGGTAGTAGTCGCGGTCCTCCTCCGCGATGTCGCGCGGGTCCTTGTCGCAGTCCTCGCGGTTCTTCGGCACCCAGATGCGGCCGTCGTTGCGCAACGACTCCGACATCAGCGTCAGCTTGCTCTGGTGGTCACCGGAGACCGGGATGCAGGTCGGGTGGATCTGGGTGTAGCAGGGGTTGGCCATGTAGGCGCCCTTGCGGTGCGCCCGCCAGGACGCCGTGACGTTGCACCCCATCGCGTTGGTCGAGAGGAAGAAGACGTTGCCGTAGCCACCTGAGGCCAGCACCACGGCATCCGCGAGGTGGGTCTCGATCTCACCGGTGACGAGGTCACGGGCGATGATGCCGCGGGCCCGACCCTCCTCGACGATCAGCTCGAGCATCTCGTGGCGGGTGAACTGCTCGACGCTGCCGACGGCAACCTGGCGCTCGAGGGCCTGGTAGGCGCCGATGAGCAGCTGCTGGCCGGTCTGGCCGCGGGCGTAGAAGGTGCGCGAGACCTGCACCCCGCCGAACGAGCGGTTGTCGAGCAGGCCGCCGTACTCCCGGGCGAAGGGCACGCCCTGGGCGACGCACTGGTCGATGATGTTGGCGCTGACCTCGGCCAGGCGGTAGACGTTGCTCTCTCGCGAGCGGTAGTCGCCACCCTTGACGGTGTCGTAGAACAGTCGGTAGACGGAGTCACCGTCCTCCTTGTAGTTCTTCGCCGCGTTGATCCCACCCTGGGCCGCGATCGAGTGGGCCCGGCGCGGGGAGTCCTGGTAGCAGAAGGACTTCACGTTGTAGCCGGCCTCGCCCAGCGTCGCGGCGGCCGAGGCCCCGGCGAGCCCGGTGCCGACGATGATGATGTCCAGCTTGCGCCGGTTGACCGGGTTGACGAGGGCGGACTCGAACTCCCGCGTGCTCCACTTCTGCGCGATCGGCCCCGCGGGGGCCTTGTGGTCTGCGACGCCCTCGCCCTCGGTGTACAGCCCGTGGGCGATGCCGGCGTTGACGGTGTGTTCGCTCATGTCGGTGGCTCCTTAGATCAGGCCGAAGAGGATGGCCAGCGGCGGGATGAGGAAGCCCACGGCGATCACGGCCGCGAGCGCGTGCCCGATCACCTTCGCCCGGCGGTAGGCCCCGGCGGTGCCGGTCCAGCCGAGGGTCTGCTGGGCGCTGAACGCCCCGTGCGAGAGGTGGAAGGCGAGGGCGACCAGCGCGAGGACGTAGATGAGGGTCACCCACGGCACCTCGAAGCTGGCGTGGACGAGCTTGTAGGGGTTGTCCACGATGTCGGCGCTGGTGGCGTTGGGGTCGCCGGTGAACTTCACGATGGTGAACTGGAGCAGGTGCCAGACGATGAAGAGCAGGATGAACGCGCCACCCCAGCGCATCCACGCCGTGCGCGCCGCGGTGCGGGCCGCCGCGTACTTGGTGCGGCGCGCCGCACCGGCCCGGCTCCACAGCGTGAACGCCGCGTAGACGTGCCCGACCAGGCTGAGCAGGAGCACCACGCGGATGATCCACAACAGACCGGCATACGGCAGGAACGGCTGACCGATGGTGCGCAGGTGCTCGGCGTAGCTGTTGAACGCCTCCTCACCCGCCAGCAGTTTCAGGTTGCCGTACATGTGGAGCAGGACGTACCCGACGAACACCAGCCCGGTCACAGCCATGAGGATCTTCAGGGCGACGGTGGTGCGGCGGGCCATCGCTGGACGCGGAGGTGCTGTCGTTGTGGCCACGAGGGTCAGGTTAACGGTGGGCACCGTCATGGGCGAGGGCAGACCGTGCCCTGTCCAATGTGACATTCACCCGGTTACCGGCGGGTATGCCGGGGGTCGGGAGTCGCGGCACCCGCGCCGCAGCATCGGGTTCAGCCCCGGCGCGCGACCACCGCTGCGTCGTAGAGCACCTTCTTCGACAGGCCTGCGGCGACCGCGACGTCACCGCAGACCTCCTTGAGCCGCTCGCCGGACGCGACCCGCGCCAACACCCGCGCGACCTCGGACGCCAGGTCTGCAGGACGGGGGGCAGCGCCGGCGACGACGACGGTGATCTCGCCGCGCACCCCCTCCTGAGCCCACTGGGCCAGCTCGGCGAGGGGGCCGCGCCGGACCTCCTCGTAGGTCTTGGTGAGCTCGCGGCACACCGCTGCGGGGCGCTCCGCTCCCAGGACTTCGGCCATCGTCGTCAGGGTGCGCGCCAGCCGGTGCGGCGCCTCGAAGAAGACCATCGTGCGCGGTTCGGCGGCGAGCCCGGCCAGGGCCGTGGCCCGTTCCCCTCCCTTGCGGGGCAGGAAGCCCTCGAAGCAGAACCGGTCGACGGGCAGGCCCGAGACTGCGAGGGCCATGAGCACCGCGGACGGGCCGGGCACGCAGGTGACGCGCACATCCGCCTGGACCGCGGCAGCGACCAGCCGGTAGCCGGGGTCGGAGACGGACGGCATACCGGCATCCGTCACGACGACGACCCGCTGCCCGGCCAGCAGCAGCTCGACCAGGTCGGGAGTTCGCTCGCCCTCGTTGTGCTCGTGGAAGGACAGGACCCGACCGCTCGTGCGGACGTCGAGGGCCTGGCAGAGGCGCCGGAGCCGGCGGGTGTCCTCCGCCGCGACGACGTCGGCTCCGCGCAGCTCGTCAGCGAGGCGGGGCGCGGCGTCGCGGGGGTCCCCGATCGGGGTCGCCGCCAGGACGAGGACGCCAGCAGTCATGACGCGATCCTCGCACGCCGGGAGCTCGACCTAGGATGTGCCGGTGACCCGGACGGACGAGCTGCGCGCCCGCCTGCTCGGCTTCGCGCCGACGGACCGGCTGTGGGGATGGCTCGGGCCCGGGCTCATCGCCCTGGTGGGTGGGGTGCTCCGGTTCTGGAACCTCGATCGACCGCACGCCCTGGTGTTCGACGAGACGTACTACGTCAAGCAGGGCTACTCGATGATCCGCTACGGCGTCGAGATGCGGACGCTGGACTCCCTGACCGACCCGAATGCCGCGTTCATCAGCGGCGACTCCGACGTCTTCTCCTCCACCGACGGCGACTTCGTGGTGCACCCGCCGGTCGGCAAGTGGGTGATCGGGCTGGGGGAGTGGCTCTTCGGTGCGGACAACGGGCTGGGGTGGCGCTTCTCGGTCGCGCTGCTCGGGACGCTGTCGATCCTCGTCGTCGGACGGGTCGGGAGGCGGCTGTTCGGCTCGACGATGCTCGGCTGCGTGGCGGCCTTCCTCCTCGCCTTCGAGGGGTCGCACTTCGTGATGTCACGCACCGGCATCCTCGACATCATCGTCATGTTCTTCGCCCTCTGCGCGTTCGCCGCACTTCTGGTGGACCGCGACCGGAGCCGCGCGATCCTGGCGGAGAAGGTCGGCGCACTGCCGCGCGGGGAGTGGCCGAGCGGGGTCGGGCCGTGGCTCGGGGGACGGCCCTGGCGCTGGGTCGCGGGGGTGTCGCTGGGGCTGTGCACCGGGACGAAGTGGTCCGGACTGTTCTTCCTCGCGGCGTTCGGGCTGATGAGCGTGTGGTGGGACATGGGGGCGCGGCGGGCGGCGGGGGTGCGTCGCTGGGCGCGCGGGGCGCTCCTCGTGGACGGGCCCTTCGCGGCCGTGCAGCTGGTGATCACGGCAGCCGTGGTCTACACGGTGTCGTGGACCGGCTGGTTCCTCTCCAGCAACGGCTACCACCGGCACTGGGACACGTTCAACCCCGGCCAGGGAGTGCAGTGGCTGCCGCCGGTGCTGCGGAACTGGCTGAAGTACCACCAGGACGCCTACGGGTTCAACACCACCCTGGAGACACCGCACCCCTACCAGTCGAACCCGTGGTCCTGGATGCTCCAGCTGCGGCCGACGTCGTTCTACTACGAGGGCTCCACCATCGGTGTCGACGGGTGCACGGCGGACAAGTGCTCCTCCGCGATCAACCCGATCGGCACGGTCTCGGTCTGGTGGCTGGGCATCATCGCGCTGGCGGTGCTGCTGTGGTGGTGGCTGCGCCGCCGGGACTGGCGGGCCGGTGCCATCGCGGCGGGTTTCGTCGGCGGCTACCTGCCATGGTTCTTCTACCAGGACCGCACGATCTTCACGTTCTACGCCGTGGCGTTCGAGCCCTACGTCGTGCTCGCCATCGCGTTCATGATCGGGCTGTGGGTGGGGCGTCGAGAGGACGACTCGGGGCGCTGGCGGACCAGGTGGCTCGTCGTCGGGGGCTACCTCCTGCTCACCCTGGCCCTCTTTGCGTTCTTCCATCCCGTCTACGTCGCCGACACCATCCCGTACTCGCACTGGCACTGGCGGATGTGGCTGCCGAGCTGGGTCTGAGCGGCGAGGACCCCCAGGTCGCTGTCGGGAGGCGTGGGTAGGTTCGGATCATGTTCCTCCTCGACGACGGGCGCCCGGTCATCAGCGCCAGTGACCTGCGCACTGCTGCCTCGTGCGAGTTCGCCCTGGTCGCCGAGCTCGACGTGCGGCTCGGCCGGCGCGAGCGGGTCGTGGTGGAGGAGGACCTGATGCTCGCTCGCGTCGCAGCCCTCGGTGACCAGCACGAGCAGGCCGAGCTGCGGCGGCTGCACAGGCTGCACCGGGGTGGGGTGCGCCAGCTGCCCTCTCCCGCCTCGACACAGCAGGGTCTGTCGGCGGCCATGGCACAGACCCTCGACGCCATCGACTCAGGCGCCGACGTCCTTTCGCAGGCCACCCTCTTCGACGGCGGGTTCGTCGGTCGTGCCGACTTCATCGAGCGCACCCCTGCGGGCTGGCTCGTGAGTGACACCAAGCTGGCCCGCCACACCACCGTGCCCGCTCTCCTCCAGATCGCCGCGTATGCCGCGCTGCTGGAGGGTGCCGACGTGCCGGTGGCGCCGGTGGCCCGGCTCGTGCTCGGCGACGGGGCGGTGCAGGATCTTCCCCTCGCCGAGGTGCTGCCGGTCTACCGGGCCCGACGCCACCGGCTGGACGAGCTCCTCGCCACCCACCGCTCGTCCGAAGGTGCCGCGGTCTGGGGTGATGAGCGGTGGCTGGCCTGCGGGACCTGTCCCACGTGCGAGCCGGAGGTGGAGGCCCGCCGTGACGTGCTGCTCGTGGCCGGGGTGCGCCGACCCACTCGCAGCCGCCTCGCCGATGTCGGGGTCACGACGATCGACCAGCTGGCCGTCCGCACCGAGCCCGTGCCCCAGGTGCGCGACGTGACGCTCGCGCGGCTGCGCGAGCAGGCACGTCTCCAGCTCGAGCAGGAGGCAGATCCTGACGGGGGGGTTCGGTACGAGGTCGTGGACCCTGAGGCGCTGCGCCTGATGCCCCCGGCCAGTGCGGGGGACGTCTTCTTCGACTTCGAGGGAGACCCGCTGTGGCGGGAGAGGGGGTCGAGCCTCTGGGGGTTGGAATACCTCTTCGGTCTCATCGAGATCGACACCGGTGAGCAGCGCTTCAGCACGTACTGGGCCCACGACCGGGCGGAGGAGAAACAGGCGCTCATCGACTTCGTCGACCACGTCAACGCCCGCCGGCGCAGGTGGCCCGACCTGCACGTCTACCACTACGCGCCCTACGAGCCCGCGGCCCTGCTCCGCCTGGCGGCACGCCACGGCACCTACGAGGACGAGGTGGACCAGCTGCTGCGGGACCGCGTGTTCGTCGACCTCTACGCCGTGGTGCGCTCGGGCATCCGTGTCTCGCAGCGCTCCTACTCGATCAAGAAGCTCGAGCCGCTCTACATGCCGGAGCGCGAGGGGGCGCTGCAGGGTGGCGCGGACAGCATCGTCGTCTACCACCAGTTCACCGCATCCCACATCGAGGGGCGCGAGGACGAGGCCGCAGACCTCCTCGCGGAGATCGCCCACTACAACGAGGACGACTGCGTCTCGACCCTGCTGCTACGCGACTGGCTGCTGGCGCGACGCGCCGAGCACTACCGCGACCACACGGCATCCGCACCACGTCCGGGCGGTCAGGAGGTCGCCGAGGTCGTGGTGAGCGACAAGCGCCGCGCCGCCCTCGAGCTCGAGGCGGCGATCAGGGCCTTGGTGGACGGCATCCCACCGGTCTCGTGGTCACCGAGTCAGCGAGCCACGGCGATGGTGGCGTCGTCGGTGCTCTTCCACGCCCGCGAGGACAAGCCGAGGTGGCAGGAGCACTTCGACCGGCTCCGACTCCCGGTCGCCGACTGGCGCTCGGCCGACGGCGCCTTCGCGGTCGACCGTGCAGAGGTCCTGGACGACTGGTCGCAGCAGTCGTCGCGACACAACCCGCGGCGCATCCTGCGCCTCCGAGGTGAGTCGGCAGGCGGCGCGCCCCGCGTCGGCGAGTGCCACGTGCTCTACCGGGCTCCTGGCCCGGAGGGGTTCCCGGCAGACCCCACCGAGGCCAACACGGTGAATCCGAGCACCGGTCGAGTGCTCGAGGTCGAAGAGATGCTCGACGGTGCTGGTCGGGCAGTCCTCACGGTCACCCTCGAGGAGCAGCACGGGCGCACGAGTGCTGACCACGTCGAGCTCCCCGTCGCGCTCGGGCCACCCGGGCCGCTGCGCACCGACTCCCTCGACCGAGCGCTCGCGGAGGTCGCCACGCTGGTGCGCGACCTGGGCGAGGTCCCGGTGACTGCCGGGGCCGACCTCTACCTCCGTCGAGCGCCGCGCCTGCACGGCGGAGCGGCACTCCCCCGCGTCGGTTCCGGCGGCAGCCGCTTCATCGACGCCATCTGCTCAGCCCTCGAGGGCATGGACGACTCCTACATCGCCGTCCAGGGCCCGCCCGGCACGGGCAAGACCTATGTCGGCTCGCACGTCATCGCCCGGCTGGTCGCACTCGGCTGGAAGGTGGGCGTGTGCGCGCAGGGCCACGCGGCGGTGGAGAACGTCCTCACGGCCGTGGTCCGGGCCGGGGTCGACCCCAGCCAGGTCGGTAAGGAAGCCAAGGCCACCGCTGACCCGTCCTGGACCGCCCTCGCCAAGGCCGACGACCTCGCCCGCTTCGCTGCCGACCACGCGATCGCCGGTCGCGGTTTCGTCATCGGCGGCACGGCCTGGGACCTCACCAACGAGCGCCGGGTCGCGCGCGGGCAGCTCGACCTGCTCGTCATCGACGAAGCGGGACAGTTCTCCCTCGCCAAGACCCTGGCCGTGTCCGTTGCGGCGCAGCGACTGCTCCTGCTCGGTGACCCCCAGCAGCTCCCCCAGGTCACCACCGGCACCCACGCCGAGCCGGTCGACACCGCAGCCCTCGCCTGGCTCGCTGACGGGGCGTCCGTGCTGCCCCCGGAGCTCGGCTACTTCCTCGAGACGACGTGGCGCATGCACCCGGCGCTCACCTCCTCGGTGTCCGCCCTCGCCTACGACGGCGCCCTCCGCTCCGAGTCGTCGGCAGCGGCGCGACACCTGGAGGGCCTCGAGCCCGGCGTGCACGTGCGGCTCGTGGACCACCTCGACAACTCCAACGACTCCCCCGAGGAGGCGGCAGCCGTCCGCGAGCTGATCCTGGACCTGATGGGGCGCGAGTGGCACGATCCTTCGGCCCGGGGAGCAGACGGAGCACCCGTCGGCCCACGGCCCCTCGATCAGAAGGACTTCAGGGTCATCACGCCGTACAACAGGCAGGCCGACCGACTCCGGCTCACCCTGCGCGATGCGGGCCTGGACGAGGTCATGGTGGGCACGGTCGACAAGTTCCAGGGCCAGGAGGCGCCGGTCGCGATCCTGTCGATGGCCGCGTCCTCGCACTCCGACGTCTCTCGCGGGATGGGCTTCCTCCTCGACCGGCACAGGATCAACGTCGCGATCTCACGCGCGCAACACTCGGCATTCATCGTGCGGTCGAGAGTCCTCACCGACTTCTCTCCCCGCAGCCCCGATGAGCTGCTCGCACTCGGTGCGTTCCTCGCGCTGTGCGATGGCGCCATGCATGATGGGCCACCGGCGACCGGCCAGGCCCCGGCCGGCGCTGACCCGACGTAAGGTCAGGAGTGCACGAGAGGCGGACGCCGGAGGCATGGACGTGTCGATCCGGCCAGGCAGCGAAAGAGGTCTAGAGGTCATGTCCCACGCCGGAGACCCTGAGTCCGTGCTCATCGCATTCGAGGCCGCGCTGAGCACGCTCGACGGGACGACCTTGGTGCGGCTTCCCGGGGACGCCAGCCGCCAGCTGCCCTCGCGTGGCCAGGTCGCCGTGCACGGGACACTGGACGGGCATCCCTTCACGACAGTGGTGGAGCCGGATGGGCGCCGCGGCCACTGGATACGGATCGACCGAGAGCTCCAGGAAGCCACAGGCGCCGGTACGGGAGAAAGCGTCGACCTCACGCTCGAGGTGGCGGACGCCTGGCCCGAGCCCGATGTGCCCGGGGACCTCGCTGGTGCCCTGGACGAGGCGCCAGCAGACATTCGTGCCATCTGGGAGGACATCACCCCGATGGCGCGGTGGGAGTGGGTCCGCTGGGTGAAGGCGACGGCCAACCCGGCGACTCGTGAGCGAAGGGTCGAGGTGAGCCTGTCGAAGATGGAGAGTGGGAAGCGACGACCCTGCTGCTTCGACCTGGCGGCGTGCACCGACCCACAGCTGGCCAGGAGCGGGAAGCTGCGCGAGACCTCCTAGCCGACCACTCCGGTCGCGTGGCATCACACGCATCACGAGCCGGGCGGCGCTCGCACCCCGGGCCACGGCCCCGTCCTCGTGTCCCGCTGCTCACCGACACCGGTAGGCTGGGTGTGTCGCCGATGGTGAACTCGACCAGCACACCGCCGTTGCCCTGGAGCAGCGATGCGCGACCACCCCCCTGCGCGCCACGTCGTCCGGTGCGCCGACACACACGATCATCGGCGCCCGGCCCACTGCCGTCCCGGGTGCAGGTCCACAGCCGTGGGCCACCCACTCGTCAGCAGGAGCTTGCCCATGCACGAACCCTCCCCCGTCAGCTCACCGACCCCGCGCGCCTCTCCCGGGCACCCAGCGGATGACGGAATGTTCGCCCACGAGCGGGAGGTCACCTCCGTGCGAGCGGCGCTGCGTTCCCCACGACGCCTGCGCGTCGAGGTGCTCGGCGGGCTCGTCGTCGCCCTCGCGCTGATCCCCGAGGCGATCTCGTTCTCGATCATCGCCGGGGTCGACCCTCGCGTCGGGCTCTTCGCGTCGTTCACCATGGCCGTCTCGATCGCCTTCCTGGGAGGCCGACCGGCGATGATCTCGGCCGCCACCGGTGCGGTCGCGCTCGTGATCGCACCCCTGGTGCGCGAATACGGGATGGACTACCTCATCGCCACGGTGATCCTCGCCGGGCTCATCCAGGTGGCCTTCGGCCTGCTGGGGGTCGCCAAGCTCATGCGCTTCATCCCGCGCTCGGTGATGGTCGGCTTCGTCAACGCACTGGCGATCCTCATCTTCCTCGCACAGGTCCCCCACCTCACCGGGGTCCCCTGGGCCGTCTACCCGATGGTCGCCGTCGGCATCGCCATCATGGTCTTCCTCCCGAGGGTGAGCACCGCGGTCCCGGCACCGCTGGTCGCGATCGTGGTGCTCGCGGCATACACGGCGGTGGCCTCTGTCGCCGTCCCCACGGTCGGCGACGAGGGCGCCCTGCCCGACAGCCTGCCCGGCCTCTTCGTGCCCGACGTGCCGATCACCCTCGACACCCTCTCGATCATCGCCCCGTTCGCGCTCGGGATGGCGCTCGTCGGGCTGATGGAGTCACTGATGACGGCCAAGCTCGTCGACGACATCACCGACACGCACTCGAACAAGACGCGCGAGGCGTGGGGCCAGGGCGCGGCAAACGTCATCACCGGCTTCTTCGGCGGCATGGGTGGATGCGCGATGATCGGTCAGACGATGATCAACGTCAAGGCGTCCCGAGCCCGCACCCGTATCTCGACCTTCCTCGCCGGCGTCTTCCTCCTCATCCTCGTGGTCGCCCTGGGGGACGTCGTCGCAGCGATCCCGATGGCTGCCCTCGTCGCCGTGATGATCATGGTCTCGGTGGGCACGATGGACTGGCACAGCATCTCGCCCACCACGTTGCGGCGGATGCCCAAGAGCGAGACCTTGGTCATGGTGTCCACGGTGGCCGTCGTCGTCGTGACCCAGAACCTCGCGATCGGCGTCGGCGTCGGGGTGCTGGTGGCGATGGTGATGTTTGCCCGTCGCGTCGCCCACTTCACCGAGGTGGTCGACGTGGCGCACCCGGATCAGGACACTCGCGTGTATGCCGTGCGCGGTGAGCTGTTCTTCGCCTCCAGCAACGACCTGGTCACCCAGTTCGACTACGTCAACGACCCCGTGAACGTCGTCATCGACATGTCCTGCTCACACATCTGGGACGCCTCGACCGTGGCGACGCTCGACGCGATCACCACGAAGTACGCCGCCAAGGGCAAGACGGCGACCATCGTGGGGCTCAATGACGCGAGCCAGGAGCGACACGACCGGCTCGCCGGCCACCTCGGCTGACCGCTCGGCCGGCCGTCTCGCTAGCGCTCTCCCTTCCCGGCGAGACGGAGCCAGGTCTCGACCACCGTGTCGGGGTTCAGCGACATCGACTCGATGCCCTGCTCGAGCAGCCACTGCGCGAGGTCGGGATGATCCGAGGGGCCCTGCCCGCAGATGCCGACGTACTTTCCCCGCGCCTTGCACGCCTCGATCGCCATCGACAGCATCTTCTTCACGGCGGGGTCCCGCTCGTCGAAGCTGCCCGCCACGAGCGAGGAGTCGCGGTCGACGCCGAGGGTCAGCTGGGTCAGGTCGTTGGAGCCGATCGAGAAGCCGTCGAAGTGGTCGAGGAACTCGTCGGCGAGGACCGCGTTGGAGGGCACCTCGCACATCATGACGACCTGGAGGCCGTTCTCACCCCGCACCAGTCCGTGGGACGCCAGCAGGTCGATGACCCCCTTCGCCTCCGCGATCGTGCGCACGAACGGGATCATCACCTTGACGTTGGTCAGCCCCATGTCGTCGCGCACCAGCTTCAGGGCCTCGCACTCCATGGCGAAGCACTCCGCGAAGTCGGCGGAGAGATACCGCGCCGCGCCGCGGTAGCCGATCATCGGGTTCTCCTCGTGCGGCTCGTAGCGCGCCCCACCCAGCAGACCTGCGTACTCGTTCGACTTGAAGTCCGACATCCGCACGATGACCGGCTCGGGGGCGAAGGCCGCGGCGAGCATCGAGATGCCCTCAGCCACCCGCTTGACGAAGAAGTCGCGCGGACCGTCGTATGCCGTGATGAGGGACTCGATCTCGGCCCGCACCTCCGGCTCCTGGTCCTCGAGCTCGAGCAGGGCCCTGGGGTGGATGCCGATCTGACGGTTGATGATGAACTCGAGCCGCGCGAGCCCCACCCCGTGGTGCGGCAGGTGCGAGAACTCGAACGCCTGGTCGGGCGTGCCCACGTTCATCATGATCTTCACCGGGATCTCGGGCATGTCGTCGAGCGCGGTCTCCGAGACCGAGAACGCCTGGAG
>JBDSNZ010000034.1:0-2543 GCA_039915055.1 Ornithinibacter sp.
ACGAGACCGAGGTCGAGGACTGCCGCTGGACGCCGTGCTTCGACTGTGGCGTGTGCCCGCAGCTGGGCACCGAGATCGAGATCGGGCCCACCGGCAAGACCCTCCTGCCGCTGACCGTGCTCGGCGCCGGGCGTGCGGCGATGGCCGAGCAGTCACCGGCGCACACCCACGCCTGACCTGGCGCCCCAACCTCTGCTAGCCGACGTTGGTGTCAGAACCACAGGGTGCACCATGTGGTTGGCGACCCAACCTCTGCTGAGTGGGGTGGCGCGGGTCTCTCGCGCGTGCTCAGCACACCTTGGTGCCAGGACCACAGGGTGCACCGTGTGGTTGGCGACCTAACCTCTGCTGAGTGGGGTGGCGCGGGCTTCTCGCGCGTGCTCAGCACACCCTTGGTGCCAGAACCACAGGGTGCACCGTGTGGTTGGCGACCTAACCTCTGCTAGCAGAGGTTAGGTGCGGGGAGGGGTCAGCGCACGAGGGCGCCGACGACCTCGCGGAAGACCTCCGTGTGCAGGTCCACGTCGGCGCGGGTGGTGTCCGGGCACATCAGCGCCATGTTGTGGAACGGCGTCATGAGGATGCCCCGGTTGCACATCGCGAGGTGCATGTAGGCATCCAGCTCGTCGTCGTGGGCGAGCGCGGACTCCTCTCCGCTGCGCGGCGCCGGGCGGGTGAAGCGATACTCGGCACGGGCCCCAAGCCGGCTGATCGACCACGGCACGTCCAGCTCGTCGAGGGTCGCCTGCACGCCCTCGGTGTAGGCGCTCGCGAGTTCGCTCATCTGGGCGAAGGCCTCTCGGGTCAGCACCTCACCCAGGGTGGCGCGCATCGCCGTGGTCGAGAGGGCGTTGCCGGCGAGGGTTCCACCGACACCGCCGACGTCGACGATGTCGGCGTCCCCGGCGTCGGTGTGCGCGGTGATCGCGGCCGCCACGGAGTCGCTGATGCCGTAGGCACCGCACGGGATGCCGCCACCGATCGACTTCCCGATGACGAAGATGTCGGGCTCCAGGCCCCACGCCTCGGTCGCGCCGCCCCAGCCGGCGGAGAACGTGTGGGTCTCGTCGATCATGAGCAGCGCGCCGTAGCGCGTCGCCAGCTCGCGCAGGCCCTCCAGGAACCCGGGGTCGGGCAGGACGATGCCGATGTTGGTGAGAGCCGGCTCGGTGAGGATCGCGGCGACGTCACCGTGGGCGAGCTCGCGCTCCACCGACGCCAGGTCGTTCCAGGTGGCGGCTCGGGTCGTGAGGTCGAGCGCCACCGGGGGGGCGACGTTTCCGGGCCGTGACTCGGCCTTTCCGTCGGGGCCGGGCAGCGCGAAGGTCTCGTCGACCGACCCGTGGTAGCAGTAGCCGAAGACGAGCACCTTGGGGCGGCCGGTCGCCAGTCGGGCCAGGCGCACGGCCCAGCGGTTGGCGTCGGTGGCCGAGAGCGTGAAGCTCCACAACGGCATCCCGAACCGGGCGGTGAGCTCGGCCCCGACCCACTGGGCGTCCTGGGTGGGGAGCATGGTCGTCAGGCCGCCGAGGTCATTCATCCGGTGGATGAGCGCCTCGACCGTGGCGCGGGGGGAGTGCCCGGCCATGGCGCCGGTGTCGCCGAGGGCGAAGTCGACGTAGGTGTGTCCGTCCACGTCGGTGATCCGAGCACCGCGGGCGTGCTCGAGGTAGAGCGGGAAGCCGCCGGTCCACTTGTTCATCCACGTCATCGGCACCTTGCCGAACAGGTTGCTGCCCTGCTCGAAGAGGTCACGGCTGCGCGGGTGGCGCTCGGTGTAGACCGACTGCTCTGTGGCGGTCAGGTCAAGGAGGCGGACACGGTCGATCACGGGCATGAGGGCACCCTAGCGGCGGGACCGGGTATGCCGGGTGGCCGACTAGGCTCGCGGCCCATGGCCCGCCAGCGCACCCCAGAAGGACCCCCACCCGCTCCTGTGGTCCAACGGCTCCGGATCCGCTACGCCAAGCGCGGCCGGTTGCGCTTCTCCTCCACGCGCGACTTCGCGCGGGCGCTGGAACGGGCCCTTCGACGTGCTGGCGTGCCGATGGCCTTCTCCGCCGGATTCCACCCCCACCCGCAGATCTCCTACGCCAACGCCGCCCCGACGGGGACGGCCAGCGAGGCGGAGTACTTCGAGATCCGGGTGACCGAGCGGGTCGACCCCGAGGCGGTGCGGGCCGCCCTGGACGAGGCGCTTCCGATCGGGTTGGACGTGCTCGAGGTGGTCGTCGCCGCCCCGGGAGCGCTCGCGGACCGGCTCGAGGCGAGCGAGTGGCGCCTCCTGGTGCGGGGCGCGGACCCGACGGCGCTCCAGGAGGCGGTGACGGCCTACCTCGCCCTGGACGTCGCCGAGGCGACCCGCACGTTCAAGAACGGACCGCGCACCTTCGACACGCGCGAAGCCGTGGTGGCGCTGGACGTGCAGGGGGTCGATGAGCAGGGGTGTGCGATACTGCGGATGGTCGTACGGCACACCACACCGTCCGTGCGCCCCGACGACATCCTGACCGCACTGCGCGCAGTGACCGGGTACTCGCCGC
>JBDSNZ010000229.1:0-5770 GCA_039915055.1 Ornithinibacter sp.
GCTCGATCGCGGGGATCAGCACGTCGAGGGTGACCCCCCGCTCGCGCTCCAGGGCGCGCAGGGCTGACAGGTCGATGTCCATCTCAGCTCTCCTTCGTCTCGTCGTGGCGGGCGAACTCGACCTCGACCGCGGCACGCTCCACACCGGCATACGGAACCGTCTCGGTGTTGGGGGCGGCACCCTTGGTGCCGGGCACCTCGAGGGTCACCTCGGTGCGGCTCGCCCGCATGATCCGGCCGGTGACCGCCCCGCCGGCCCGCTGAACGGTGACCAGGCGCCCGACGTTGCGCTGGAAGTGCCGGGGGTCGGTGAGCGGGCGGCCCACCCCGGGCGAGGTCACCTCAAGGGTGTAGGCCTGCTCGCCCATGACGTCGGAGCCGTCGAGCGCGTCGCTGACCGCGCGCGTCGCGTCGGCGACCTCGTCGAGGGTGAGCGGGGCGGTGGGGGAGCTGACCTCGTCGACATCGCCGAGGGCGCGGTCGACGGCGACGCGGACGACCCGGCGGCGGCCGGCCGGGGTGATCGTGAGGTCATCCAGGACCAGCCCGCCGTCGTCCAGCGCCTGGCTCAGAACGGGTCGGATGTGCTCTGCGGTGGTCATCCTCACTCCCCTCTGTGCAGTTCTGTGGTCGACGGAAGCCGACGGGTCCACTGTAGGACACCGCGGCTGGCGCACGAACCCATGCGATGATGCGGCCCATGTCGCAGGGAGCACGGCCGGGGGTCGGCCGCCGGGCCGCGCTCGGTATCGCCCTGGGTGCGGCAGCGACCTCGCTCTCGAGCTGTGGCGTGCGACTCGAGGACGACGCCCCCCGGGTGCCCCTGGTGCCCACGCGCACACCGGTGTCGGCCGAGGCCGGCCTCGTCGCCCTCACCCGTGACACCGACCGTCTGGCACAGCTGGCGGCGCGCCTCGGTGATGACCTCGGGGCCGATCTCGCGGCGATCCATGCTCGTCAGCACGCCGTCCTGCGAACCACCCTCGTCCGTGACCAGGTGCCCGCCCAGGGACTGGATGCCGGGCCGTTGCCGACGGCCACGGCATCCCCCGCGACGCCCCCCACCAGGACGCCCTCACCGAGCCCCCCCGGGACGCCCTCACCGAGCCCCACTGCCAGCGAACCGGTCGTCGAACGTGCCCAGCTCGCCCAGCTGGAGGCATCGACGGCATCCGGCTCAGGGTCCTTCGCGCAGGTGGCGGCCGGGTTGCGGGCTCCCGTCGCAGCCCTGCACGCCCAGCGTTATGCCGCGGCGACACTGCTCGCGGGCCAGCCGCCCGCGGTGCCGTCCGACCCCGTGACCGGCGAGGACGTCGCCGCCCTGGCGGGGTGCACGTCGGCCGCCACCTGGTTCCTGGAGGTCGTGGCCGCGCGCGCGTCCGGAGCCCAGCGCGTGCGGGCCGAGGCCACGCTCGACGCGCTGCGCGGGCTCCTCGCCGACCAGGTCGCCGGCGGATCCAGGCCCCCCGACACGCTCGGTCACCCGCTGCCGTTCCCGGTCAGGACCCCTGCCGACGGCGTGCGCCTCGCCCGCGAGGCCCTCACCGCGCTGCGCTCCGAGCACGGCGCCGCGCTCGAGGGGCTGGTCACCGCGCACGGCGCGTCGGGAGCGCAGGCGGCCACCCGGTGGCTCGGGACCATCGAGGTCGAGGCCAGTCGCTGGGGTGTGGCACTGGCGCCGTTCCCCGGCCTGACGTGAGCGACGTCGACCTCCCGGACGCGTGGGTGCAGCGGGTGTCCCGCTATCCCGCCGATGGAGGGCCGTCGGGCTCGACGTGGGTCGAGACGGTGCCGCGGCTGATCGACGAAGCGCTCACCCGGTGGGACCTGGTGCTCGATGGGCCGGCGCGCACGGGGTGGACTGCTGTCGTCGTCCCCGTGCGACGCGATGCCCGACGCTACGCGCTCAAGGTGACCTGGCCGCACCCCGAGGGCCGGGTCGAGCACCTGGCGCTGGGCGCGTGGAACGGCGACGGTGCGGTCCGGCTCATAGCGGCACTGCCCTCGCAGGGGCTGCTCCTGCTGGAGCGGCTCGATGCCGAGCAGGACCTCACCGCGGTGTGGGCCGAGGAGGCGTGCGCGATCGTGGGTGGACTGCTGTCCCGCCTGCACGTGCCCGCTCCACCTCGGGTGCCGCGCATCGCCGCCTACCTCGCGCCGCACCTGGAGCGGATGGCGCGCCGACCCACCGTCCCCCGACGCGTGGTCAGCCGCACCCAGGGGCTCGTGCGGGACCTCCTCACCGGCGACGTTCCCGAGGTGCTGCTGCACACGGACCTGCACTACGAGAACGTGCTCCGCTCCCCCGACGGTCGGTGGCTGGCCATCGACCCGAAGCCCCTCGCCGGCCACCCGGGCTTCGAGGTGTGGCCGTTGCTGCGCAACCGCGTCGATGAGATGGGGACCGGTTCGGCACTGCGCTGGTCGGTGCGCAACCGGGTCGCCATCGTGGCCGAGGCGATGGGCGCCGACGAGGAGGAGGTCCGTGCGTGGACGCTGCTGCGCGCCGGCCTGGAGCTGAGCTGGGCAAGCGCGACCGAGGGCGCCGAGGCCCTGACCACCTGCGTGGCCATCGGCAAGGCCCTCGACGACTGACCGACGTCGATGGCGCTCGACCCGCCGCACCCGTCACCGACATCCCGGCCACCTCCACGGCCACCTCCACGGTCACCGAGCACCCCGGCATACGGTGGAGCGATGGTGAACCGGCTCTCCCGATCCCTCTCCCCCTACCTGCTCCAGCATGCCGACAACCCGGTGGACTGGTGGGAGTGGGGCGAGGACGCGTTCGCCGAGGCGCGTCGTCGTGACGTGCCGGTGCTGCTCTCCGTCGGGTATGCCGCGTGCCACTGGTGCCACGTCATGGCGCACGAGTCCTTCGAGGACGATGACGTGGCGCGAGCCCTGAACGACGGCTTCGTCGCCGTGAAGGTCGACCGCGAGGAGCGCCCCGACGTCGACGCGGTCTACATGGCGGCGACCACCGCGCTGACCGGTCAGGGTGGGTGGCCGATGACGTGCCTGCTCACGCACGACGGGTCCCCCTTCTTCGCAGGCACCTACCTCCCAAAGGCACAGTTCCTCTCCCTGCTCGCCCAGGCGGGTGAGGTGTGGCGCACCCAGCGCGAGCGCGTGGTGGCCTCCGGGGCCACCGTGGCCGAGCGGCTGCGCGAGGTGACCACTCCCCCGCCGCCGCACCCCATCGATGCCGTCGCCCTCGACGCCGCCGTGGCCCACCTGCGGACCCACCACGACGACGCCCGAGGGGGGTTCGGCGGTGCACCGAAGTTCCCGCCGTCGATGGTCGCCGAGTTCCTGCTGCGCCACCACGCCCGCACCGGATCACCCGAGGCACTCGCGATGGTGCGCAGCACCTGCGAGGCGATGGCGCGCGGAGGAATGTATGACCAGCTCGCCGGGGGCTTCGCCCGGTATGCCGTGGACGCCGACTGGGTGGTGCCGCACTTCGAGAAGATGCTCTACGACAACGCCCTGCTCGCCCGCGTCTACCTCCACCTGTGGCGTGCGACCGGGGACGACCTCGCTCTGCGGGTGGCCACCGAGACGGCGGACTTCATCGTGCGCGACCTGGGCACTCCCGAGGGCGGTTTCGCCTCGGCGCTGGACGCGGACACCGTCGTCGGCGGCACCTCCCACGAGGGTCTGACCTACGCGTGGTCCCCGCTCGACCTCGCCGAGGCGCTCGATGACCTCGACGGTCCGAGGGCCGCTCGGCTGCTCTCGGTGACCGACACGGGGACCTTCGAGCACGGCCTTTCGACCCTGCAGCTGCGGCGCGACCCGGACGATGTCGAGTGGTGGCAGGACGTGCGGACGCGCCTGCTGGACGCTCGGAGCGAGCGGCCGCAACCGAGCCGCGACGACAAGGTCGTGACCTCGTGGAACGGTTTGGCCATCGCGGCGCTGGCCGACGTGGGGGCGCTCACCGACCGGCCAGACCTCGTCGAGGCGGCGGTGCGCGCGGCGCGGCTGCTCCTCGACACCCACCTGGTCGACGGAGCGCTGCGGCGCACGTCCCGGGGCGGGCGCGTCGGAACGGCCCCCGCGGTGCTCGACGACCACGGCAACCTCGCCGAGGGCCTGCTCGCACTGCACCAGGCCACCGGTGACCCCGCGTGGCTCGCGGCTGCTGGGGCGCTCCTCGACAGCGCGCTCGAGCGCTTCGTCGACGAGGAGGGGGTCGTGCACGACACCGCGCACGACGCAGACGCATTGCTGTCGAGGCCCGCCGGCCGCTCCGACAACGCGGAGCCGTCGGGCGCGTCCTCGCTCGCCGGGGCGCTCCTCACCCTCGCTGCCCTCACCGGTTCGTCGCGTCATCGCGACGCCGCCGAGTCGGCCCTGGCGGCTTGCGGTGCAGTGGCGGTGCGCGAGCCGCGGTTCGGCGGCTGGGCGCTCGCGGTGGCGGAGGCGGCCGCGGCCGGCCCGCTCCAGGTGGCGGTGGTCGGCGCGGGAGGCGATGCGGTCGCGCAAGAATTTGCCGCCACGGCGAGACGCTCCACGTCGCCGGGACTCGTCATGGTCCACGGCGTCCCGGACGCACCCGGCATCCCGTTGCTCGCGCAGCGTCCGCTCGTGGACGGCGGCGCAGCGGCCTACGTCTGTCGTGGTTTCGTCTGCGAGCGGCCGGTCACCGACGTCGCCGCCCTGGCGGTCGCGCTGGCCTGACGGCTAGAGGACGACCAGCCGGTATGCCGGATCACGCTCCGCCATGAGCCCGGCGGCCTGCGCGGGGTCGACCCACGCTGCGGTGGCCCAGACGTCGGCCCAGAGCAGGTCCGGACCCACGACGGTCGCGGAGCCGTCCCGCTCGATGCCGCGGCCGGTCCGGGGGTCCACGACGTGCGCGCCGCGCTGGGCGGCACCGGAGGTGGCGATCGCACCGCGGCGCAGCGACACCACGTCAGCGACTCGTCCGGCGTGTGCGGGGTCCTGGATCCCGACGCGCCAGGTGGGGGCGGACGGGCCGAGACCGCCTCCGGTGCCGACCACCACGTCGCCGGCTGCCCCGATGCTCCACGAGACCTCCGGGACGAGCTCGAGGTGGGCGGCGGCACCGGCGACGGCCCAGCCCTTGACGAGGCCGGTCGGGTCGAACGTGGTGCGCCCGGTGCCGCGACGGCGCCACGCTGCGAACAACCCGTCGGTGCGCTCCTCCGCCTCCAGGCACAGCTCGGTGACGTCGGCGACCCAGCCGTGCAGGTCCTCGGTCTCGAGCACCTCGCCGTGCTGGAGTCGCAGGAGGTCGCTGTCGCAGCGCCAGGTGCTCAGCACCGAGTCGACCCGGCGCAGGTGGGCGAACACCCCGGCGACGGCGCGAGCGATCTCGGGTCGACTCGGCTCCACGGCGCGCACGTGGATGCTCACCGGCATCCCCATGACCTCCTCGACCCAGGCGATCCGGCCCAGCACCGGCGCAGTCGGCGCAGACGGCGTGACCGGGATCTCGGCGGTGATCACAGGTGTGCCTGGTCGATCGCGGACTGCAGCGAGGCCAGGTAGCCCTGCGAGGTGTAGCTCGCGCCGGAGACCATGTCGATGGAGGCGCTCTGGCTCGACACGGCCTCCTTGTTCAGGATGGGCACGGCGTATCCGTTGATCTCCTGGTCCCTGCGGTTCGTCCACGGGACCTTGGTGACCTTCGCGGCGGTGATCTTGCCCTGCTTCACCGTGATACGCACCTGGACGTCGCCGTATTCGGTGCTCACGGCGTGGCCCGTGTAGCTCTTCGCGGGCGAGGGCGGGGAGG
>JBDSNZ010000234.1:0-2711 GCA_039915055.1 Ornithinibacter sp.
CCACCCCGTGGTGCGGCAGGTGCGAGAACTCGAACGCCTGGTCGGGCGTGCCCACGTTCATCATGATCTTCACCGGGATCTCGGGCATGTCGTCGAGCGCGGTCTCCGAGACCGAGAACGCCTGGAGACCCTCGTAGACCAGCCCGGTGTCGCCCTCGGCGCAGGACACGGTGACCTCCTGTCCGTCGGCGAGCACCCGTGAGGCGTCACCGGTGCCGACGACGGCGGGAATACCGAGCTCGCGGGCGATGATCGCCGCGTGGCAGGTGCGGCCGCCCCGGTTGGTGACGATGGCACTGGCGCGCTTCATGATCGGCTCCCAGTCGGGGTCGGTCATGTCGGCGACGAGCACCTCGCCGGGCTTGAACTCGTGCATCTTCTCGACCGCGTCCAGGACGCGCACCGGGCCGGCGCCGATCTTCTGGCCGATGGCCCGACCCTCCACGATGACGGGCCCGCGCTCGTCCATCCGGTAGCGCCGCAGCACCGACCCGCTCTGGCGGGATTTCACCGTCTCGGGGCGGGCCTGCAGGATGAACAGCCCACCGTCGACACCGTCCTTGCCCCACTCGATGTCCATCGGTCTGCCGTAGTGCTCCTCGAGGGTGAGGGCGTGCCGGGCGAGCTCGGTGACGTCGTCGTCGCTGAGGCTGAGACGCGCCCGCTCGGCCGGTTCGACGGGCACGAACGCGGTGGATCGCCCCACTCCCGAGTCCTCGGTGTAGACCATCTTCGTCGCCTTGCTGCCCAGCCCGCGGTTGAGGATGGCCGGGCGCCCCGCCCGCAGCGCAGGTTTGTAGACGTAGAACTCGTCGGGGTTGACCGCACCCTGCACGACCGCCTCGCCGAGCCCGTAGCTGCTCGTGATGAACACGGCATCCGAGAAGCCGGACTCGGTGTCGATGGTGAACATCACCCCCGACGCACCCACGTCCGAGCGCACCATCCGCTGGATACCGGCCGAGAGTGCCACCGAGGAGTGGTCATAGCTGGAGTGCACCCGGTAGGAGATGGCGCGGTCGTTGTAGAGCGAGGCGAAGACCCGCTTGATCGCGAGCAGGATGTTGTCGATGCCGCGGATGTTGAGGAAGGTCTCCTGCTGCCCCGCGAACGAGGCGTCGGGCATGTCCTCGGCCGTCGCGCTCGAGCGCACCGCCCAGCTCACCTCGCCACCTGCCTCCTCCACGAGTCGGTCGTATGCCGCGCCGATGTCGGCTTCGAGGTCGGCCGGGAAGGGCTGGCGTTCCACGGCATCGCGGATGTCGGCGCCGACCCTGCTCAGCTCGCGGGTGTCGTCGACGTCCAGGTCGTCGAGCATCGCGTTGATCCGCTCGGCGAGACCTTCGTGGGAGAGGAAGGTGCGATAGGCCTGCGCCGTCGTCGCGAAGCCGTTGGGCACCTGGACTCCGGCCTTGGTCAGGTGCTGGACCATCTCGCCCAGCGAGGCGTTCTTGCCGCCGACCCTCTCCACGTCCCCCAGACCGATGTCGGCGAACCACGCGATGCTGCTCGTCACGGACTGGTCCTCGGTACTGGTCACGGCATTCCTCTCGTTGGGCGGCGGGGCGGGGTGCTCGGTGGTGCGGGTGCTCGGTGGTGCGGTGTGTGGAGGCCGGAGTCTCAGGTCTGGGAGGCGAGCCTGCTGCTCTGCATGATGACCGCCGCCATCTCCTCGACCGACATCGAGGAAGAGTTGATCGACGGGATCCGGTGGGTGCGGTAGAGCGCTTCCGCGCGCCGCAGCTCATAACTGCACTGCGCCAGGCTCGCGTAGTCCGAGCCCGGGCGCCGCTCGGTGCGCACCTGGCTGAGGCGGGCGGCCGTGGACAGCAGGCCGAAGGCCACGGCCTTGAGGTTGCGGATCGGACGGGGCAGGTCCGAGATCGCGAAGTCCTCCTCGACGAGGGGGTAGTTCGCGACCTTCAGCCCGTGCTGGAGGGCGAGGTAGATCGAGGTCGGCGTCTTGCCGCAGCGTGAGGGCGCGATGAGGATGAGGTCGGCCTGCTCCAGGTTGCGCAGGCTCGCCCCGTCGTCGTGCTCCATCGCGAACTCGATGGCCTTCATCCGGCGGTCGTAGCGGCGCAGGTCCCCCACCCCGTGGAGTGCTCCCGCCCCGTGGGTGGCGTTGACGTGAAGCACTCGCTCCACGGTGTCCAGGTGCGACCCGAAGAGGTCGACGAACGCACACGTCGTGCGCTGCAGCTCGGCGCGCACGAGCTCGTCGGACACCGTCGAGAAGACCAAGGGTGTGACCTCGTCGGTCATGGCCTGGTCGAGGGTCTTCACCACGTCACGAGCCAGGTCGACGGAGGTGATGAACGGAATCTTCCGGCGTGCGAAGGCCACGCTCGGGAACTGCTGCAGCATGAGGTTGCCCAGGGTCTCGGCAGAGATGCCGGTTCCTCCGGCAAGGAAGAACACGGGGGTGGCGGGCGCGGGGGTCTGCACGCCCCCACTGTGGCAGAGCGGACGCGCTCGCGGCATCCGAGGCCGGGGTGGACCACGTCACCACGATCTCCCCGACGTCCTCTGCCAGATCGTTGGTCGACCACGTCCGGAGCCGGCGTGCCGCAGCACCTGACAGCCGAAGTCGGGGAGGAGGGAGCAAACCAGGGCGGACCCCACGGGGCCCGCCCTGTTGTGCGACGTCGCGCGGACATCGCTTCGGTGGAGCTGCGGGGAATCGAACCCCGGACCTTCTCATTGCGAAC
>JBDSNZ010000056.1:0-12133 GCA_039915055.1 Ornithinibacter sp.
ACACGATGGTCATGCCGACCGACGACAAGTACTCCACCACCCGCAACGAGATCCTCGACCAGCTGGCCTATGCCCTCGGCGGGCGGGCTGCGGAGGAGATCATCTTCCACGACCCGACCACCGGTGCGGCCAACGACATCGAGAAGGCCACCTCGATGGCCCGGAAGATGGTCACCGAGTTCGGCATGAGCGAGCGCGTCGGCGCGATCAAGCTGGGCCAGAGCCAGGGGGAGGTCTTCCTCGGCCGCGACATGGGTCACCAGCGCGACTACTCCGAGCAGGTCGCAGCGGTCGTCGACGAGGAGGTGCGCAAGCTCATCGACTCCGCGCACGACGAGGCGTGGCACGCGGTCAACGACAACCGCGACATCCTCGACAAGCTGGTGCTGGAGCTCCTGGAGAAGGAGACGATGAACCAGGCCGAGCTCGCCGCCCTCTTCACCAACGTGGTCAAGCGGCCGGTCCGCCCCACCTGGCTCTCCAGCGAGCACCGCACGCTGTCCGACCAGCCACCCGTGCTCACCGCTGCCGAGAGGGGCGCGCTCAACGGCCACCACGGCTCCGGAGCGCCAGTGGGCGCCTCGGTCTCCGCGGGAGACCCGCGCACCGAGGCCGAGATCGACGCGGCGGCCCAGCAGGGTGCCGCGCACCACGGCGAGGAGCACCCGCCGGTCAAGATCGTCGAGGTGCCAGACGGTGGCCATGTCGAGCCCTGAGGTGCCGAGCGAGGTCGACGTCCCGCGCGCCGAGGCAGCGATCCGGGAGTTCCTCTTCGCCATCGGGGAGGACCCCGACCGCGACGGGTTGCGCGAGACGCCCAGGCGGGTGGCCAAGGCGGCAACCGAGCTGTATGCCGGGTTGCGCCAGGATGCGGGCGAGGTCTTGTCCAAGACCTTCCCGATCGACCACGAAGAGCTCATCATCGTGCGCGACATCCCGATGTACTCCACGTGTGAGCACCACCTGCTGCCGTTCCACGGAGTGGCCCACATCGGCTACATCCCGGCATCCGACGGTCGGGTGACCGGGCTCTCCAAGCTCGGCCGCCTCATCGAGGTGTTCGCCCGTCGCCCGCAGGTGCAGGAGCAGATCACCACCCAGGTCGCGGACGCCCTCGTGACGCACCTCGGGGTGCAGGGCGTCATCGTCGTGGTCGAGGCCGAGCACCTGTGCATGTCGATGCGCGGTGTGCAGAAGCCCGGCTCGCGCACCATCACCTCCGCGGTCCGCGGACAGCTGAGGGACCCCGCGACGAGAGCCGAGGCGATGTCGTTGCTCCTCGGCGGTAAGCGGTGACCCCACCCACCCCCGGTGGGGCGCGTCCCCTGGTGATGGGCGTCGTCAACGTCACGCCGGACTCCTTCAGCGACGGCGGGTCCTGGTTCGACCCGGGCGAGGCCATCGCCCACGGGCAGTTCCTGCGGGAGCAGGGCGCGGACATCCTCGACGTCGGCGGGGAGTCGACCCGTCCCGGAGCGGAGCGACCGAGCCCCGCGGAGGAGTCGCGACGGGTGCTGTCCGTCGTGGGCGCCCTTGCCGAGGGTGGGCCGGTGTCGATCGACACGATGCGGGCACCCATCGCCGCAGCCGCCCTCGACGCGGGCGCCTCGATCATCAACGACGTCAGTGGGGGGCTCGCCGACCCCGAGATGGGGCACCTCGCGGCCGAGCGCGGCGTTCCCTTCGTCGCCATGCACTGGCGAGGACACAGCACCCACATGCAGGACCGTGCCCACTACGACGACGTCGTGGTGGATGTGTGTCGCGAGCTCATGGAACGGGTCGAGGCCCTCACCGCGGCAGGCGTGCGACCCGCCGACATCGTGCTCGACCCGGGGCTGGGCTTCGCGAAGCTGGCCCGCCACAACTGGCAGGTGCTTCGCCACCTCGACGACGTCGTGGCCCTGGGGCACCGCGTGCTCCTCGGTGCCTCGCGCAAGTCGTTCCTGGGCGCGGTCGGGCGCCTGCCCGGCTCCGAGCGAAGCCCCCTCGAGCGAGACGCCGCCACGGCGGTCACGACCTTCCACGCGGCGCAGCACGGGGTCTGGGCCGTGCGCGTGCACGACGTCGCGGCGAGCATCGACGCCCTCGACGTGGCGGCAGCCCTGGGAGGCACCGATGCGGGCCGTTGACCGGATCGTGCTCTCGGGAGTGCGCGGTCGAGGCCACCACGGCGTCTTCGAGCACGAGCGCCGGGATGGCCAGGACTTCGTCGTCGACGTCAGCATCGCTGTCGACCTCGCGCCCGCGGGTGCGAGCGACGACCTCGCTGACACCGTCAACTACGGCGAGATCGGGGCTGCCGTGCTGGCCCGCATCGAGGGCGAGCCGTTCGACCTCATCGAAAGGCTCGCGGAGGTGATCGCCGCCGATGCGCTGAGCCACCCCGGGGTCGACGAGGTCACCGTGACGGTGCACAAGCCACAGGCCCCGGTCGGGGTCCCCTTCGGCGACGTCACGGTCACCGTCACCCGGCGGCGGGCTCCGCTGCCGGTGGTCATCGCCCTGGGGGCCAACCTGCCCCGTGGGGAGCAGGACCCGCGTGAGAGCCTCGCTGCCGCCGTGCTGGCCCTGCGGGACGACGTCGGACTGAGCGCGCTCAGGTGCTCCAGCGTCTTTGACACCGACCCCGTCGGAGGCCCCGACCAGCCGACCTACGTCAACGCCGTCGTCACGGCACTGACCGCCATGTCGCCTGGGCTCCTGCTCGCGACGCTGCATGAGGTCGAGGCGCGTTTCGGTCGAACCCGAGAGGTGCGATGGGGCGCTCGCACCCTGGACCTGGACCTCATCCAGTACGGCGACCCGCACGCCGGCTCCGACGTGGTCTCCGGTCGGCCCCACCTCGTGCTGCCCCACCCGCGTGCGCACGAGCGGGCCTTCGTGCTACTGCCCTGGCTCGACGTCGACCCCTCAGCGCTGCTGCGGCTGGATGGTGTCGTCGTGCCCGTCGCAGACCTGGCAGCGGGTCTCGACACGTCCGGGGTCCGGCGCCTCCCCACCTCGACAGCCAACTGGGAGTCCTGATGCGCCGCAAAGAGGTCCGCCTGCAGACCCTCGCCCTGGTCGCGGCAGTGGCGGGGCTCGTCTCGTTCGGACTCTTTGCCCTGCTCACCCGCGGCGGGTCCCTCGTCCCCCGACCCCCCGTGCTCGCCGGCATCCTCGTCGTCGTCATGGGCGCGTTGGTGCTCTGGCTCGCGCACCCGGTGCGGCACTACCTCCAGGGCCGCGCCACCTCCTCCTTGGACCCGCTACGAGCCGCGCGCATCGTGGTGCTCGCCCAGGCCGGCGCACTCACGGGCGCAGCAGTGGCGGGCTGGTATGCCGGTCAGCTGGCCGTCGTGCTCACCGGTCTCGAGCTCCTCGCGAACCGCGCGCGCCTGCTGCCGCTCGGCCTGACGATCGCGGCAGCCCTCGGTCTCGTCGCGGCAGGGCTGGTCGCCCAGCGGTGGTGTCGGATCGATCGTCCCGACGACGACGGGCACGACGGCACGACGCGCGGCTGACCCGTAGGGGGGCCCGGCCTACTTGTCGATGTCGCCGACGACGAAGAACATCGACCCCAGGACCGCAACCATGTCGGCCACGAGGCACCCCGGCAGCACCTTCGAGAGCACCTGCACGTTGTTGAACGACGCCGAGCGCAGCTTGAGCCGCCACGGGGTCTTCTCCCCGCGGGAGACGAGGTGATAGCCGTTGAACCCCAAGGGGTTCTCGGTGGCCGTGTATCTCTCACCCTCGGGCACCTTCAGCACCTTCGGTAGGCGTTGGTTGACCGGCCCGGCGTGCAGCGTGGACAGCGTGTCCACGCACGCGTCGGCCAGGTCCAGGCTCACGCGCACCTGCTCCAGGAGCACCTCCAGGCGCGCCAGGCAGTCGCCGGCGGTGCGCGTCACCACTCGTCCCGGGCCACCGGGTGCGAACAGCGTGGCGTAGGCGAGGTAGGGGTCGTCGCGGCGCAGGTCGACGTCGAGGCCGCTCGCCCGGGCGATCGGACCGGACACGCCGTATGCCGTGCACATCGACGTGTCGAGCACGCCCACCCCGCGCGTGCGGGCCACGAGGATCTCGTTCCCCACCAGGAGGGACTCCAAGTCAGGCAGTCGGCCCCTCACTGCCGCAACGGCATCCGTCACGCGCCCCAACCACCCGGCCGGGACGTCCTCCTTGAGGCCGCCGACACGGTTGAACATGTAGTGCATCCGACCCCCGGAGGCCTCCTCCATCACGGCCTGCAGCTCCTCGCGCTCACGGAAGGCGTAGAAGACGGGCGTGATCGCACCGAGCTCGAGGGGGTAGGAGCCGAGGAACATCAGGTGCGAGAGCACCCGGTTGAGCTCGGCGAGGAGCGTGCGCAGCCACACGGCACGCTCAGGGACCTCCATGCCGAGCATGGCCTCCACCCCGAGCACGACGCCCAGCTCGTTGGAGAACGCCGAGAGCCAGTCGTGACGGTTCGCGAGCACCGTGATCTGGCGGTAGTCGCGCACCTCGAAGAGCTTCTCCGCGCCGCGGTGCATGTAGCCGATGATCGGCTCGGCCGAGATGATGCGCTCGCCGTCGAGGACGACCCGCAGGCGCAGGACGCCGTGGGTCGCCGGGTGCTGCGGGCCGATGTTGAGCACCATGTCGGCCGTGGCGAGCCCACCGGCGCCGAGACCGACGTCGAGGGTGCGCTGCTGGCCGTCTGGGGTCACGGGGCCAGTGTGCCCCACGGCGTCGCTCCAGAGGGAGGGTCAGCAGCCGGGGAGGGTCTCACCGCTGGTGGCGTAGCCCGCGTCGTCGAGGGTGAGGAGCACCAACCGGTCGGTCTCGGGGGCCGCCGCCAGCGCGCCCGCGTCCACCGACCTGGTCTGCAACGGCTCGCCGGCGGCGACGCAGTGGTTCAGGAGGAAGGTCGTGCCCTCGCGAACCGGCACCTGGAAGACGACCTTGGAGTTGACGTTCTTGTAGGGGTTCTTCCTCAGGTCGTAGGCCGCGACCGCCAACCCCGTCCTCGCGAGCTCTGCGTCGTCGACCGCCGGGTCGGTCCACCGGTCGATGACGAGCACGGCGGTGCCGCCGACGGTCTTGGCGCTCTTCACGAGCCCGAAGTCGAAGCTCCTACCGAGGACGTCGCTCTTGACCGGGTCGGCCTTCACGGTCGGTGAGGCGGAGGGGGTGCGCGAGCGGGGGGCGTCCGAGGCTGCGGGCGACGGCGTGCTGGTCACGGTGACGACGACCTCGGGTGCGGTGCCCGAGGTGCCACAGGCTGCCATCGGTGCACACGCCAGGGTGGCGGCGAGTGCCAGGGCGGGGCGCGGCAGGTGGTGTCTCATCGCGATCAACGGTGCCACGCGGTGGGGCCGGAGTCACATCGAGGTGCGCCGCAGGATCCACCAGAACCCGCCGAGGCCGTCGAGACGCGTCAGGGCGCCCTCGCTGGATGCGCGGGCGACGGCGGCCAGGTAGCCGGCGGGGTCTTCGCTGGCCAGGGCGTGCGGCGGGAGCCGGCCGGTCAGGCCCAGTCCGCGCAGGGCATCACGTTGGGTCAGCACGACGTCGGCGGTCAGGGAGTCCACCGCGACGTGGGCCGTGAGGTCGCAGGTGCCGTCGGGCACGGCCGCGACCAGGTCGCCGGAGCGGTATGCGGCGAGCGTGCCGTGGGTGGGGCGCGCGGCTGCCGTGTGCCCGTAGTCGATCGCGACGGCGGTGCCGCGCCGGATGCGGGAGAGCAGATCGTGCCAGGCCAGGTCGCGGCTCAGCCCGATCTCCACCCGGGAGCCCACTGGCAGGTCGTCGAGGGGCCAGTGCCGTGCGCACCAGTCGAGCTCCTCACTGGTGGGCGCCACCGTGGTGGAGGGTCCGATCGGTCCTGACATGGCGGATCCTCCACCGGGGCGTCCCTCCGTGCCGGTGGAGGGGTCGACGTGGACGACCGTGAGGGTTGCGGGCGCCACGACCTCGGCAATCGTGCACGGGACCACGTCGAGCCACTCGTTGGCGACGACCAGCACGTTCTCGAGGTCGCTCAGGCTCTCCGGCAGCGCCACCCCACCGTGGGAGCGGACCCACGCGAGCGCATCCGGAAGGCCGGGCGGGCGGTCCACCACGTCGACGCCGGTGAGGGCGAGGTCTGGGCGCACGGCGTGCAGCTGCCTCAGCAGCTCCCCGCGACCGCACCCGAGGTCGATGACGTGGGTGGCTCGCTCGCGGTCGGCCAGGGTCGCTATGGCGCGGGCGAATGATGCGCCGATCGAGCCGTGCGTCGCGGTGCTGAAATGCCCTGCGGGGCCGGCCGTCGAGCGGTAGAACCCGCCCGGTTCGTAGAGGGCGTGCTGCCACGCCTCGCGCCACGGGATCACCCGTGCACGTTATCTCCCGATTGCTGGCGAGATGGCCACCCGGTAACCGTGGGAGCACACGACTGGGCATCGGCGGTAGCGTGCTCGTTCGTGGATGGCATCGAGCACCCGGCGCGCCTCACCGTGGGCGTGGTCGGCGCAGGACGGGTCGGTGCGGTGCTGGGTGCCGCTCTCGCCCGGGCCGGTCATCAGGTCACCGGGGTGTATGCCGTGTCGCAGGCGAGCCGCGCGCGAGCAGCGGACCTCCTCCCGGCAGTGCCCGTGCTCGACGTGCCGAGCGTCGTCGCAGGCGCCGAGCTGGTCGTGCTCGCGGTGCCCGATGACGCACTCGGGCCACTCGTGGCGGGGCTCTGTGCCACGTCGGCCTGGCAGGCCGGCCAGATCGTCGTCCACACCAGTGGTCGCCATGGCGTCGCGGTGCTGGAGCCCGTGCGCGAGCACCACGTGCTGCCGCTGGCGCTGCACCCGGCGATGACGTTCACCGGGACGGCGATGGACCTCGAGCGGCTCGTCGAGTGCGCGTTCGGCGTGACCGCTGACGAGGCGCTGCGCCCGGTCGCCGAGGCACTCGTCCTCGAGATGGGCGGTGACCCGGTCTGGGTCGCCGAGGGTGACCGCACGGCATACCACCTGGCTCTGGCCCACGGCTCCAACCACCTCGTCACCCTGACCAGCGAGGCCCTGGAGATCCTCACCCGGGCGGGGGTTCCAGAGCCGGCGCGCATCCTCGGCCCGTTGATGCGTGCTGCCCTCGACAACGCGCTGCGGCTGGGCGACGGTGCCCTCACCGGGCCGGTCGCCCGAGGTGACGTGGGTACGGTGGAGCACCACCTGCGAGAGTTGGACCGGCTCTCCCCCGAGATCCGGCGAACCTACGTCGCCCTCGCGCGGGCCACTGCGGTGCGTGCGCTCGACAGCGGGCGCCTCCGCGCCGCCGTCGCAGAACCACTCCTCGACACCCTCGCCGACCAGGAGCCCTGAGTGAGCACAGCCGCAGCACCCGCCACCGCACCCGTCGTCGCGCACACTCGGGCGAATCTCATCGCGGCCCGAGATGCGCTCTCCAGCCGCGACGTCGCCGTGGTGATGACGATGGGGGCCCTGCACGAGGGCCATGCCCAGCTCATCGGTGCAGCGCGGAAGCGCCATGACCACGTCATCGTGACGATCTTCCTCAACCCCCTCCAGTTCGGCCCCAAGGAGGATCTGTCCCACTACCCCCGGACCTTCGACGCCGACATGGAGATCTGCACCTCCGCAGGGGTCGACATCGTCTTCGCGCCGACGCCCGACGTCATCTACCCCGACGGAGAACCCGGGGTCCGGGTCGCTGCCGGGCCACTCGGGGAGGTGCTCGAGGGGGCCTCTCGCCCGGGCCATTTCGACGGAGTGCTCACCGTCGTCGGGAAGCTGCTCCACCTCACCGCTGCGCGGAGCGCCTACTACGGCCAGAAGGACGCCCAGCAGCTGCTGCTGATCCGCCGGATGGTGGGTGACCTGGACTTCGCCGTCGACATCGTGTCCGTGCCCACGGTGCGCGAGGAGGACGGGCTCGCGATGAGCAGCCGCAACACCTACCTCACCGACTCCGACCGGGAGGTCGCGCTCTCGCTGAGCAGGGCCCTTCGCGCTGGGAGCGAGGCGGCGTTCTACGGTCCGTCCGCGATCCGCCGCGCAGCGCGCGAGGTGCTCGTGGAGGAGCCGTTGGCCCTGGTCGACTACCTCGTGCTGGTTCACCCGCACACGCTCTCCGACGTGCCCGAGTGGTACCGCGGCGAGGCTCTGCTCGCGGTCGCCGCTCGGGTCGGCACGACCCGCCTCATCGACAACTCACCCATGATGGTCGGCCCCGGCGGGGGTGCGCTGGAGGTGTTCTCCGACGTGCCACACGCTCGCGCGGACGTGTGAGAAGAGCCGGTATGCCGTCCGCGCCCGTGGTCCTGCCACGTCGCCTCACCGCCAACCCGCCCGGCTGGACCACCTCCGCCGACGTCATCGTCGTCGGCTCGGGCATCGCGGGGCTGACCTGCGCACTGCGGTTGCGCGAGCGGGTCGACCGGGTGCTGCTCGTGACCAAGACGGTGCTCTCGGCGGGGTCGACTGCGTGGGCGCAGGGTGGTATCGCGGCCGCGCTCGACCCCGACGACACGCCTGAGGAGCACCTGGTGGACACCCTGGTGGCAGGGGTGGGACTGTGCGACGTGGCGGCGGTGCGCGCCCTGGTCACCGAGGGACCCGAGCGGGTGCGTGAGCTCGTCGCTCTCGGTGCGGAGTTCGACCGGGACGACGGCGGGGAGATCAAGCTGACCAGGGAGGGTGGTCACCATCGGGACCGCATCGCGCACGCGGGTGGAGACGCGACGGGCGCCGAGATCTCCCGGGCGCTGATCGCCGCGCTGCATCGGGTGCTCGACGACCCGGGCATCGAGGTGATCGAGCACGCCCTCGTCGTGGACCTCCTGCAGTCGCAGGACGACGCGGTGTGTGGTGTCACCCTCCACGTCATCGGTCAGGGACAGGTCGACGGCGTCGGCGCGGCATACGGTCGGGCCGTCGTGCTCGCGACGGGTGGGCTCGGTCAGATCTACACGTCGACGACGAACCCGCCCGTCGCCACCGGGGACGGGATGGCGGCTGCGCTGCGTGCGGGTGCGCGGGTCACCGACCTGGAGTTCGTGCAGTTCCACCCCACCGTGCTGTTCCTCGGCGAGGGGTCCACCGGGCAGCAGCCGCTGATCTCCGAGGCGGTGCGCGGCGAGGGCGCGTTCCTCGTCGACCACGCCGGGGTGCGCATCATGGAGGGGCGCCACGAGCTGGCCGACCTCGCGCCGCGCGACGTCGTCGCTCGGGCGATCCTCGGGGTGATGCGCGATCAGGGCGTCGACCACGTCTGGCTCGATGCCCGCCACCTCGGAAGGGAGTTCCTGGAGAAGCGCTTTCCCTCGATCGTCGCTCGCTGCGGGGAGCTGGGGTTCGACCCGTCCGCCGACCTTCTCCCGGTGGCGCCCGCGCAGCACTACGCCTCAGGCGGGGTGGAGACCGACCTGTTGGGGCGCTCCTCCCTGGAGGGGCTCTACGCCTGCGGTGAGTGCTCCTGCACGGGAGTGCACGGAGCCAACCGGCTGGCGTCGAACTCTCTCCTCGAGGGATTGGTGTTCGCGGCGCGGATCGCCGACGACATCACGCACCGCATCGCCGTAGGCACGCTGCCGTCGCGAGAGCCCGTGGCGCACGCCGACGAGACGCACGACGTGCTCGACTCCACGGAACGCCTGGCCGTGCAGCGCGCGATGAGCCGCGGGTCCGGCCCGGTGCGCAGCGCCGAGTCGACGGAGCAGACCCTCGATGCCCTGGCAGTGCTGGCTGGGCTGGCACCGACCGAGGCCGAGCCCGGCCCGGGCACGTGGGAGACGACCAACCTCTTGCACCTCGGCCAGGCGCTGACCGTGGTGGCGCACCGGCGCGAGGAGACCAGAGGGGGCCACGTGCGCTCGGACTTCCCCGAGCGCGACGACGGTCGCTGGCTGACCCGGCTGACCACGACCCGCGCTGCTGACGGAACCCTCCTCGTCACCGAGCAACCCGCCGACGGATATCCGTCGAGCGAAACCGGAGGAGCAGCATGACCGGCCACGACTTCCCGCACGCCGACGCCCGACTCGTGGTGGCGCGAGCACTGGACGAGGACCTCTCGCACGGCACCGACGTCACCACGGTGGCGACGATCCCTGGCGACCAGGAGTCCCTGGCCCACGTCGTTGCTCGCCAGGGCGGGGTCGTGGCTGGCCTGCCGGTGATCGCCATCGTGCTGGATGCCGTTGCGGCCCGGCTCGGCACTGGCCCGGTCGACTGCGAGCTGCTGGTCCCCGACGGCCAGCACGTGTCGCGCGGCGATCACCTCGCGACCGTGAGTGGCGCGACGCGCACCGTGCTCGTCGCCGAGCGCACCATCCTCAACATCGTCTCCCGCACCTCCGGCGTCGCCACCCACACCAGGCGATGGGCCGAGGTGCTCTCCGGCTCTGGCGCAACAGTTCTCGACACCAGGAAGACGACGCCCGGGATGCGAGCGCTGGAGAAGTACGCGGTGCGCTGCGGGGGCGGCACGAACAAGCGCATGGGCCTGTACGACGTGGCGATGATCAAGGACAACCACAAGCTCGCGGCCGGTGGCCTCACGCCGGCCTACGACGCGATCCATGCGATGTTTCCCGACGTGCCGATCCAGGTGGAGGTCACGACGACTGCCGAGGCGCTGGAGTCGGTTGCGGCCGGGGCGCGATTCCTGCTGTGCGACAACATGTCCACCGACCTCCTGCGCACCACGGTGGTTGCCGTGCGCGCCACCGGTGAGCGGGTCGAGATCGAGGCCACAGGGGGGCTGACGCTCGAGGTCGCCGCGGCCTACGCCGCCACAGGTGTGGACTACCTGTCGGTGGGTGGGCTCACCCACTCCTCGCCGATCGTCGACATCGCGCTCGACCTCGTGGACGGCTGAGAGCCCCGCGCGTCGGTCGGCCCGGGCATACTCGCGGGCATGGCTGGCGTGGGGGGCGACCCGATCTCGGTGGTTCCTGCCGACGAGGCGGGGTGGGCAGCAGTGGCAGCAGTGCGCGAGTCGTGCGCCGACTCCCGCCGGTGCTGGTGCCAGCGCTACAAGCTCGCACGGGGTGAGTCGTTCGCAGGGCAACCCGTCGAGGAGCGCACTCACCGGATGCGCACCCAGACCGGCGATGGCTCCCCGGGCGCCGACGACGGCACCACGGGTCTGGTGGCGTTCCGTGGTGGGGAGGCGGTGGGGTGGTGCGGCGTCGAACCGCGACCGGCATACGGCGGTCTCCTCCGAGTGGGGCGGGTGCCGTGGCAGGGGAGGTCGCAGGACAAGGGGGATCCGTCCGTGTGGGCGGTGACGTGCTTCGTGACCCGACCCGGGCACAGGCGCCAGGGTGTGGCGAGCGCCCTGGCCGCCGCCAGCATCGAGTTTGCTCGAGCAGGCGGGGCGAAGGCGCTCGAGGGCTACCCGAGGACGACTGCCACCGGTCTCCTCGGTGAGATGCATCCGGGGACGTTCGCCATGTTCATCCGGGCTGGTTTCGTCGAGGTCAGTCGCCCGACTCCACGGCGGGCCGTGGTGCGCCACGAGATGTGAGGCTCCTCGAGGCGCAACCTACGCCCTTCGCCTGACGTGTCAAATTACTGAATATCATTGCAGATCAGTCAGATTGATCTCTTCTGATGCTTGTCTCCGGCTCTTTCAAGGAGTAGAGTGGAGGTCACGGGGGAGGGGGATCGCATGGGTGTTGGGGTGGGGCCGGAGGCGGTGTCGGGGGCTGCTGGTGTGGCTGTGGAGGCGTTGCGTGCGGTGGCCTGTCCGAGCGGGGTCGGTGGGTCGCTGGAGGGGTGGGCGGGTGCGGTGGCTGATTTGCAGCGGGTGATTGATGTGGCGTCGGCTGCGCAGGATGTGGCGATCGTGGCGTTGGCGGCGATCGAGGTGGAGGCGTTGGAGGACGGCACCTTTCGTGAGGGTCATCGGGCGCCGGGGCATGTGGCTCTGGATGCTCCGGCGATCGTGTCGGGGGCGTTGTGCGTGTCTGCGGTCCACGCTGAGGCTCGGGTGCGTTCGGCGGTGCGGTTGGTCGTTGACGGCCCGGGTTCGGCGCGGGAAACGGGGTTGGGTGGGTTGCACGCGGCGATGGGCTGCGGCCGGTTGGACTCCTACCGGGCGTTGGTGATCGCGACTGAGCTGGAGGAGGTCCCTGCGCAGGTCGCGGCTGGGGTGGTCGCGGCGT
>JBDSNZ010000299.1:0-20881 GCA_039915055.1 Ornithinibacter sp.
CGGGATGCCGGCGAAGGAGTCGCGACCGCCCCCGTCCCGGATCAGCGGGTAGTCGGCCAGCGGGCGGAGCCGGGCCATCGTGGGATCGGTGCGTGTGAGGACCGCACGCAGGTTGTAGTACTGCCGGAAGAAGGCGTGGAAGCCACGGCTCATGACGCTGTCGCTGCCGTCGGCGAGGGTGATCGGCCAGGACCGGACCCGGCCACCGAGCTGGGCCTCACGCTCCAGCACCGTGACGCGCACGCCCCGCTCGGCCAGGGCCAGGGCAGAGGTCAGGCCAGCGACACCGCCCCCGACGACGACGACATGGCGCTGCGAGGCCGAGCTCGCCGCCGCGCCGGGCACCACGCCCCGATCGGGGGCCGGTGGTGGGTGGAAGACGGCCCGTGAGTCCCGTCCGGGACGCCAGGCGCGGGCGCGAGGGGTCACGCCGGTGCATTCCCGACGACGGTGTGCACCAAGCCCGACTGCACGCCCGGGTAGGTGCGGTGCCGCACGTCCGTGAGGCCCTCGTCGAGCATCCGCTCGCAGATCCGCTGCACCGAGTCGAAGTCACGCACGCTGCGGTAGAGGTAGCGGTGCAGCTCGACGTCGCTGCGCTTGAGCACCGCCAGCGGAATGACGATCGCGTGCACCATCACGGCCCAGGTCGCCCGAGCGCGCCTGCTTCCGGCCACCGAGTAGTCGTGCACCACGAGGGTGCCGCCCGGCCGCAGAACGCGCACCATCTCGGTGACGAGCTTCTCCCGGTCGGGCACGTTGCGCAGCAGGTAGGACGCGAGGATGCCGTCCACGGACGCCGTCTCGAGGTTTGCGAGGTGGGCCACGGCGTCGGACACCACGAAGGTGGTGCGAGGCGCCCACGGCTTCCGGCGCGCCTGGGCGACCATGCCCGTGGAGGCGTCGACCCCCGTGACGGTGAGCCGGGCCGGGTCGCCACCCGCGGCGGTCCACGACTGGAGCATCGCGGAGGTCGAGGCACCAGAACCGCACCCGAGGTCGAGGAGGGTCGTGGTGTGGTTGGGGTCGCCGTGATGCGCGGCGAGCGGCTCCACCAGCGCCCCGGCCGCGCCCGTGAGCTGGGCGTGGTAGCCCGGCGACAACCCCACCATCGAGTCGTAGGTGGGGGCAGCTCGGTCGAACGCGTCGGCGAGCACCCACTCGTCGTGGTCAGTGGCGCCGGCGGTCATGGTTCTCCTCGGGGTGGTGCGGGTCGGTCATGTCTCGTGGTGCCTCAGGCGGCCTCGATGGCGGCGCCGAGAGTCGCAGCCGGTGGCAGCTCATCCCGGCGCCCGGCGGGCCAGTGCCGCGGGTCGCCACCGAGAGCGCTCAGCTGAGGCACCTGCTCGGCGCACCACGGCGAGACGGTGCGGCTACCGTTGAGCACCTCCTGGCTGAAGCTCCCCCACGGCAGCCACTCGGCGGCGTCGACCTCCTCAGGGTCGGGTGCGAGGGTGGGGTCCTCCACCCAGCCGACGAAGACCGGGCACAGCTCGTGCTCGACGACGCCGTTCATGGTGGCGCGGTAGCCGAAGTTCGGCAGGACGAGGCGCAGGTCAGCAGCCTCCAGCCCCAGCTCGCTGCGCACCCGTCGGCGCACCGCGTCGGCGAGGTCCTCGCCGGGCTTGGGGTGACCGCACGCGGCATTGGTCACGACGCCGGGGAAGCTCGGCTTGCTGGCCGCCCGCGTCGTCACGAGCACCCGACCCACAGGGTCGAAGAGATAGCAGGAGAACGCGAGGTGCAGCGGGGTGTCGTCGTGGTGGACGAGCGACTTGGGCGCCTGGCCGATGGCCGCTCCTGCCGCGTCGAGCAGCACCACCGCGTCGTCGGCCACCCAGCCGGCATCCTGGCGGCGAGCAGCACGGTCGGCCCGCACCCGCTGCATCGGCTCACGGGAGATGACCATGCGCGTCGCGAGCGCAGCCTTCCTCGCCGCGGGAACCCTGGCCCGGGAGGTGAACACCTCGTAGTCCGCGGCCTCGATGCGCTCGAGGATCTGCGCGTAGAGCACGCGAGCAGTGGCCACACACCGGCGGGATGCCGCAGGCAGGGCCGGGATGCCGTCATCGGCCTCGCGGTACAGCCGCCGGTTGCGCTCGATCTCGAAGGCCATCAGGGCGCGCCACTCGTCGGTGACCACGCGGGCATGCGGATCGGCGCCGAAGCGCCGGATGTCCTCCTGCGGGACGTAGACGCGTCCCCGGTCGAGGTCCTCCCCGATGTCGCGCAGGAAGTTGGTGAGCTGGAAGGCCAGGCCCAGGCTGCGGGCGGGCGCCACGGCATCCATCCCGGGTTTGAGCACTGGGAGCATCATCTCCCCGATCACCGCGGCGCTGCCGTCCATGTAGTCGAGCAGGTCGCCCCAGGTCTCGTAGGTCGTGCGGGTCAGGTCCGTGCGCATGGCGCGGAAGAAGCGCTCGAAGCACTCCTCCTCAATGCCGCACTCGCGCACGGTCTGCTCGACCGCCGCCATGACCGGGTCGTTCGATCCACCGTGTGCGAGGGCCGACCAGAACGACGCCTCGAATGCCGTGAGCTCGGCGGCCGTCTGCGGCCCGGACCCCGGGGCTGCGAGGTCGACGATGTCGTCTGCGAGCCGAGCCAGGGTGTAGACGGCGTGGACGTGGCGCCTCGAGGCGGCCGGCAGCAGGCGGGCCCCCCAGTAGTAGGTGGTCCCGTGCTCGCGGGTGACGGCGGCGCAGCGGGCATAGCCCTCCTCCAGCACCGAGGGGTCGCTGCTCACCGCGCTGCCACGAGCGGGGTGGGGCGGGCGTGACCGGCATACTCCTGCACCCGCTGCGCGGCGAGCTTGCCGCTGATCAGCACCATCGGGATGCCGACGCCGGGCGTGGTGCCCGACCCGGCGAAGACGAGCCCGGGGACGCGTCGGTCGACGTTGGAGGGACGGAACGGCCCGGACTGGGTGAAGGTGTGCGCGAGGGCGAACGGCGTGCCGAGGTGCATGCCCTGAGCCTGCCACTCCTGCGGGGTGACGAGGTGCTCGGCCGCGATGTCGGTCGGGTAGCCGTTGGTGTCCAGGAACGCATGCAGCCGCTCGCGCATCGGTCCCGACTCGCGGGACCAGTCCAGGCCCGAGGCCAAGTGGGGCACCGGCTCCAGGACGTACATGGCGGTCGAGCCGTCCGGTGCCGCCGTCGGGTCGGAGATCGTCGGCACCGTGACCAGCCGGGACGGGTCGGGCATCAGCTCGCCGCGGTCGATGAGGGCCTCGAAGGCGCCCTCCCAGTCGCGACCGAAGTGGATGTTGTGGTGACGCACCTCGGGCCCGGGCCGGCCGCGCGCGCCGACGTGCCAGACGACCGCCGACGGTGAGTAGGAGCCGGTGCGCACGGTGCGCGGCGCGGTGAGCTCGGGCAGGAGCCGCTCGTAGGCCACGGGGAGGTCCAGCGTGCAGACGACGGCGTCGGCGGAGATCCGCTCGCCATCAGCGGTCTCGACCCCGGCGACCGCTCCGTCGGAGCGCTGGAGCACCTGGCGCACGGAGACACCCAGGTGGATCGCGGCGCCCGCGTCACGCAGGGCCTGCTCCATCGAGCGTGGCACCGCGTGCATGCCGCCGTCGGGGTAGAACACCCCGCGCACGCTGTCCATGTAGGTGATCACCGCGAAGATGGCGCGGGCCTTGGCCGGCGCCACCCCGGCATACAGCGCCTGGAAGCTGAAGATCTTGGTCAGCCGGTCATCGGTGAAGAACCGCGCCACGGCCGGGTCGAGGGCTCGGAGCCCGCCGAGACGGAGCAGGGAGAGCGCCTTGCCGGGAGAGCGCAGGAGGTCCAGCGGGGAGGTGAAGTTGGAGTCGATGAAGGTGTCGAACTCCGCCTCGTAGAGCTCTTCGAGCCACGCGAGGAACCGGTCGAACCCCTGGGCGTCCTGCTCGCCGATCTTGGTGCGGATCTCCTCGCGGAGGTCGGCCATGTCGGCGCGGATGTGCAGCTCCCCGCCGTCGGGGTAGACGGCGCGGTATGCCGGGTCGAGGCGCCGCATCGTGATGAGGGCGTCCGGGTCGCCCCCGGCAGCGCGGATCGGCTCGTGCAGGAGCTCTGGCATCGTCATGACGACGGGGCCGGTGTCGAAGCGGAAACCGTTGTCGCTCAGACTCCCTGCGCGACCCCCGACGATGTTCTCGCGCTCGAGCACGGTGACGTCGTGACCCATCCCGACCAGGTGGCAGGCGGCGGAGAGACCGGAGAGCCCGGCGCCGACGACGATGACCCTCATGACGCCCTCCAGGCGATGGTGTCGGCGAGGTGCCGAAGTGCGGCGTCAGCCTCGGGGGGGACGTCGAGGCCGTCGAGGACGTCGTGGGCGCGGGAAACCAGGTCGGAGATGGTCTCCTCGGCGCGGTCGCGCACACCGGCATCCAGCATGGCCTGCTGCAGCTCGCCGACGCGGGCGTCGTCGAGCTGACCGGCGTCGCAGGCGGCGAGGAGCGGGCGGGCCGACGGAGGCAGGAGGTCCTCGGCCCAGGTGAGCAGCACGGTGGGTTTGCCCGATCGCAGGTCGTCGCCGGCAGGCTTGCCGGTCACCTGGGGGTCACCCCACGAGCCGAGCACGTCGTCGCGCACGGCGAAGGCGTCGCCGACCAGGTCGCCCCACGTCTGCAGCCCGCTCACCAGGAAGGCACCCGCGCCCGCCACGAGTGCGCCGAGCTGGAGTGGCCTGGTGATGGTGTAGCGGCCGCTCTTGAAGCGGGCGATCTGGAGGGAGGTGTCGAGGTGGCGGCGCCGCCCGGCGGTGTGGGTGACGTCGAGGAGCTGGCCCTCCACGAGCTCGACGGCCATGACCCGCCAGAGGGCCCGCACCTGCGCGGGAAGGGGGCCGACCAGGAGGGTCGCCTCGCTCAGGGCCAGGTCCGAGACCAGCGTCGCGACGCTGTCACCGAACAGGACCTCGTCCCCGAGGCCGGACACCGATCGGTGTCGCTGCGCGGAGACCACGTGCAGCGTGGGCTGTCCGCGCCGGGAGTCGGAGCGGTCCATGACGTCGTCCTGGACGAGCGCGAAGAGGTGGAGCAGCTCGAGCGCGGCGCCGACCCGCACGAGGCCCTCGTGCGTGCCCGGCGTGGACCCGGCGAGCACCCAGCCCCAGTGCGCGAGCATCGGGCGCAGCCGCTTGCCGTGGTTGCGCGTGCGCGCCGCCAGCTCCCCCACGAGGTCGACGTGCAACGGGCCACGGGCCGGGCCCAGGGTCGCGCCGGATGCCGTCAGCGCCTCACCCAGCTCCGCGAACTGGGCATCGAGGAGGGCGTCGATCTCGAGCATGGTCGACTGCGCCGGACCAGAGCGGCTTGGGGCGTCGAGGGTCGCAGGGGCCGCCTCGGCACTCATGACTGACCTGCCTCACGTTCGGGTGCGTGTCTGCCGATTACACCAGACACTTCCGGAACCGTCCCCACCCCGGATGCGTGCTGCGCTCACAACCTTTGACAAACCTTGTGCACAACGGTGGATGACTGCTGTGGACGGCGACCCCGACCTCTAGCATCACCTGGTGGACACGGACGTGGTCGTGGTGGGCGCCGGGCTGGCTGGTCTGCGGTGTGCAGAGCGCATCGCGGCGGCTGGACGCTCCGTGCTCGTGGTGGAGGAACAGGGCGTCGTGGGTGGGCGCCAGCGCACGGATGTCGTCGACGGGTTCCTCCTCGACCGCGGGTTCCAGGTGCTCAACCCGGCCTACCCGGCCGTGCGGCGCTGGGTCGACGTGGCGTCCCTGGACCTGCGGCCGTTCGGGGCCGGGTTGGACATTCGAAGAGAGTCCGGGACGGTGCGCCTCGCCCACCCGCTCAGGGAGCCGTCCGGCATCCTCGCCACCGCGCGCAGCGGGCTGCTCTCGCCCTCGCAGGTCGCCGCGCTGATCCGTTGGGTCGGGCCGGCGATCGTGGCTCCGGGCAGGGTGAAGCGCGGCGCTGACACCACCCTGCGGGAGGGTCTGGACCGCGCCGGGGTGCGGGGGCGGCTCCGCACCGAGGTGATTGAGCCGTTCATCGCCGGCGTGGTCGCAGAAGGCTCAGGAGAGACCTCCGATGCCTTCGTCCGCCTCCTCGTGCGGATGTTCGCCCTCGGGGTGCCCGGCCTGCCGGCTCGCGGCATCCGCGCCCTTCCCGAGCAGGTCCTGGCCTCCGCGCTCGCGCAACGAGGTGGCACCACGCTGCGAGTGGGTGAGGCCGCTCAGGAGGTGCGGTCGCTCGCCTCAGGAGTCGAGGTGGCGCTTGCCGGCGGTGGTCGGGTCCGGGCCCGTGCGGCGGTCGTGGCCGTGGGGCCCGGGGTGGTGAGTGGCCTCCTCGACGTGCCCAGACCGGCCACCAGGGGCCTGCAGACGTGGTGGTTCGCCGCAGACGAGGCGCCGACGCGCTCGAAGATGATCGCCGTCGACGGTCGTCGCCGCGGGCCGATGGTCAACGCTGCCGTCATCTCGAATGCCGTGTCCTCCTACGCGCCAGCGGGTCGCCACCTCGTGCAGGTGACCTGCCTGCTGGGTGGTGGTGCCCCGGTGGCCACCGAGGCACAGGTGCGCCGGCAGGCGCAGGAGGTGCTCGGGGGTTCGGCAGCACAGTGGATGCTGCTGCGCCGGGACGACATCTCCGATGCCCTCCCGGCCCAGGGTTCCCCGCTGCGCACCACGAGTGCGGCACAGGTGTCGCAGGGGGTCTATGTCGCCGGCGACCATCGCGACACCGCCTCGATCCAGGGGGCGCTCGTCTCCGGTGACCGGGTGGGCCGAGCGGTCCTCGCAGACCTCGCAGACCCTGCAGACCGCGCGGACCACGCAGACCGCGCAGACCTCGTCCGGTGAGCCGGCCCCGGCGCGCGGTGCGCCTGGTCCATCCGCACCAGCTCTTCGAGTCCCACCTCACCGCGAGCCCCGGCACGCGCTTCGTGTTGGTCGAGGACGACCTGCTCTTCCGGCACCAGAGCTTCCACGCGCAGAAGCTCGTGCTGCACCGCGCGTCGATGCGCCTGTTCGCCGCGCGGCTGCGCGAGGCCGGTTTCGAGGTCGACGTGCTCGAGACCTCCGCGGTCCACTCGAGCGGGGCCCGGCTCGCCGCGCTGGTCGAGCAGCTCAGGCCCGACGAGGTGCGCGTGCACGACCCGGTGGACGACTGGCTGCTGCGTGAGGACCGCAGCGCCCTCAGCGATGGGGGCGTCACGCTGGCCGCGGAGCACGTGGAGGAGACCCCGGCCTTCCTCACCACGAGACCAGAGCTGTCGCAGTGGTTCGGTGGGCACCGGGCCCGCATGCAGACCTTCTACCAGTGGCAGCGCACCCGTCTCGACGTGCTCGTGCAGGGGCGTGACCGCACGCGACCGGTGGGTGGTCGGTGGTCCTTCGACACCGAGAACCGCAAGAAGCTCCCCCGGGGCCACGTCGTGCCGCCAAGGGCGCGCACCGCGCCGCTGCCCGAGGTCATCGAGGCGATCCAGTGGGTCGGCGAGGAGTTCCCGGACGCACCCGGCCTGGCGAGCGCCTTCGACTGGCCCGTCACCCACGGGCAGGCGCGGACAGCGCTCACGGAGTTCGTCGAACATCGGCTGGCCCAGTTCGGGCCCTACGAGGATGCCGTCTCCACCCGGCATCCGGTCGTGTTCCACGCAGCGTTGAGCCCGGCCATCAACGCCGGGCTCCTGGACCCTCGGGAGGTGCTCGCAGCGGTGCTGGAGCGGGCGGAGGAGGGCGACGTCGACCTGGCCTCGCTCGAGGGGTTCGTGCGCCAGCTCATCGGTTGGCGGGAGTACATGCGCGCCACCTACCACCTCTACGGGCGGCGGATGCGCAGCTCGAACCGGCTGCAGCACGGTAGACCCCTCGCGCCGGGGTGGTGGGACGGGAGCACCGGTTTGGACCCCGTCGACCACGTCGTCTCCGGGGTGCTGGAGCGCGGGTGGGCCCACCACATCGAGCGGCTCATGGTGCTCGGCAACGCCATGTGCCTGCTCCGCACCGACCCGAACGAGGTCTATGAGTGGTTCATGGCGATGTTCGTCGACGCCTACGACTGGGTGATGGTGCCCAACGTCTACGCGATGAGCCAGTTCGCCGCGGGCACCGGCATCACGACCAAGCCCTACGTGTCGGGGAGCAACTACCTGCGCACGATGACCGACTTCGGCCCGGGGGAGTGGCGCGCGGACTGGGATGCGCTCTACTGGAGCTTCGTGCAGGACCACCGGGAGGTCTTCGAGGGCAACGCGCGTTCGGCGATGGTGACGCGGAGCTGGGAGCGGATGGACCTGAATCGTCGCCACTCCCTGCTCGAGCGCGGAAACGCCGTGATCGCGCGGCTGTGATCGCGCCGTGGTGACCGTGCCGTCGTGGGCGCGCGGACCGAGTCTCGACGAAGCGATGACCTTCGGGGTCCACGAGGCCGCAAACCCCCGATGGTGTGCGGCCGTGGCTAACGTCAGGCGTTCGACGAGTCACGAGGAGACCTGATGTCCCAGCACGACGAGAACGGCGCCGAGCACGTCCACGAGCTGATCAAGGACCAGCGGATCGCGATGCTCACCACGGTCAAGGAGGACGGCACGATCGCGTCGCGTCCGATGACCTCGCAGCGGGTCGACGCCGATGGCACGGTGTTCTTCCTCGCCATGGCAGCCTCCGATGCCGCTGCCGAGATCCGTCGTCACCCCGAGGTCAACGTCGCGTTCACGCAGGAGGGGAAGTGGGTCTCCCTCGCCGGTCGTGCGTCGGTGCTCCAGGACCCGGACCTGGCCCGCGAGCTCTGGGACGACTTCGCGAAGGCGTGGTTCCAGTGCGAGCCCGAGGACCCCAAGGTCGGTGTGCTGCGGGTGGATGGTGAGAGGGCGGAGTACTGGGACAGCCCGGGCACGGTGGGCAGCCTGGTCGGGATGGTCAAGGCCAAGGTCACCGGTGAGCGCCCCGACATGGGCGAGAGTGCGTCGGTCGACCTCTGAGCGCAGGGTCCGCGAGCCGGTCACGAGGAGGAAGGGGGAGCGTGCACGCACTGCGACAGGTCGACGTGTTCACCTCCGTCCTGACCGGCGGCAACCCCGTGGCCGTCGTCCATCGCGCCGACGACCTGAGCACCGCACAGATGGCCTCGTTCGCCAACTGGACGAACCTCAGCGCGACGACGTTCCTGCTGGCTCCGACGGACCCCGCCGCCGACTACCGCCTGCGGATCTTCACCACGACTCGTGAGCTGCCGTTCGCCGGTCATCCGACGCTCGGTTCCGCCCGAGCATGGCTCGACGACGGAGGCTCACCGAAGACCGTTGGGGTGATCGTGCAGGAGTGTGGGTCCGCTCTCGTCCGGGTCAGGCAGGAGGGGTCTCGCCTCGCGTTCGCAGCGCCCGCGCTCAACCGCGGTGGCCCCGTGGACCCTGAGGACGTCGCGGCGGTGGCTCGTGCACTTCGGGTCTCACCCCACGACGTGGTGGATGCGCAGTGGTGCCAGAACGGTCCGGAATGGGTCGCTCTGCGTCTTCGCGACGCCGCAGCCGTCCTGGCCGTCGAGCCTGACTTCGACGCGTTCGGGCACCACCCGGACATCGGTGTGGTCGGCCTGCACCGCCTCGGCGCACAGGCGCAGCTCGAGGTGCGTGCCTTCGTCGCAGAGGACCGCACAGAGGACCCCGTGACCGGCAGCCTCAACGCGGCGGTGGCGCAGTGGCTCATCCCCTCCGGTGTGCTCCCCGCGTCCTACGTGGCCGCGCAGGGCACCGTCCTGGGTCGGAGCGGGCGGGTGCACGTCGACTTCGACGGCGCGGACTTCTGGGTCGGCGGTGACGCGGTCGTCGGCGTCACCGGGTCGGTCGCCCTGTGAGGTCCGGTCAGGCACGGACGGCCACGCCAGGTGGGGCCGAGCGGTGGGCCCAGGGCGTCAGTGGTCCAGCGCGTCCTCGAGCTCGGCCAGCGCCTCGCCGGTGTGCACCGCCAGGCGCTGGAGGTGCGGCATCCCGTCGCGGTCCCCGATGAAGCCGAGGTTGATCGAGCCGGCATAGGAGTGAGCGGTGATGTTCAGGGCCATCGAGTGCCCGGGGATCGAGACCGGGTAGGTCGCCTCGAGCCGGGCCCCGCGCCAGTAGAGGGTCTCCTTGGGTCCGGGCACGTTGGAGATGCACAGGTTGAGGGTCAGGGGCAGCGGCGCCGGCAGCCCGGACATCGCGCGCACCACCTGGAGCCCGGCCGGGGCGAGGAGGAGCGCGCTGTAGGCGATGACCGCGTCACCGGACATGCCGGTCATCCGTGCCTTGGCGGCGCGCGAGGACGCGGTGATGGCGGCCAGTCGCGAGATCGGGTCGTCCACGTCGGTGGCCAGCGACACCAGCGTCGCCCCGACGTAGTTCCCGCCACCGTCGCTGTCCTTGGGCCGCACGTTGACCGGGATGAACGCGATGAGGGGGCGCTCGGGGAGTGCCTCGAGCTCGTCGAGATAGCGTCGGAGCCCACCGGCGCAGATGGCCATGAGCACGTCGTTGAGGGTCGAGCCGCGCGCCTTGCCGATGGCCCGGAGCCGCTCGATCGAGTAGTGCTGGGTGGCGAACCGTCGCGCTCGACCGACCCGATGGTTCAGGATCGAGCTCGGCGCCTGGTAGGAGGAGATGGCCTTCGTGGTGCTCGACCCCCGCCGCAGCTGGGTGTTCACCAGGGCCTTGGCGACCGAGGGCATCGCGCCCAGGGAGGAGGCCAGCCCCCGCAGGATCGAGGTGATGTCCGCGACCGGCTCGGGTGAGCCCTCCGGCCGGGGTGGCTTCGTGAGACTGAAGAACGAGAGGTGGGTGCGGTCGGCGGGATCCTTGGACAGCCCCCGTTGCAGGATGCGCATCCCGGTGTAGCCGTCGACCAGGGAGTGGTGGATCTTGGTGTAGACCGCGAAGCGGCCGTCCTGCAGACCCTCGATGACGTGGATCTCCCACGGTGGACGACGGAAGTCCAGAGGGTTGGAGTGCAGGCGGGACACGAGGACGCCCACCTCCCGCTCCCCACCGGGGCTGGGCAACGAGGAGTGCCGCACGTGGTAGTCGATGTCGAAGTCGTCGTCCTCGACCCAGCGGTGCACGGGCTGGCGCATCACCTTGTGGGTCTGCAACCGCAGCGTCCACGGCTGTTCCACGGGTGAGGTGCGCACCTGGGACATCAGGTCCGGGAGGAAGGAGCGTTGCTCCCCCTCGGGGAAGGTGAAGTACATCAGCGAGCCGACGTGCATCAGCGTCTCGGGCGTCTCGCCCATGAGGAAGATCGCATCGAGGGGGGAGGCCCAGCGAGAAGAAGCCACCGGCTCAGCCGGCCTGTCCGGTGTCGGGCTCGCCACTGCCAGAGCCGCGCCGACCTTCACCGGCCGCGTGCCCGCCCCAGGGCGCCCAGGCGCCCTGGGGCTGGGCGAGGCGGTCTGCGACCACGCGCAGCGTCTCGAGCTCGTGGCCGTATCCGAGGTGGGTGGCGTGCACCTCGATGTTCTCGGTGAGCGGGGCCGCGTCGGAGAGGCAGCACTCCCAGGCCACGATGCCGTCGTGCTTGGAGTAGATGCACGTCGTGGGCACGTCGAGGGGGGAGGCGCGGACCGCCCGCGCCTCGTCGGTGAACATGAGCGCGAGGTTGCGACGGTTGATCAGTCGATACATCCGCCAGGCGCGGGTCGAGGCGGGGTGGCCCCGGAACGGGCTGCCCAACGTGATGACCGAGCGCGTGTAGTCGGGCAACGCCCGGGCCATCTCGCGGGCGTAGATGCCCCCGGCGCTCCAGCCCAGGAGGCTGACCTTGCGGCCGTAGCGGTCGTGGACCTCCAGGAGCAGGTCCTCGAGGCGGGTGGCGAGCTCGGGGCTGGCGCCGAGGTTGCGGCCTTGGCGCCAGTCGTGGGCCCGATAGCCCAGGCGCCGCAGGTGGGTGCGCAGGAAGAGGGTGGACTCCGGGCCGGCGAGGAAGCCGGGGAGGACGATGACGGGATGGCCGTCGCCGCGAGGCCAGCCGGCGAGGTCCCGGGTGTGGACCGCCGAGTCGGCGAGCTCCAGGGCCATCCGCCATTCGCGGCGCGCCCTCCACATGGTGGGCATCTGCGCACCGTCTGCGATCGGGATGTCGGCGGGCAGTGTCACAGCGCTCCTCGGGTCGAGCCGCAGCGGTCCTGCTGGCGCCGCGACACTGCGAATCTGCAGACGCTCAGTGTGGCAGATGTGACTCGAACACAGGGAGGTTGCAGACGGGATGCCGTTGACGGAGGGTGCGGCCCCGTCGGGGATCCCCCTGAGTGGTCCCTGATCGGGGTGAGGTCGGGAACAGTGGATGCCGCTCCGTGAGTTGATGGGGTAGACCGGAGTGACCACGCTCCGAGCACCCGCACGAAGGGGGACCCCCGATGACCACCACCGATCAGCTCCGCAACGCGCTGCGCGACCTCGAGGCCAAGGCCAAGGAGATGGAGCTGGACAAGAAGCTCACGACGTTCGCCGACCAGGCCGACCACTACCTCCAACGCGCCGCGACCAAGGCGGGGGAACTCGCCCATGACAACCGGGAGCGCATCGACGAGCAGCTCGCCCGCGCGGGCGACGCCGTCGACGGCAAGACCGAGGGGAAGTACTCCTCCTACGTCGGGAAGGTGCGCACCGGGGTGATGACCGGCGTGGACTGGGTGGCCGACCAGCGACCGGCCACGGCCGCCCCGGGCGCTGACCCGGCACACACCGCAGAGGCATCACCGGCATCCGCTGCGCCCGCCCCGTCCGACGTCTCGGACAGCACGCCCTCGGACAGCACGCCCTCGGACAGCACGCCGTCCGGCGCAGCGGCCGACGCCAACGAGCACTGACCGCCGAGCCCGGGATGCCTCCGGCACGGTGACCACCCGCGAGGCGTGGATCCCGGGCAGGAGGTGTCTCGTGAGACGATCCGCGGCCGCTGACCCCACTCGGCGCCGGGCGCCCACGCAAGCCGCTGACCGGCATACGGTGGGGTGATGGAGACCCGCACCGAACGCGACACCATGGGCGCCGTGGAGGTGCCCGCCGACCGCTACTGGGGAGCCCAGACCCAGCGCAGCCTCGAGCACTTCGACATCGGCCGTGACACCTTTGTCTGGGGCCGGGCGGTGGTGCGCGGGCTGGGCCTCCTCAAGCAGGCCGCGGCACGCGCCAACACCGACCTCGGGCTGCTGCCGGGGGAGGTGTCACGCGCGGTGGTGCAGGCTGCCGGTGAGGTGGCGGAGGGGGGTCTGGACCAGCACTTCCCGCTGGTCGTCTTCCAGACCGGCTCCGGTACCCAGAGCAACATGAACGCCAACGAGGTCATCGCCAACCGCGCGATCGAGGTGCTCGGAGGGGTGCTCGGCAGCAAGGAGCCGGTGCACCCCAACGACCACGTGAACAAGAGCCAGTCGAGCAACGACACCTTCCCCACCGCGGTGCACGTGGCGGTGGTGCTCGAGGTGGCCGAGCGGCTGCACCCCGCCATCGACGGGCTGTGTGCGGCACTTCAGGCCAAGGCTGCCGAGTTCGCCGACGTCGTCAAGGTGGGGCGCACCCATCTCCAGGACGCGACGCCCGTCACGCTCGGCCAGGAGATCGGGGCGTGGGCCGCGCAGGTGCGAGACGCCCAGGAAGACGTGCGGTATGCCGTGGGCAGGGTCCGCGCCCTCGCCATCGGTGGCACCGCGGTCGGCACCGGGCTCAATGCGCCGGCCGACTTCGGGCGCCTCGTCGCGGAGCACCTGTCGAGCGAGACGGGCGAGGAGTTCCACCAGGCCGACAACCTCTTCGTGCAGCTGGCGGCGCACGACGGGCTCGTCGCGGTCTCCTCGGCACTACGGACCCTGTCGGGGGCGTTGATGAAGATGGCGAACGACGTGCGTTGGCTGGCCTCCGGACCGCGGACCGGCATCGGGGAGCTGCGGATCCCGGAGAACGAGCCGGGCAGCTCGATCATGCCGGGCAAGGTCAACCCCACCCAGTCCGAGGCGATGACGATGGTCGTGACCCGTGTCTTCGGCAATGACGCAACAGTGGGTTTCGCAGGGACACAAGGCAATTTCCAGCTCAACGTGTTCACCCCGGTGATGGCGCACGCCGTGCTGGAGTCGGTGCGCCTGCTCTCCGACGCGTGCCGCTCCTTCACCGAGCACTGCGTGGCGGGGCTGGAGGCCGATCGGGAGAAGATCGCGCAGAACCTCGAGGCCGACCTGATGCTGGTGACGGCACTCGCACCCCACATCGGCTACGACGCCGCGGCATCCATCGCGAAGCAGGCGAACCACGACGGCTCGACCCTGCGCGAGGCTGCTGTCGCATCGGGCCACGTCAGCGACGAGGACTATGACCGTCTCGTTGACCCGAAGGCCATGACTCACCCGGGCTAGGTGTCGGATCGGGAACTGGACGCGCGGGGGATCGACGCTCGGCGGCTGCGGACGACGTCGAGGCGGGCGACGACGGCGGCGTGCGGGAAGGTGACCGCGAGCAGCACCGACACCTCCGCCGAAAGCGTCGCCACGTCGTGCAGTGCCACGAGCACGAGGACCGCGAGGAGGGCTGCGGCGGTGGGGGCGCTCGACAACCTGGCCAGCCGGGCGAACGAGGATCCCCACCCTCGGTCCGGCACGCCGCACCCGGCCTCGTCAGCCCGCAGCAGGTCGAGCAGTCGGCCCGAGTGGCGCACGGCGTGCCACAGGCCGAAGTACACGCCGAAAGCCGCCAATGGTGGGCAGAACATGAAGACGGAGGTCAGGAGCACCAACTCCCCGGCCTCGAGGGGGCGCCGGCTCCTCAGGAGGAGAACCAGGGCTGCGCTGACGACGGCAAGGGTGCCGAGCACTCCCACGCCGGCTGTCGCGATGCTCCCGTCGGCGACGGCGGGTGACAGCGCGCGCACGTAGGGGTCGGTCACCGAGGGGTTTCGCCACACCAGTAGCCCCACGGTGACCAGTCCGTTGGCGGTGGCGATGAGCACCGAGCCGGCCCGCAGGGACGTGACCCGTCCGGCACGTTCTGCACTCGTGACGACCTCTCCCCAGCCGAAGTGCGCAGCGGACAGGATCAGGAACACCAGCAACGTGGGTGAGGGAGCGAACAGCAGGGACACGGCGCCAACCAGGGCCGCCGCGACATAGGCGGAGAGGAAGCGCAACTGACGGACCAGGGCTGGATTCCGGCCGACCCGCCGGACCGACCGGCCGTCAAGGGCCAACCACCCTGGCACGAGGTGATCGACCGCACCGTGCGGAACTCCGAGGATCGCACCCAGGATGGCGACCGGGAGCGCGATCGCGGTGGCAGCAGCAGGCGCAGCGATGCTCACGACAAGGAGGACGGCGGCAGAGGCGATCGGCAGCAGGGTGAAGACCTGGACGTCGCGCAGTGCCACCGGCGCTGCGCACCCCCGTCCCTGGTGCGGGACGGGGGTGCTGCGGAGCAGTGACATGCTCAGGGCGTCAGGCCCTCGACGCTGCACTCGCGCGGAGGCGTGCGGGCGCGGACGCCGCGCCGGGTGCGACCTCGTCCTCGGGTGCGACCTCGTCCTCGGAGTACTGGCTGTCCTCCAGACCACTCTTGATCCGCGCGATCTTGTATATCACCAGCGCATAGGCAGCCTTGGCCAGGATGTCGGCGATGCTGTACCCCGCCTGCCGCAGGACGAATCCGTTGGGTCCACCGAAGAAGTCGCCGCCGATGATCGGGAAGAGATAGACGATCGGGTAGACGCCCCACAGGGCGAGCAGCGAGATGCGCAGGCGCTTGATGCTGTTCTGCACCTGGATCGGCTGGCGGGCCACCGACTTGGACAGCTCGACGAAGAGCACGTAGAGCAGGTAGAGGAACGGGATGGTCGACAGCCCGCCCCACAGTGCGCGCACGCCCATGTCCGTCGCGATCTCGCCCGGGTAGCCGAGCACGATCATCAGCGCGGAGGCGGGAACGAGCTTCCAGAGCAGGGCTCGCGACGCCGAGCGGGCGAGTGCCATCACGGCGATGGTCTCCACCAGCAGCAGCGGCACCGTCAGCAGCCAGTCGACGTAGCGGTAGGCCTCGTTGAACTCGATGTTGCTGAGGAGGTGGTCGGCGCCGACCGTGGCGCCGGCCGGGTAGCTCTCACGGAAGTTCTCGAAGATGCGGAAGTAGTGGTACGTCGCGATACCGCACACGGTCGCCGAGACGACGAGCGCGGTGCGGTAGCGCGGCGCAACCCGACCTTGGGACAGCAGCAGGAAGAGGGCGGTGAACAACATCGACGCAATGACGAGTGAGAACAGGTTGTAGACCGTCGAGTACTGACCGGAGGTCAGTACCGGGATGTCGGTCCCGGATACGGAGGGAATCATTGGCGCTCCCGGAGCATGCGGCAGGCTGCCGCGGATGGACGCCCACCACGACTGGCGGGGTGCGCGTGACGCTACGCTCAAAGATTCAACGAGCCAAGACTTGTGCAATTTTCAGAGACAAGCCTTAGACAGCCCCGGGGTGCGGTCGAGCCCTCCATGCGCTTCCGAGCTGGGCCCCGGCATCGTCGAGGCTCCCGGTCACCACGACGTTGCCGTGGGGTGAATGAGTCCATCCTGCCCCACCAACGAACAGCTTCAGGCGACGATGGGCGTTCCTGACCAGAGGCAGATCGCGTTCTGCGACAGCATCTTCGATGCTCATCCACACCAGCACTCCCGGAGACTTGGTTCGCTGTGCGGCAGATGCCAAAGCATGCATCGGCGTGCGAGGGCCAAGGAGCCGGGAGGGGACACCCTCCTCCGCGAGCCGGGCTCGCACGGCGTAGAGCGCAAGGATGTGTTCTTCATGAGGTCCTCCAGCGAGGAGGACTGGACGATCTCGTGGAAGTTCTGGAAGGTGTGAGAGATAGCGGATGAAGGCCGTGCTGATCGCTTGGGTCAACAGGTGCTCGATCTCGATGCCGGTCCCCGTGCGCTGCCAGCGCTCGCCTGCCGCCACGAGGAGCGGGCGGACCACTTCGTCCCAGACCGCCACCGTCCCCTGCTCGCGCAACGACTCGAGCACGCCGTCCTCGACGGCCATCTCATCGAGGCGGGACGCGGCTCGGGCCAGTCCGCGGGCCTGTCGCCCGGCTCCGGGCACCGCGAGGACAGCACCGCCCGGCCCTCCGCCGGAAGCCCCGCTGGTCCGCGACCCGGTGAGTGCCGCCGCTGCCGCCATCGGGCTCTCCCCCGAGACCACTGCCTGGTGGAACCGTTCGAGCACGTCGACGTCCGCGGGAGTGAACCGACGATGACCGCCCGCCGACCGACCGGAGGCATTCAGGCCGTAGCGCTGGCCCCACATCCGCACGGTCGAAGGGGTCACGCCGACGCGGGCCGCGACATCACCGACGGAGTGGAGCTCGACCTCGTCCATCGCGCCACTGTGCCACGCGCCGAGGCTGGGCGTCGGCGGGGCTGGACACGTCCTCAGGTGCGCAGGAGCTCGCGCAGGTCGTCTGCGGTCATGGCGCTCGACAGCGCGGCTCCGTCGTCGACGACCCGGGCAAAGAGGTCGCGCTTGCGCTCCTGGAGGGCGACGACCTTCTCCTCGATGGTGTCGCGGGAGACCAGCCGGTAGACGTTGACCGGGCGGGTCTGCCCGATGCGATGGGTGCGGTCGATGGCCTGGGCCTCGGCGGCGGGGTTCCACCACGGGTCGAGCACGAAGACGTAGTCGGCCTCGGTGAGCGTCAGACCGAACCCACCAGCCTTGAGCGAGATGAGGAACACCGGCGCTTCACCCTCGCGGAACGCGGCGATCCGCTCGGCGCGGTTGCGGGTGCGCCCGTCGAGGTACTCATAGGCAATGCCCTCGGCCTCGAGCCGGGTGCGCACCAGTGCGAGGAATCCGGTGAACTGCGAGAACACCAGTGCGCGGTGCCCCTCCTGGGCGAGCTCGCTCACCTGCTCCACCAGGGCGTCGATCTTCGCCGACGACGCCAGCCCGGCATACTCCTGGTCCACCAGTGACGGGTCGAGCGACATCTGCCGCAGCACGGTGAGGGCCCGCAGGATGGCGATCCGGTTGCCGTCGACGTCGTCGATGAGCCCCAGCAGTCGCTGCCGCTCGCGCTGGAGGTGCCGGTCATAGATGGCGCGGTGCCGGGGGTGCAGGGCGACCGAGAGCACCTGCTCCATCTTCGGGGGCAGCTCGGTCGCGACCGCCTCCTTGGTGCGGCGCAGCATCAGTGGGCGGATCCGGCGCCGCAGCGAGGCGAGCAGCTCGGTGTTGCCGTCGTTCTCGATCGGCTTGGCCCACTGCTCCTTGAAGTGCGCGGGCCTCGGGTGCAGCCCGGGCGCCACGATCGACAGGAGCGACCAGAGGTCCATCAGCGAGTTCTCCAACGGCGTGCCGGTGATCGCGAACTTCGCCCGGGCCGACAGGCGGCGCACCGCCTGATAGGTCTTGGCCTGGTGGTTCTTCACGAACTGCGCCTCGTCCAGGACGACGGCTCCCCAGGTGCGCGAGCGGAACTCCGCCTCGTCGATGCGCGCCACGGCATACGAGGTGATGACGAGCTGAGCCCCGGAGACCGTGTCCTGCAGGCTCATCTTCGCCTTGCCACGCGTGCGGTCGACGACGACCACCTTCAGCCCCGGCGCGAACCGGGCGGCCTCCCCGGCCCAGGTCGAGAGCACCGAGGTGGGGGCCACCACGAGCACCGGGTCTTCGAGCTCGCCGCGCTCGTGTGCCCGCAGCACCATCGCGAGCATCTGCATCGTCTTGCCCAGACCCATGTCGTCGGCCAGCACCCCACCCAGACCGGTGTCCCAGAGCAGTGAGAGCCAGCGGAACCCGTCGACCTGGTAGGGCCGCAGCGTGGCGTCGAGGCCCGCGGGCACCTCGGCCGGCTCGATCGAGTCGAGGTCGAGCAGGGCCCCCACGGACCGGGCCCAGCGTTCGCTCTGCTGCTCGACGACGCCCAGGGCGGCCAGCTCCTCCCACAGGCCCGCGTGCACGACCGAGATGCGCAGCGGGTCGGTCGGTTTGTCCTGCAGTGAACGGGCCTCCTCGACCAGCGCGCGCAGGGCCTCGAGCTCGGGGCGGTCCAGGGAGAACCAGGTGCCGCTCTCGAGGATGAGCCGCTCGTGCCCCCGCGCCAGCGCCTCGATGAGGGGGGCGAGTGGCACCTCCTCCTCACCGACCGTGACCGAGATGCCGAGGTCGAACCAGTCGGTCACCCCACCCCCGGCGTCGGAGGTCGACACGGAGATGAGGGGGGCCTCCACCGCCTCGCTGTAGGCAGCGGGCTCGCCCACGGTGCTCAGCTCGAGCCCAGGGTGGTCCTCCAGCACCGGCAGCAGCTCGGCGAAGGACACCGTGGTGAAACCGTGCAGGCGTCGTTCGGGCACCAACCGCCGCACCTTGGCCACGACCTGCCAGAGGGGCTGGAACTCCGCCACGTCGGGCACGGCGAGGAGGTCCTCGACCAGGGACCGCTCGGCGTGGCGGTCGCGCATCGGGTCGTGCTCCTCCGCGGACAGCGGCACGAGCACCCCGCCGCCGACCGCCCCGTAGCGAAAGCCCCACACCAGGTGCGCGCGGTGCCCCTCCTCGAAGGTCACGGTGAGCGCGAGGCGCGGTGGCACGGTGTCGGGCAGGTCCAGATCGGGGGAGAGGCTGCGCACCCTGGCCTTGCGCCGCAGGCCCGGCAGGTGCGTCACGGTGAAGCGGGCCCAGTCCGCCTCGGGCACCTCGATGACCCCGAGGTCCAGGAGCCGTTGGCGGGTCGTGTCGAGCGGCTCGGCCAGGGCTCCGAGCACGAGGGTGGCGCCGTCGCGCAGCCAGAACCCCGTCGCGGGAGTGCCCACGAGCCTGGTCTCGGGCCCGGAACCCCCGGGCAGGTCGAGGCGGGGATGCAGCTCGGCACCGTCAGGGGTGCGCACCACGTCGACGACGAGCTCGGCAGGGTCAGGTGCGAACGCGACCTCTCCGCCGTCCTTCATGTCCGTCAGCAGCCGCACCCCTGCACGGTCCGCGGCCCGGATCAACCCCACCCAGCCGGGCCCGAGGTGGTCCAGGAGGATCGCGTCCGGCATCCGGCCGTAGCCGTAGGCACGCACCGAGCGGCGGTGGGCGTCGGCCAGCGCGGTGAGGGCGTCCCGCTGGTCGTCGGAGAAGGTCACCCGCCCGAGGCCGTAGTAGCCCCCGGCGAAGGTCTCCCAGGAGACCCCGGTGCGGATCCACCCCCCGCGCACCCCCGGCACGACCGGCCTAATGCGCAGCTGTTCGGGCGGGTGGCTCGCTCGACCGGGGGTCGGGCGGGAGGTATCGATGAGCAGCGCCACCGGAGTGTGCTCGGCCGCCTCACCGCCGTCGTCGAGCAGGCCGCCGAGCGCGCGCTCCCAGGTGGGCGGCGGTGGTGGCTGCACTGCGGTGGTGCTGCGGGCCCGTCCCGGCCCGGCCCCGCTGACCCCGTCGCGCCGTGATGCGCGCTCCCGCACGGGCACCCGGTCGCGCACGGTGGCGGCCACCGCGACCGCGTGCTTGCAGTCGCTGACCATCGGGCAGGTGCACTCGCTGTGCCAACGGTGCAACGGCATGCGGCCCCCGGTCGATCCGGTGACCAGGCGAAGCGACACCTCCGTGCGATAGGTCTGGCCGGCGCTGCCGCCGACCCAGCCGACCGCTTCGGTGCCCTCGTCACCGAGCTCGAGGTCCACCACCCGCCCCTGCTTGGCGTAGGCGAGGCCGCGGGCGACCGTGACCGTGCCGCAGACCTCGTCGAGGTCACGGTTGGTGAGGTCGGCCAGTCGCTCCACCGCGAAGACGCGCACCACTCACCTCCCGACGGACCGCACCGGTGCCGACACCGGCACATTGACCGACCTACCGTATGCCGTGCGCCCGACATCCGGGACCGGCCATCCACAGGGCGCGGGTCAGGAGCGGGTGAAGGCGTCCCGGAAGCGGACGCGGGC
>JBDSNZ010000075.1:0-7436 GCA_039915055.1 Ornithinibacter sp.
TGCCGACACCGTGCTGCTCGTGCACGACGAAGTCGCCCGGGCGCAGCTGGAGGGGGTCGACCTGGTTGCGGCGCCGCGAGGGCATCTGGCGCATGTCCTTGGTGGAGGTGCCGGACCCGGGCGCCGCGCCGGTGAGGTCGGACTCGGTGATCACGGCGAGGCGCACCGACGGCACGAGGAACCCACCTCCCACCGCACCAGTGGTGATGGTGACGACGCCTCGGGTCGGCTGGGCACCCTCGGCGAGGAGCCTGCTCGGCACGTCCTGCTCGCCCAGCACCTCGCTCACGCGCTTCGCCAGGCCGGAGCCCTCGGTGACGACCAGGACCGACCAGTCCCGGGCCAGGAGGCCCTGCAGCTCGGCCACGGCATCCTCGGTGTTGCCCCGGAACGTCGGGGAGGCGAGTGCGCCGAGGTCGAGGACGTCGTCGTCGTCGTCACCGACGAAGGGGGTCAGGTCGAGCCACCGCACGTCGAGCTCGCGGGCCAGGCCGCGCAGCTCGGCGAGGGTGCGGAAGGACGCCGTGCCGAGCACTCCCTCGAGGTCGATGGGCACCGAGTTGCCGGATGCCGCGTTGGCCCACCCCGCGTCGAGGAACTCCTGGCTCGTCGCGACGAGGTCGTGGGCTCGACCACGCACCCGCTCGGGGTCACAGGCGACCAGCAGCGACCGGTCCGGCAGCACGTGCAGCAGGGTCTCCATGCCGTCGACCAGCGCGGGGGCCAGGGACTCCATGCCCTCGACGGCGATGCCGAGGGAGAGCTTCTCCAGCAGGTCTGCCGCGCCGGGAAGCATCTCGACCAGAGCCGCAGCCCGCGCCCGCACCGCGTCGGTGAGCAGCAGCTCACGGCATGGCGGTGCCCACAGCCCGTGGTCGGCGATCTCGAGGGAGCGCTGGTCCGCGACCTTGAACCACCGGATCTCCTCGACGGTGTCGCCCCAGAACTCCAGGCGCAACGGGTGTTCCTCGGTGGGCGGGAAGACATCGAGGATGCCGCCTCGCACGGCGAACTCGCCGCGACGCTCGACGAGGTCGGTGCGGGTGTAGGCAGCGGCGGCGAGGGCCTCGACCACGTGCTCGAGGGGCATCTCCTCGCCGGCGGCCAGCGCCACCGGTCGCAGCTCGCCGAGGCCCTTCGCGATCGGCTGGAGGACGGCCCGCACCGGAGCGACGACGACGGCGAGCGGTCCGTGCGACACGTCCCGGTCGGAGGGATGGGCCAACCGGCGGAGCACCGAGAGCCGCTGGCCCACGGTGTCGCTCCTGGGGCTGAGGCGCTCGTGCGGCAGGGTCTCCCACGACGGGAAGTGCGCCACGGCATCCGGTCCGAGGCTGGCGACAAGTGCGGTGTGGAGGTCCTCCGCCTCACGACCGGTGGACGTCACCGCCAGCACCGGGCCGCGGACCGGACCGTGCGGGACCGCCGGAGCAGGGTCTCGGGACGACACGGCGGCCAGGGCCGAGATCACCGCATGCCTGGCGCCCGGTGCGACCGAGGCCGTCACCTCGGCAGCGGGTGGGGCGAGGGCTTCTCGCAGGCGGGCCATCTCGGGGAGGGCACCGAAGACGGCACGCAGCGGGGTCAGTGAGGGCATTGCCTCGATTTTAGTCCTGCGCCGGGACCCCACCGACCACGGGCTGGTCCTCCTTCGGCGCTTCGGCCGATCCGCGCCGAGCGAGGGTCGACCCTCTCACGGGTTCAGCGCGGGGAGTGCACCTGCTGCTGGGCGTCGAGCAGGCCGAGCGTCACGAGCGCCTCCACGGCATCCGCGGCATCGTCCAGGAGGAAGGGCAGCTCTGCGCGCTCGACCTTGGAGAAGTCGCGCAGCACGAAGTCGGCGGCGTCCATCCGACCTGGCGGTCGGCCGATGCCGACCCGCACCCGGTGGTAGTCACGGGTCCCCACGGAGGCGCTGATCGAGCGCAGCCCGTTGTGACCCCCCTCGCCACCGCCACGCTTGAGCCGGATGGTGCCGGGGTCGAGGTCGAGCTCGTCATGGATCACGACGAGGAGCTCTGGCTGCACGGAGAAGAACCGCAGCAGCGCCGACACCGGCCCGCCGGACTCGTTCATGTAGGACGACGGCACAGCGATCACGGCAGCCGGCCCCGGCATTCCCCCGGGCCCGGACCCTAGTCGGACCTGGGCGGCCACGGCACGCGCCTTGTGCGTTCGAAGCGTCGACGCGGCGCGGCGCGCGAGCTCCTCGACCACCATCGCCCCGACGTTGTGACGGTTGCCGGCATAGGTCGGGCCGGGGTTTCCCAGTCCGACGACGAGCCAGGGGCTGGAGTCGCTCACGAGGGAAGAGTATGCCGGTGGCCACCGACGCGAACGGGGCCCGGCCCTCGTGGGACCGGGCCCCGTCGGGGCGTGCTGGAGTGCCGTGGATCAGGCCTGGTCGGTCGGCTCCGATGCCGCAGCGTCGGTCTCGGCAGCCTCGGCGATGGCCTCGTCGGACTCCTCGCGCTCGATGCCGGCCTCGGCCTCGGCCTCGGCGAGCTCCTCGTCGAGGGCGTCCTGGGCGATCTGCTGGCTCACGTTGACGACGAGTGCCTCCCCGTCGGTGACGAGGGTCGCCCCCTCGGGCAGGGTGACGTCCGAGGCATGGATCATGGTTCCGGCCTTGAGGCCTTCGACCGAGACCATGAGGAACTCGGGGATGTTGGTCGCCTCGACCTCGACCTCAAGGGTCGTGTGGCCGGTGGTGACGACGGTCTCGGGGGCCGCCTCGCCCTCGAGGTGCACGTTGACCTCGACGGTGACTTTCTCGCCGCGGCGCACCACGACGAGGTCGATGTGCTCGATGACGGGCTTGATCGGGTCGCGCTGGACGTCCTTCGCGAGCGCCAGGTGGTCCTCTCCGTCGATGACGATGGTGAGGAGGGCGTTGGAGTTCTTCAGGACGAGCATGGTCTCGTGACCGGGCAGCGTGATGTGCACCGGGTCGGTCCCATGGCCGTACATGACCGCGGGGATCTTGTGGTCACGACGGATCTTGCGTGCGGCACCCTTGCCGAACTGGGTGCGGGTCTCGGCATCGAGCCTGGTCTCGGACACGGGAATCTCCTGGGGAAGTGAGGTCGGATGAGCAGTCGGTCCTCGACGCGGGACGTGGCACCGAACATCTGGCGCACGAACGGCCCGCGGATCCACCTGATCTGCGCGCCGCCAGCGTCGATCACGGATTCGTCGTGGTCCGCACTGTGGCGGTCACCGGACTTCTCTGGCCGGTGCGACGTCCCTCGCCGAGGCAACCGCTGGAGTCTAGGCGACGGGTGAGGGAAGGCTGAAATCGGCGTGGTGGTCGGCTGAGTCGTCCTGTCGCTGACGGTCGCGCTCGCCGAGCCGCACCGCGACGACGCCGCCGAGGAGCACCGCGCCGCCGAGCAGCTGCACGGGTCCGGGCAGCTCACCGAGGATCAGCCAGGCGAAGAGCACCGCGAACATCACCTCGCTGAGCCCGACGAAGGACGCGAGCGTGGAGCCGAGGTGGCGAGCGCCGATGATGCCCAGGACGTAGGCCGCGACGGCCGCGATGACGATGAGCTCCGCGAAGGCGATCCAGACCGGGATGCCGCGTCCCGCAACCTGCACGACATCCGCGCCGGCCACCATCGGGATGATGCCCGTGAGGCCCAGGACGGAGAGCACCACGGCGCCGGCGCCCAGGCCGAGGCCCGCGAACGCGAGCGCCGGCAGTCGTGGCTCACGGGCCGCGAGGACGTAGTGGCCCGCCAGCCCGGTGGCCGCCAGGAGCCCCCAGAGGACACCGACGAGGTCAGGGGTGGACTGGCCGGTCACGTCGAGCACGAGGACGAGGCCGGAGATCGCCAGCACGATGCCGAGCAGGGTCAACCGGTGCGGTGAGCGCCGGGTGATCAGCCACACCCACAGCACCACGAGGACGATCCCGAGGTACTCGATGAGGAGGGCGACGCCGACGGTGAGGCGCTCGACGGCCTGGAAGTAGCCGAGCTGGGCTGCTGCCACCGCAAGGGCGCCGTACAGCCCCACGAGGGGGAGCTCGCGGACGATGGAGCGCCACCGACCACGCAGGGTCCACATCGTGAACGGCAGCAGGATGAGGGCGGCCCCGGAGATGCGCACCAGGACGACGGCGCCGGGGGTCCACCCTGCGCCGATCAGCGCCTTGGCGAAGGGACCGGCGGTGCCGAAGGCCGCGCACGACAGCACCATCGCCAAGAGTCCGGTTCCGAGGTGCTGCTTCATCGCCGCGACCATCACTCGCCCACTTCCATGTCAGGATCAAAAATCGTTACGCCGATGACAGTAGAGTATGCTGACGTCATGAGTCAAAATGCTTTCACTCATGACGTCACGGTGACGCTGTCCACCGCTGCTGCCCTCGTCAACACCGCTCCCGGCCTGGGACCCACGCCCGAGGACGGGCTCGCCACGGCACGGGACGTGACGGCGTTCTTCGAGGGCTTCGGCTGGTCACGGGCCAGGTGCGCGCCGCACGACGTCGAGGGCATCCACCTGCTGCGCAGCCGGCTGCGCAGCGTGTGGTCCGCAGACGTGGCGGCCCTCGCCGAGGAGGTCAACGCCCTGCTCGCGGAGGGCGCCGCCCTCCCCCGGCTGGTCAACCACGGGCAGGCCTACGGGTGGCACACCCACGCCACGCCCGAGGACGCCCCACTCGGCCAGAAGGTCGCGGTCGAGATCGCCATGGCGCTCGTCGAGCTGGTGCGCACCTCACAGAGCGAGCGGCTCCAGGTCTGCTCGGGCGAGGACTGCGAAGACGTCTACGTCGACCTCTCGCGCAACCGCTCGCGCAAGTTCTGCGACGGCACCTGCGGCACCCGGGCCAACGTCGCGGCATACCGAGCTCGCAAGGCGGCCGACGCCTGACCCTCCACCCGTGCCTTTCGCGGAGTCAGGTGCGGCCGGCGAAGAGACTCGTCACCGAGCCGTCCTGGAAGACCTCCTTGACTGCTGCGCTGATGAGCGGGGCGATCGAGAGCACCGTGAGGCACTCGATCTCCATCTCGGGCTGGATCGGCAGGGTGTTGGTGACGATGACCTCACGGGCTGCGCACTCCTGGAGCCGCTGGACCGCAGGCGCGGAGAGGATCGCGTGGGTTGCCGCGATGATGACGTCCTTCGCCCCGTCGGCCATCAGGGCGTCGGCAGCCTTGGTGATCGTGCCACCGGTGTCGATCATGTCGTCGACGAGCACACAGACCCGACCGGCGACCTCACCCACCACCCGGTTCGCAACCATCTCGTTGGGCCGGTTGATGTCACGGGTCTTGTGGATGAAGGCCAGCGGCACACCGCCCAGGCGCTTGGACCACTGCTCGGCGACCTTGATGCGGCCGGCGTCCGGGGAGACCACCGCGAGGTCCTCGTGACCGTACTTCGTCGCGACGTAGTCGCTGAGGATCGGCAGGGCCATGAGGTGGTCGACCGGCCCGTCGAAGAACCCCTGGATCTGGTCGGTGTGCAGGTCCACGCAGATCAGCCGGTCGGCGCCCGCCGTCTTGAACATGTCGGCCATCAGGCGGGCGCTGATCGGCTCGCGGCCACGGTGCTTCTTGTCCTGACGGGCGTAGCCGTAGAACGGCATGACGACGGTGATCCGCTTGGCGCTGGCGCGCTTGAGGGCGTCGACCATGAGCAGGTGCTCCATGATCGCCTCGTTGATCGGGTTGGTGTGGCTCTGGATGACGAATGCGTCCGACCCGCGCACCGACTCCTCGAAGCGTACGTAGATCTCACCGTTCGCGAAGTCGTAGGCGCTCGTGGGCACCAGCTCGGTGCCGAGCATCGCGGCAACCTGTTGGGCCAGGCCGGGGTTCGCACGACCCGAGAAGACCATGAGCTGCTTCTTCGGCTTCTTGCGGATGTTCGCTGACGGTGGTCGGTGCGGGCTCACTGGTGCTCACCTTCGATGGTGGATGCCGAATCATCGGGATGCCGGGTGCTGGCTTCACGCGACGCCAGCGCTGCCAGAGCCGCAGCGGCCGTGGCAGTTCCGGCCCGAGCCCTCGCCACCCAGCCGTCGACGTTCCGCTGGCGGCCCCGAGCCACACCGATCTGGCCCGGCCCGACATCCTGGGTGACGGCCGAGCCGGCGGCGACGTAGGCCCCGTCGGCCACGGTCACCGGCGCGACGAGCACCGTGTGGGAGCCCACGAAGGAGTCGCGCCCGATGGTGGTGTGGTGCTTGGAGACTCCGTCGAAGTTGGCGAAGATCGTCCCGGCGCCGATGTTGGCACCCTCCCCGATGGTGACGTCACCGGCATACGTGAGGTGCGGCACCTTCGCGCCATCGCCGATCTCGGCGTTCTTCGTCTCGACGAAGCCGCCGATCTTGGCGCGAGCGCCGAGCCGCGTGCCCGGGCGAAGGTAGGAGTAGGGGCCGACCGTGGCGCCCGCGCCGATGACCGCCAGGTTGGCGACCGCACGAGTCACCTGAGCTTCGTCGCCCACCTCGGTGTCGGTGAGGGTGACCTCTGGTCCCACGACGGCGCCTGCACCGATGCTCGTCGCCCCGAGCAGCTGGGTGCCCGGGAGGACCGTGCTGTCCGCGCCGATGCTCACGTCCACGTCGATCCACGTGGTCGCGGGGTCCAGGATGCTCACCCCGGCGCGCATGTGCTTCTCGCAGACCCGGCGGTTGAGCTCCCTGCCCAGGGTGGCGAGCTGGACCCGGTCGTTGACGCCTTCGGTCTGCCAGAGGTCCTCGATGACGTGGGCTCGCACCGCCAGGCCCGCCTTGCGCGCGATCGCGACGACGTCGGTGAGGTACTTCTCGCCCTGTGCGTTGTCGGTGCCCACCCCCGCAAGCGCCTGGCGCAGCACGCTCGCCTCGAACGCGTAGATGCCGGAGTTGATCTCGGTGATGGCCCGCTCGTCCTCGGTCGCGTCCTTCTGTTCCACGATGCGAGCCACCCGGCCATCGGCATCGCGAACCACCCGGCCGTAGCCCGTGGGGTCGGGGAGGTGCGCCGTCACGACGGACACCGCGCTCCCGGTCTCGGCGTGGGTCGCGGTGAGCTCGACGAGGGTGTCGCCGGTCAGGAGCGGCACATCGCCGTAGGTGACGAGCACCGTGCCGGTGAGGTCCGGTGGGAGCGCCTGGAGCCCGCACTCCACCGCGCGGCCGGTGCCCTTGACGTCGTCCTGGTCAGCGACGACGAGGGAGTCGTCCTGAGCCAGGCAGAAGGCCACGACTCGGTCACGCTCGTGCCTGACCACGACCTCGACGTGCTCGGCGCCGGTGGCCCGCGCGGCGCGGATGGCGTGACCGACCAGAGCTGTGCCGCCGATCCGGTGCAGGACCTTGGGTGTCGAGGACCGCATCCGGGTGCCCTCCCCCGCGGCGAGAACGATGACTGCTGCCGGGCGAGGGTTGCTCACGCGCAAGACTCCAGGGGTGGGTGTCAGGGGTGCCACAGGACGGC